>WGNW01000059.1 GCA_016124315.1 Alphaproteobacteria bacterium
CCGCGTTCACCAGCCGGAAGGTGTGCACGCCGAAGCCCTCCATGAACCGCAGCGACCGGGGAATCGTCCGGTCCGACATGATCCACATGGCCATGTTCATGGATTCCGGCGTCAGCGAGATGAAGTCCCAGAAATTGTCGTGCGCCGTCTGCGCCTGGGGGAAGCCGCGGTCCGGCTCCTGCTTGGCCGAATGGATCAGGTCGGGGAACTTGATCGCGTCCTGGATGAAGAACACCGGGATGTTGTTGCCGACGATGTCCCAGTTGCCTTCCTTGGTATAGAACTTCACGGCGAAGCCGCGCACGTCCCGCGCCAGGTCGGCCGAGCCCTTGTTGCCGGCCACGGTGGAGAAGCGGACGAAGACGTCGGTCTTCTCGCCCGCCCGCTGGAACAGGTCGGCGCTGGTGACGTCCGACAGGGAGTCGTAGTTCTCGAAATAGCCGTGGGCGCCGAAGCCGCGGGCGTGGACGACCCGCTCGGGGATACGCTCGTGATCGAAGTGGAACAGCTTCTCGCGGAAGAGCTGGTCTTCCATCAGCACCGGCCCGCGGCGGCCCGCCTTCAGCGAGTTCTGGTCGTCGGCGACGGGCGCGCCCTGCTGCGTGGTCATCACCGGAACCTTGCCGCCCGCCGTCTGGCGGGTTTCCCCGCCCGTTCCCCTCAGGATCTTCTGATCGCCGAGGGTTGCGGGGTCGAGGGAGGGAAGGGGTTTTCTGCTCGTCATGGGTTTCCTCTCGGCCAGATATGCAGGGCGCGGCCGGGACAGCGTCCCGCCTCGGGACCGGAACTCCGAGGTCTGCACCTTGTTCCAAAATTCCGTTGGCGTGAGACCGGCCCCGACCCTTGGCAACTTGATTAAAATTTCAAGTATTTTTATTCTTATACTTCGAGTATTGGCTCATTTCCTGTCCGTAATATGATCTTTTTTCTTGATTTATCCGCAGCGAGGGCAAATTCTGGCCAGACGAGCGAGACCAACAACCCGGCCAACGTCGATTCATGAGGTTCGATCTACACGGTTCCATCAGCACCCCCGTCGCCGACGCGCCGCCGGGCGCGCTGGTTCGGCTCACCCGCGGCGGAGTTCCGTTCGTCGGCATCGCGGCGATCGACCCGAGTTCGGGCACCCGATTTCTCGTCGACCTGGGCCCCGGCGAAGGCCGGGCGCCGGCCATGCTGACCCTTGGCAGCCTCGGCGAGGAATGGTGCCTCGCCACAAGGGATGCCTGTGTGGATCCCGACCTGTCGGACGTTTCCGTGGTCCCCGGCGCCGTGCTGACCGACGTCCGGTCGGGCGAACTGGCGATCCACGGCGCGCAACTGCTGCTCGCCTTCAGGGTGTCGCGCACCATGGGACGGGGTCATCTGGACCTGGCGACGGGCGAGCTGGTCTCCTGCGACCCGACGGCCCGCCTGGTCAGGGTCACGCGCTGGAAGCTACTGCCCAGCCGGCCGCGGGACGGCTTCGCGCCCCCTCGCCCGGTCTACGCCCATCCGGCGCACCGGACCTACTATCCAGACTCCGTACGCGACGCCTCGCGGGCCGACCTGGTCGCCGTCGGCCGGGCGTCCTGACCGGCGCGCCGCTACGGCACCTCCTGCAACTCCCGGACGATCCGCGCGGCGACTGCCTCGACCGCCTGCGCCACCGCCTGGCTGAGCGGCGCGCCGGCCTCGAAGCCGGCTCCCTCGATGGCGAACACGACGCAGCGGCGCGGCAGGCTGCCCAGCGCGCGCGCCAGTTCCACCGCTTCACCGACGCCGAAACCGTGGCTGGACAGGGCCAGCAGCGTGTGCGGCAACGGCGCCGCTGCGACGTCGAAGCGCCGGATGGTGCCGGCCGGCGCCCCGGATGACGCCGCATCCACCAGCCAGCAGGCGTCGGCCCGCTCCATGAGTTCCAGCAGGGAAGTCGCCTCGCCGGCGTGCTCCATCACCGCCACGCCGTCGTGAACGCTGCCGCGCAGGCGCGCCGCCACGGCCCGGCCGGCGTCGTCGTCGCCCCGGTCCGGATTGCCAACGCCGATGACCACGCGGCTGGTCATGGCCGGCGGTCCATCTCCAGCCGCAGGAAATGGGTGGCGCAGGAGATGCAGGGATCGTAGTTGCGCACCGTCTGCTCGCACCGCCACTGCAGCGCGGCGTCGTCCATGTCCAGCCAGTCCGGAATGAACCGGGTCAGGTCCTCCTCGATGCTGGCCTGGTTCTGGGCGGTGGGCGGCACGATGTCCGCCGCCTCGATGCTGCCGTCAGGCGCCAGGCGGTAGCGGTGGTAGAGCAGGCCGCGGGGCGCCTCGGTCGCGCCGTGCCCGGTGTCGGCGCGCACGACCAGCTCGGCGGCCGGCGCCTCGGGCTCCTCGTAGCCGTCGATGATGCGCAGCGCCTCGTCGCAGGCCTGCAGAGCCTCCACCGCGCGCACCACGATGCTGCGGTAGGGGTTGGCGCAGGTGGTGCCCAGGCCTGCACCGGCCGCCGCCTCCCGCGCCACGGGAGAGAGCCGGTCGTGGTTCAGGCTGTAGCGCGCCATGGGGCCGGTCAGATAGGCGCCCCGCTCCCGGATGCGCGACCGCAGCGCCGTGGTGCGGGGCAGATGGGTCTCCTCGAAATGCTCGGGATAGTCGCGCACCGGGATGTCGAGGCCGCGGCTCGAGACGATGCGGCCTTCGCTGAACGGATAGTCCCGTTCGTGCCGCAGCGCCACGAACTCGTAGTCCCGTTCGCAGTCGGGGAAGTTGAAGCCGCCGGTCCAGCCGACGGCCCACAGCGCCACGTCGCGCGCCCGCTCCAGCCCGTCCCGCAGCGCGACGAGGTCGCGGCGGCGCGGCGCCCGGTAGAAGCCGCCGACGCGGACGTTGACCGGATGCACCTCGCGCCCGCCCACCGCCGCCACCAGCGCGTTGCCCGCCTTCTTCAGGGCCAGGCCGCGCTGCACCGCCTCGCCATGATCTTTCGCCATGGCCACGGCGTTCTCGTAGCCCAGGAAATCGGGTGCATGCAGCAGGAAGACGTGCAGCGCATGGCTCTCGATCCACTCGCCGCAATAGAGCAGCCGCCGCAGCACCCGGATCGGCTCGGGGACGGTGACGCCGAGCGCGTCCTCCATGGCGTGGACGGCGCTCATCTGGTAGGCGACCGGGCAGATGCCGCAGATGCGGGCGGTGATGTCGGGCGCCTCCGTGTAGGCGCGGCCCCGCAGCAGCGCCTCGAAGAAGCGGGGCGGCTCGAAGATGTTCAGTTCGGCCGCCTCCACGATCCCGCCGCGCACCCGGACCTTGAGCGCACCCTCGCCCTCGACCCGTGCCAGGTAGTTGACCTTGATCATCCTATCCGTCATGGCGGTCGCTCTCCTGCCGGAAGGCCTCGGCGCCGGCGTTGAAGGTGCGGTAGACGCGGCGCAGGTCCCGGCCGTCCATGCCCAGGCCGCGCAGCCAGTGGCTAAGCGACGGCGCGTTGGGCGTCTCCTTGGGACCGTAGCAGCCGTAGCATCCCCTGTCGCAGGCCGGGCACAGCGCGCCGCAGCCGGCATGGGTCACCGGCCCCAGGCAGGCAGCGCCCCCGGCCACCATCACGCAGACATTGCCGCGCCGCTTGCACTCCATGCAGACGCTTTCCGACGAGACGGCGGGCCGCCGCCCGGCGAGGAAGGCGCTCACCACCTCCAGCAGCTGCCGCTTGTTGATCGGGCAGCCGTGCAGCTCGTAGTCCACGGGCACATGGGCGGCGATGGGCGTGGAGGTGGCCAGGCTGTCGATGTACTCCGGCCGGGCGTAGACCGCCGCGGCGAACTCGCGCACGTCGGCGAAGTTGCGCAGCGCCTGGATGCCGCCGGCCGTGGCGCAGGCGCCGATAGTGACCAGATGCCGCGACTTGCGGCGCACCGCCCGGATGCGTTCGGCGTCGTGGGGCGTGGTGATCGAGCCTTCCACCAGCGACAGGTCGTAGGGACCGGGCGCCGTCGCCCGGCTGGCCTCGACGAAATAGGCGATGTCGAGGGCATCGGCCACCGCCAGCAGCTCGTCCTCCAGGTCGAGCAGCGAAAGCTGGCAGCCGTCGCACGACGCGAACTTCCATACCGCCAACCGGGGCTTGCGCATCCTAGAGCTCCCTCACGCCAAGCAGCGGCGCCGCCCGGTCATAGCGGAACACCGGGCCGTCGCGGCAGACGAACGTGCCGCCGAGCTGGCAGTGGCCGCAATGACCGACCGCGCACTTCATGTTGCGCTCCAGCGACACGTAGATGGACGCGGCCGGCATGCCCAGGTCCATCAGCGCCGCCACGCTGAAGCGCATCATCACCTCCGGTCCGCAGATCATGGCGAGGCTGCGGGATGGCTCGAACAGCCCTGGGCCGAGCAGCGCCGTGACCACGCCGACCTTGCCGTCCCAGCCGCCGACGGCGTGGTCGACGGTGACCTCGACGATGGCGCCACGCGCCCGCCACCGGTCGAGCTCCCGCGGATAGAGCAGGTCCGCCGGGCTGCGGGCGCCGTAGAGCAGCGCGACGCGGCGCGCCTTGCCGCCCCGGCCCGTCAGGCGGCGCAGGACCGGACGCAGCGGCGCCAGGCCGATGCCGCCGGCCATCACCACCACGTCCCGGCCCTCCGCCTCGGCCAGAGGCCAGCCCGTGCCGAACGGTCCTCGCACGCCCAAGCCGGCGCCGGGCCGCAGGCCCGCGAGCGCCCGCGATACCGCGCCCGCGTCGCGGATGGTGTGGACCATCCCGCCGTCGCGCGACGTGCCGCTGACGCTGATCGGCACCTCGCCCACCCCCATGGCGTAGAGCATGTGGAACTGGCCGGGCTCGGCGCCGTCGCCGTCCGGCTCCAGTTCCAGGGTCCAGACGTTCGCCGTCTCCCGCGACCGGCGTCGCACCCGCCCGGGCCGCGGCACCATGGGCCCGAGGGAAGCCGCCGCCTCAGCCATGATGCCCGTAGACGTCGAGGATCTGCATCCGCGTGGCCTGCAGCCGGCCCACCAGCAACGGCACGAAGCGGGTCATCATCGCGTAGCCCAGGTGGTGGTCGGCATCGCATTTCCGCCGCAGGCAGGCGGCGTCGAGTCCCACTGCGCGCACCGGCTCCAGGGCCCGCGCGTCATAACTCCAGCGGTAGGGCGGCACCAGCCAGGACACGCCGACCACCTCGCCCGGCCCCAGGGTCTGGAACACCACGGGCGGGCCGCCCGGCGCGTGGATCTCCAGCGCCACGCGGCCCTCGCGCAGCAGGTAGAACGCGTTGGCCGGCTCGCCCTCCCGCAGCAGGAAGGCGCCCGTCTCGAAGCGCACGTTGCTGGCGCAGCCATGCAGCAGTTCCAGATGGGGCGCGTCGAGCCCGGCGAGAAAGGGCTGCTCCGCCAGGATGCGCTTCAGGCCCTCCCGCCCCCGTTCGGCGAGGTCGTCGGTCATGGCGTCTCCTCCCGCGCCGTCATGGCGGCGGTCTCCTCGGTGATGTCGATCCCCACTGGGCACCAGGTGATGCAACGACCGCAGCCGACGCAGCCAGCGGTGCCGAACTGCTCGTGCCACGTGGCAAGCTTGTGGGTCATCCACTGGCGGTAGCGCGCCCGGGTCGAATGGCGCACCGGCCCGCCGTGGAGCATCGAGAAGTCCAGGGTGAAGCAGGAGTCCCACTGGCGCGCCCGGCTCGCGGTCGAGACCGCCAGGTCCGACGAGTCCACCTCGGTGGTGCAGAAGCAGGTGGGGCAGACCTGGGTGCAGTTGCCGCAGGAAAGGCAGCGGTCGGCGACCTCCTCCCACCGCGGGTGCTCCGGAACGCGGGACAGCATCTCCCGGGCGCGGGCGGCGTCCAGCCGGCGCCCCATTTTTCGGTTGGCGGTATCGGTCACCGCGGCCGCCGCCTTCCGGTCCGCTTCAGAGGCCTCGCGTGCCGGAAGCGTGGCCAGCAATGCCCGGCCCGCTTCGCTGCCGGGCTCCAGCAACAGGTCGTGGCGGCCGCCGTCCATCAGTTCGGTGAGCGCGATGTCGAAGCCGCCGGTCGCACGCGGACCGGCATCCATGGACGCGCAGAAGCAGGTTCCCCCGGGCTCGCCGCAGTTGACCGCGACGATGAAGACGTCGCGCCGGCGGGCGGCGTAGTGGGGATCGGCATAGGCTCCGCCGGTGAGCACCCTGTCCTGGATGGCAACCGCATGGATGTCGCATGCCCGCGCGCCGATGAAGGCGCGCCGGGGCGCTTCCGGTGCCACCTGGACGATGTCGAGCCCGCCGTCACGGCGCTCGGCGCGCCAGAGTTCCTGATGGGGAACATGGAGGTGGCGCTTCAGCGACTCGGGGCCGTGCGCGAAGCCGAAAAACGCCCCGTCGCTCCGCTCCCGCAGCCTGTAGCGGCCGCCCTCCTGCTCGTCGGTCCAGCCTCTCGGCAGGTCGGCGACGCCGTCGATTTCATCGAAGACGATGGCGCCGTCGCGCCGCATCGGACCGATCAGCCCGTAGCCGGCGTCGCGCAGCCCGTCCAGCAGCATCTCCAGGCCCGCCGCTGCATCGATGACACGCAAAGTGCTGTCCCCGTGCGTTGATCGCTTGAACCGGCACCATCCTCTCATGCCGGCGGGCGCGTGTTAACCGTCCATGCGAGCGGAAACGGCTACCTCCGGACCTGATCCAGCAGATCCACCAGTTCGGAGAACTTGCGGCGCTGGTCCTCCGGGTCGCCGCTGGCGATGGCGCCCTCCACGCAGCTGGCCGCGTGGTCTTTCAGAATCAGGCTTTCAACCCGCACCAGCGCCGCCTTGACCGCCTGGATCTGCTGCAGCACGTCGATGCAATACCGATCCTCCTGAAGCATCCTGGCGAGACCGCGCACCTGTCCTTCTATCTTTCTGAGGCGGCGGATCGCCGCCGGGCGATTGGGCCCCGTCATGCGTATACTCCCTGGGGGTATCCGGAACGGACTTTACCGGGCGCCCCTGCCGGGGGCAAGGCGCCGCTACATCTCGCGCACCACCTGGGCGTAAGAGATCAGGGCGAACAGGACGGTCCCGCCGGTGATGTTGCCCAGCAGCACGGGCGCGACGAAATCGGCTGCCATTGCTCCCAAGCCCATTTCACCGGCCAGCACCAGCATGAATCCTTCCACGCTGCCGGCGACGATATGAGCGAATTCACCGACGGCGATCAGGTAGGTGAGCAGCAGCACCACCTGAAACTCGGACCCCTTCGAACTCGGTATGAGCCATACCATGGCGGCGATCAGGAAGCCGGCCGTCACGCCGCGGAACGCCAGCGCCCACCAGCCGTGGGCCATGGCGTGACGGCTCAGTTCGAGCATCTCGTGACGCAGGTCGGGCGAGATCACCGGCGCGAAGGTGCAGAACGCGGCGGCGACCAGCGTCCCGGCCAGGTTGGCGGTGAGCACGATCGCCCACATCCGCCCGGTGAGGCCGAGCAGCCTCATGCTGAAGCGGGCCAGCAGCGGCAGCACCACGGTAATGGTCGTTTCCGTAAACAGCTGCTGGCGGGAGAGCACGACGATGATGAACCCTACCGAATAGCCCAGGCTCGCCACCAGATGCCGCCACGGCGCGTCGGGCAGGTGCTGGGTCAGGATCGCCTGCGCCAGCAGGGAAAAGCTGATGGAGAGTCCCGCCGCCAAGCCGGACCACCACAGCGAGAAGGGCGGACGGTCGAGATCCTCCTGGCCCTCGGTGCGGACGACCTCGTAGATGACCCGCGCCCTCAGCCGGGCGCGATTTTCGATATCGTGCCCCTCGCGGGGCGATATGTTCTTGGGCGCGTCGTCGTCGCCGTCGCCCGCCATAGGTCACCTCGGCGGCCACCCGTGGGTGGGCGGCCCCCCGTGCGTGTCGTGATCGTCTCTGGTCGGGGGCGCCTGAAGCTCGACGGTGACGGCCGTGTCGCCCTTCACCGTGAACCGGGCATCATTGAAACCGGGCGGACCGAGCACGGCGTGGTCGATCTCGGAAAAGCCGTAGCTTTCCTTCGGAATGCCGAACGCTCCCTGGTCGAACTGATCATTGCCGTTGGCGTCATGGTAGAGGCTGATGGCGTAGGTGCCCGAGGGCACGCCGTGGAACTTCAGGTGCACCTTCCCGGCATGCGTCACCGGCACGGAGGCGTCCTTGTGATCCCTGCCTTCCGGAAACGCCCTGGGATCGTCGAAGAGGGCCGCCCTGATCAGGCCGCCCTCCTCCTGCACGCTCGTAACCGTCACGTCGACAGTGTGCAGATCCGCCGCCTTCGCCGTACCGAAGATGCACAGCAGAGCGAGGAGAAGAAGCAGCGGCAGCGGTCCGTGCAATGACCCGACCTTTCGTGGTAACGGAGCACCTCGCTCCGCGTCATTCCATACAATTCATAAATGCCCGGAAAGGCGCCCGGTTCCCCTTGGCCGAGCCCCCCGCAAAGGAACCATGCCCCCCCATCGGCGTATTCCCTGACAGACATTGAACAATTCCGGAGATGACCATGCGGTTGCGCAGCACGATTTCGATGGGCGCCTTGGCGCTGTTGCTCGGCGCCCCGCCCGTCCTCGGGGAGGTCCAGGCGCCCAGGCCGGAGACCGCGGAAGCCGCCGCGACCCTTTCCGCCGGCGATTTCGCCAAGCTGGCCAGCATCTACAGCCTCTATCAGGTGTCGGCCGGCCAGTGGGCCCACGACAAGGCGCAGCGGCCCGACGTGAAGCGGTTCGCCGACCATCTGGTGACCGAGTACAAAGGGAACTACGACAGGCTGAAGCGGATCCACCCCGAGGGGATGAAGAGCGAGTTGAACGAGCTCCATGAGAAGCTGCTGGAACAGTTGAAGGGCGCCCCGGACAACGGCTTCGACGACATCTACGTCAGCCAGCAGGTGCAGTTCCTCCGCAAGGAGCTCGACGTTTACACCGGCTTTGCGGACGGCGGCGAGGACGAAGGCCTGCGCGCCTACGCCAAGAAGTCGTTGCCCGCCATCCAGCAGGATCTGGACACGGCCCGCAACCTGAATGCCCCGAGCAAGCATGAGGGGCCGTAGCGGCGGCGACCGGGCACCGGGTGGCGGAGACGCCTTGGGCGGAAAGGGCCGTTGGAGGCACGGCTGGACTCACCCTGCTTCTGCCTATAGCCTGCGGGAAAAGCGGCGTGATGCTGTGTGAACGGCGCGTCGCCGGGATGTCGCCGGCGATCGAGGCCCAGGAAGACCGAGCCCCCAGCCACTGCCCGTTGCGGATGCGTTCCGCCAACCGGTTGGCGTGGATCGTCGGCCAGGCGGCCCGCCCTGCCGGCGCATCCTCTCTAGGCAGCGGCACAAGGCAGGCCTGACGCGAAAGCGGCACAATGTCGCCAGATTGCAATGCGACACGCCGGTGACTAGTGCATTGCGCGGCGTGCGTGGTGCACGTGCCGATCAAGACGAACTGAACACCAGGGAGATCCAAGACGCCGGTCATGCCTGAATGGAACGAGTGGACGATCGACGCCCCGCCGAATGCGATGGAGAACGGCCATGAATGATCTTGGCGAGCTGAGGGAGCGGGTGGCGCACACCATCACCCGGTATTTCCTGAACCGGGGCGTTTCGCTGGACGCCGTCAGACAGCCGGATGCCGTCGATCCCGGCAACGTCATGTCGGGTGTTGCCGACGCGGCCATCACCGAAGTGCTGGCCGCCCTGCGTCAGCCGCCCCCGGAAGTGGTCGCCGCAATGGTCCGCGCCAAGACCGAGGGACTGTATGCCGAGCGGCTCTGGGTCGCCGGGATAGACGCGCTGCGCGACACGGCCGTCGTCGACGAAGAGGTCTGATCAGCCCCCGCTGCCGTAAGGCCGGGTCAGGACTTCGAGGAAGTGTCCGTCCGGATCTTCGAAGTAGAATCCCCGGCCGCCGTCGTTGCGATTGATCTGCCGCAACCGGCTGCGAGCCGGATCGGCCCAGTAGTCCATGTCGCGCTCGCGGATGCGGGCGAACACGGCGTCGAAATCGTCCTCGCCGATCAGGAAAGCATAATGCTGGGGAGCAACCGGACCCTCCCGGTCGCGGTAGTCGAGCGACACGCCGTTGTCGACCTCGACCACCATGAAGCCGCCGAACGGCACCGCGTCGGCCAGGCCCAGCATTTCGGTGAGAAACTTGGCGGAGCGTCGCTTGTCGCGGCACCAGACGATGGTGTGGTTGAGCTGGACGGCCATAGCGCGTCACCCCTTTCCGGTTGGCGCCCCGCCGGCGTTGCGGGAGCCCCTTAGAGGAAATGAGCCGGCGCGCCCCCGGCGTCAACCGCGCTGCTGCGCCCTCCCGCCGACGCCGCGGGCGAAGAACCCGGCCAGGGTCTCGATCAGTTCCTCCGTATCCCGCAGGCTCTCGTCGTTCTCCAGCAACCGCTCGAAAGCCCAGCCCTGGGACAGGATCTGGATGAGCGCCCCGTGGAGAAAGTAGACGGCGAAGTGCACCCTGTGGGGATCCACGTCGGGGTTGGACGCGACGAACGCTTCGACGTAGCGCCGGATCGCGGGATCGTACTCGGCATCGGTCCGCTCGCCGATGCGGTCGTCACGGGCCAGATTCTGGATGCCGACGATCAGCTTGATGTACGCGGCCCACCCCTGGCTGCGGGCGATCTTCTCCAGCGCCGGGCGCGCATAGGCCTCCACCAGGGCCTCGTTGGACGGCAACCCCGGCGCGGCCGCGGCGATCGCCTGGTCCAGGCTGGCGAGCATGTCGTCGCGGTGCTCTTCCGCCCGCCGGCTCACCACGGCGCAGAGCAGGTTTTCCTTGGTACCGAAGTGATAGCTCGCCAGCGCCAGCTCGACGCCGGCAAGCCGGGTGATGTCCCGCAGGGACACGCCGTGGAAGCCCCGCTCTGCGAACAGGTATTCCGCGGCGTCGAGGATCTTCTCCCGCGTCGCTTCGCCCTTGGGCGAAGACCGCCGGCGCGGCTCGGCCCCAGTCGCCTCTTCCGCCGCGGCAGAGTCCGCCGCGCCCGATGATCTCATGCTCGCACCCTCCGACAAGCATGTTGACCCGAACCGCCCCGAGGGCGCAATCTAAACTTGGTTGGTTGACTAACCAATTTATGGCTTCGCTGCGAACCTGGGGAGACGTTCACGTGACCATCGCAACCGAATTCGATCCCGCCGGCGCCTCTTTCGAGGACGTCTACGCCTCCCTGCGCCGCGCCCGCGCCGAGCAGCCCATCTTCTTCTCCGAGAAGTACAACGTCTGGGTGGTCACCCGCTACGACGACATCCTGCGGGTGCTGCGCGACGAGAACCTCACGGTGAAGGGGGCGCTCGAGGCCGTGCAGAGCGGTGGCTACTGTCCCGAGGCCCGCGCGGTCCTGGCCGAGGGCGTGGACTGGACCAGGACCGGCCACGTCCAGTCCGACGACGGGCCCGACCACGCCCGCTTCCGCAACGCGCTGCGCAGCGTGCTCACCGCCAAGCGCTTCGCCGCCATGGAGCCGACGGTGCGCAAGACCGCCACGGCGCTGGTCGACGGCTTCATCGAGCGGGGCCGCTGCGAGTTCGTCGGCGAATTCGCCTATCCCCTCGCCATGCTGACCACCCTCAACCTGGTCGGCTTCGAGGAGGCACAGCAGGACATGGAGCAGTTCCGCGTCTGGATCACCGACACCTTCAAGATGCTGCTGGCCGCCATGTCGCCCGACGAGCAGGTGACGGCCGCGCGCAACGCCGTCGCCTTCCAGCACTACATCCGGGAGAAGATCGCCCGGCGCCGTGCCCACCCGTCCAACGACCTGATGAGCGAGATCCTGGAGAATCTCTCCACCGGCAAGGCGCAGCTCACGGAGGACGAGCTGGTGATCATGTTCACCCACAGTTTCGTCGGCGCCGGCCAGGAGACCACCAAGCTGGCCCTGACCAACATGATGTACCAATTGCTCTCTCGTCCCGAACGCTGGGAGGAGGCGAAGCGCCATCCGGACAGGCTCGGCAGCATCGTCGAGGAGAGCCTGCGGTTCGATCCGCCGCTCCTGGTCTGGTTCCGGGTGTGCGCCCGCGACACCGAAGTCGCCGGGGTGCCGATCCGGCAGGGCGAGCGGGTTGCCATGGTGCTGGGCTCGGGCAACCACGACGAGGCGCGCTTCGACCGCGCCGACGAGTTCTGCCCGTTCCGCGAGACGACGTCGCCGCACCTGACTTTCAGCACCGGCAAGCATTTCTGCGTCGGCGCGCCGCTCGCCAGACTGGAACTGAACGTCGCGCTCCAGGAACTGACGGCGCGCCTGCCCGACCTGCGGCTTGCTCCCGGCCAGGACATTTCATACGTGCCCAATCTCGGCCACCGGCTGCTTCCCAGGCTTGAACTCGAGTGGGGCGCGCGCTGAGCGCCCGGCGCCCGGCGCCGCCAGCGCCAGGTGAAGCGGGGAACCAGAGCGGCCGTCCGGCTGTTGGGGACGGATGAACCAGCCGCGTCGCGACACCCCGCCACCCCATGCCCCGCCCCGCCTGGCGGAAGAAGCGCGCCACCGCGAGATCGTCCGGAGAACCAGGGCGCGCCGGCGGCTCATCGTCGCCGGCATCGTCGTGTTCGTCGCCGTCGCGGTCCTTGCGAGGTTCTTTTCCTGACCGGGCCCGCCGGTGATACGATGCGTTCTCGGAACCCCGGGTAGCGCCGCACCGTTTAACTGCTCGGTGCCGCACCGCGCGATTCCGTGCCCGAGCTCCCGCAGCCCATCCAGACAGGCGTGAACACCGCATGACCATCTACCGACCTTCGGGGCCGCTCGAGCGCTGGCAGCGCATCTCGACCATCGGCCTCTTCTTCCTCGCATTTCTGGCCTGCCTCTACGTCGCCCGCGACGTCTTCGTTCCCGTATTCGGCGCCATCCTGCTCGACTTCATGTTCTCGCCGCTGATCAGGCCGGCGATCCGCTACGGTATCCCGGGACCGATCATGGCGGCCCTGGTCATCTTGCTGCTGCTCGGCATCATCGGCGGCGCGACCATGGCCGTCTCCCAGCCCGCGCTGGATTGGGTGGACAGGATGCCCCGCATCTCCCGGCAACTGGAGCACAAGTTCCGGCCGGTTCGCGAATCCGTCGAGCACGTCCAGAAGGCCTCCGCCGAGGTGATGAACATCACCGGCGGCGGCGACAAGAAGTCCTCCAAGACCGTCGTCACCACCAACCCGGGGGTGATGGACCGCGTCGTCGACAGTATTCCGCAGGTCGGCATCCAGATCCTGATGATGCTGGTGCTGCTCTACTTCCTGCTCGCCGCGGGAGACATGTTCAAGGAAAAGACCGTGCGCCTGATGCCCACCTTCCGCGACAAACGGGCGGTGGTGCGAATCCTGATGACCATCGAGAAGGAGGTCTCCAACTACCTCGTCACCATCATGCTGATCAACGCCGGCCTTGGCCTGACCATTGGCCTCGGCCTTTACGCCATCGGCCTGAAGAATGCGGTGTTCTGGGGCATTCTCGCCATGGGGCTCAACTTCATCCCCTATGTCGGTTTCCTGGTCGGGGTCACCGTGGTGACCATCGCCGCCGTGCTGCAGTTCCCCGACATCACCAACGCCTTGATGGCGCCGGCGGTCTACTCCGCGTCGAATTTCCTCGAATCGAGCTTCATCACGCCGTCGATGCTCGGGCGCCGTTTCACCATCAATACGGTGGTGATGTTCCTGTCCATTGCGCTCTGGACCTGGCTCTGGGGCGTGCCCGGCGCGCTGATGGCGGTGCCGCTCACCGTGGTCCTCAACGTGATCTGCAGCCACGTTCCGGCACTGGCGCCGCTGCACGAATACCTCAGTGGCAAGGGCGGCGGGCGCAACCCCGTTATTACCTAATTGCGTTCCCAGCCGCTGCAGACTCCTGCCAGCAATCCTAACTCTAGCCGAGTGAGGCCGATTTCGTGACTTGGGGAGAACGAGTTTGACGCAGGAACAGTCCAACAGCCGCGTCGGCTGGATCGTGCTCGGCGTGGTCGTGGTCGCCGTGGCCGCAGGTGCCATCTGGTGGTTCACCAAGCCATGGGCGAACCAGGCCGAACAGGCGCAGCTGGCCCAGGCGAAGCAGTACATGCAAGCCTATTTCGACCAGACGCCCCCCGCGCCGGGCTGGAAGGTGCTCGACGTCAAGGTGGCGCCGCCGGGCCTCGTGGTGGACGTGGAGATGCCCGAGGCGAACGTGAAGGCGGCCGAACAGATGCCGGTCGCCAACCGCCTGATGACCGCCGGCGCCCTGTGCCCCGAACGCACCGATCCGATCTACCGGAAGCTCGGCAGGTTCGACCTGGAGTTCGACCCGCAGGCCGATGGCAAGCCGGTGCTGACGCCGGCCGGCTGCCGCAACGTCCGGAGCATCCCCGCGGCCTGACCGCCGCGCCGCTGATTCAAATCAATGCGCGGGCGATGGCCGCCCGCTTCACTCCTCCCGTCGATGTCCACGCGGGAGGAGCGCATGTATAGGGCCGAACTCGTCCGGATGGCGAAGGAGAGCATCTCCCACGCCGCGTCCGGCACCGTCAACCAGGCGCAGGACGTCTTCCGCGTCCCGGCTGAAGCCTACACCGACGAGGCGCGCCACAAGCGGGAGATCGACCGGATTTTCAAGCGCCTGCCGCTGGTGCTGGCGGCGACCGCGGAGCTGCCCGAGAACGGCGACTACAAGGCCATGGAGGCCGTCGGCGTGCCGGTGCTGATGACCCGCGGCAAGGACGGTGCGGTCCGCGCGTTCATGAACAGTTGCACCCACCGCGGGACCTACGTGGCGGTGGAAGGTCGCGGCAACACCGCCCTGTTCACCTGCCCCTATCATGGCTGGACCTTCAACCGCGAGGGCGCGCTTGTCGGCATCGCCTCGAGGGAGGATTTCGGCGACGTGGATCCCGCCTGCCTGGGGCTGAAGCCGCTTCCGGTGCTGGAGCGTGCCGGCCTGATCTGGGTGATCCTCGATCCGAAGTCCACCCTGGACATCGCAGCCTTCCTGTCGGGCTACGACGACCTGCTCCAGGCGTTCGGGTTCGAGCACTGGCATCTCTTTTCCCAGCGGACGATCAAGGGGCCGAACTGGAAGATCGCCTATGACGGCTATCTGGACTTCTATCACCTGCCGGTGCTGCACGGAGACACGTTCGGCCGCGACATTTCCAACAAGGCGCTCTATTTCGCATGGGGCCCCCACCAGCGTGTCGCCACGCCGTCCGCCCAGGTGCCGTCCCCCGACACCGCCAACCTGATCCGTCTCGACGAGCGGCCCGAAAGCGAATGGGACACGGAGACGTTGCTGAGCGGCGTCTGGACCATCTTTCCGCACGTCTCCATCGCCTCGTTCTACGGCGGCGGTCGCGGCGTGATGATTTCCCAGCTTTTCCCCGGCGAGAACGCCGGCGAGTCCTTCACCACCCAGCTCTATCTGCTGGAGAGCGAGCCGACGCCCTCGGAGCGGGAGGAGGCCACCAAGCAGTTCGAACTGCTGAAATACGTGGTGCAGACCGAGGACTACGAGACCGGCATGCGCCAGCAGAAGGCGCTGCAGGCCGGCGCGCTGGACAAGGTGCTGTTCGGCCGCAACGAGGCGGGCGGCCAGAACTTTCACCGTTGGGTCCAGACCCTGCTGGACACGGACGACGGCAACCTTCAGGCCCTGTTCCTACCGCGCCGTGCCGCCGCCGAATAGGCGGCGGACCGGAACCGGAGCCGGGGACAAGCGCGCCGCCGGCTCGTCGGCCCATTTATTTAGAATTTGAACTAAATCCGTTGTAGGTCGGGCGGACCGGCGCTAAATTGATCGCTAGCTTAGATTCGGAGGGCCCGGCCCACGACTAGCCCCAAAGGCCGGTCACCCTGCGAACGCCCCGGAGCAAGGGGGCCGCCTTCTCCGGGGCAGACTTGCCCCCCCGATCAGTCCCCAGCCCCGAGTTCGGCCTTTCTGCGCCGCATTTGCTCGCCGATGGAAACAAGGTCGAGATCCGACTTCTTCACCGTCGGGAATACCTCGTCCTCCTCTTCCTCTACGTGATGGTCGACCTGCTCGCTGAGCACGGTCATCTTAGCGTCGTAGAGATCGTCGCCGGGCGCCATCTTCTCGATCTCGGCGATGAGCTTGCGGGCGCTGTCGTGCTCGACGACCCCTTCATCGAGCTGGTCGTCGTCGACGATGCCCCGGCAGGCCGGATAGAAGATCTCCTCCTCCACCTGCATGTGGACCCGCAGCGCGTCGCAGATCTTCTTCGCCAGCTCGGTCTTGCGGTCCTTCGACCGCGCCTTCTCGAAGGTCTCGAACAGGTCTTCCACCTCCCGGTGGTCCTGCTTCAGCAGCTTGACGGCATCGGTGCCCTTGCCGGAGCTGCCGTTGCCGGATTTCGTCTTTTCTGCCGTCCGTGTGGTCATGGTCATTGTCCATCGTTGCCCTGCGCGGCGGTTGCCGCGGAGGACTGAACAGACGGCCGTGGGAATTGTTCCGGGGGCGGGGCCGGTCAGTCTTCCAGGTAGCGGTCGAGCGTCCGGTGCATGTTCCGGATGCGGACTTCCTGATAGTTGCCCAGCGTCGCCCGCTTTTTCTTGGCCGCGCCGAAGCCTTCCTGCTGCCAGCCCATGTTGCCGGTGTCCTGGTCGTAGATCACCGCCAGGCCGGGATCGATGCCGGGGACGACGCCGTACGACTCCTCGATCTTGACCCGGTACGGCTCGTAAGGCTCGGGCCGCGGCCCGTCCTTGGGAACCGGCGAGAGCAGGATCAGATCGAACAGGGTCTTGGTCTGGTCCATGCCCAGCGGCCGGAACCGGTAGATGATGGGGAACGAGATCGCCAGGAAGAAATGGCCGTTCGGGAACGCGAAGTATCCCACAGTATCGATCATCTCGGCGGTGCTGTAGTCGCTGCAGTCCTTACCGCAATGCTCCTGCATCAGGTCGCGGAAATAGGCCGCCATCACCTGCCGGGCATAGACGCCCTCGGGCACCGTGAGCTTGCCGCCGAGGGACTCGCGGTCGCCCAGCACCATGCTGTCCAGCACCTCCTGTTCCGACACTTCCCGCTCCATCAGCGGGCTGGGCGAGCCGACCAGATTGTAGAGCCGGTCCACGTGCTCACTGAATACGTCGTACTGGGTGTTGATGTCGCCGCTTGCCGGCAGCAGCTGCGGATGGGTGGCGAGCAGGTGGTAGGCCTCCATGAAGGCTTCCTGCGCCACCTTCCAGTTGCAGGGAAGCTCCTTCTCCACGTGCAGCGACACGTACCGGTCCTCGAACGCCGCCCGCTTCGCATGCTCCGGCAGCGGCGCGAGATACTCCTCGAGTGACGGCGCGTTCTCGTCCATGTTGACGAAGACGAAGCCACCCCAGGTGCCCACGCGGGCCTCCGGCAGCCGGAACTCCTCCTTGTCCACATGCGGGAAGTCCCACTCGCACAGCAGCCGGGTCAGTTCGCCGTCGAGGCTCCACGTCCAGCCGTGGAACGGGCAGCTGATCGACTCCGAGCTGCCCGCCGAGCCCGACGGCTTCAGCTTGGTGCCCCGGTGCAGGCAGGCGTTGTAGTAAGCCTTGATCTCGTCGGGCGCCGTCCGCATGACGATGAGCGAATACGGGCCCACATCGTAGACGTAGTAGTCGCCCACTTCGGGAATGTGCTCCTCGCGGCACGCCCACTGCCAGACGTGCGGCCACATCTTCTCCATTTCCCGGTCGAAGAACGCCCGGCTGGTGTAGCGCTCGAAGGGAATGTCCTCGCTGCCCAGGTAGGAATAGGATTCGAGAGTGTAGGCAGGCGGCGGGCCATCCGCGTCACGGCGCAGTACGTCCTGGACGCTGGGCGCGGGGCATCGTGCCTCGCCGGGCTCGGGCGCGTTGAAGGGCTTGTTCACGGCAGTCTCCCCGATTCGGTATATGACACCTGTCAGGCATGAAGATAGAGGCGCGCAGCCGTCGGCGCAACCGCCGAAACCGACTCAGAACTTGATGTGCTTGGTGTAGCCGCCGTCGATCACCACGCTCTCGCCCGTCACCCACGAGGCGCGCGGGCTCGCCAGGAAGGCCACCACGTCCGCCACCTCCTCCGCCCGGCCGAACCGGCCCGAAGGCTGCTTGGCGATGTTGTGGTCCACATAGTCCGGCATGTTCTGCTCCAGCCAGTCCCACGAGCCGCCCTTGATGTAGATCGGCCCCGGCGACACCGAATTGCAGCGGATGCCCTCGCCCATGAACTCGTAGGCGAGTTGGCTGGTGTAGTTGATCAGCGCCGCCTTCATCGCGCCGTAGCTCTGCGAGCTGCCGGCGAAGGCATGGTACTCGACGGCGCTGATGGTGGAGACCTGCACCCAGGCCGGCTGGTCCGACTGCTTCAGGTGCGGATAGGCGGCGTCCCACATGGCCACCGCCGACATCATGTCGACGTTGTAGGAAATGTCCCACCCCTTGCGGGAGCGCGGGATGCCGCCCAGCGCGCTGGCGTTGGACACCGCCACGTCGATGCCACCCATCCGGCGGGCCGCCTCCTCCACCCAGGCGGTCACCTGTTCGGCGTAGCCGCAATCCACCACGCTGCCGTAGACCGTGCCCAGTCGGCTCATGGCCGCCACGGCCTCTTCCACGCCGTCTCCCGGCAGGTCGTTGCGGATCACCTCGGGCTCCGTCGTCGACGGCTCCCCGCTTCGCGCGGTCCTGCCGCAGATCGCCACCACGGCGCCCTCGCGCAGAAACCGCTCGGCGATCGCCCTGCCCACGCCCCGCGTCGCGGCGCTGATAATGACCTTCTTGCCCGCCAGTTCCAGATCCATGGCACTCCCCGTCGCTTGCCTTGCCTGCGACCAGACTGGTGCAACACCCCCGCCCTCACAACCATTTCCTGACCATTTCGTCAGCTGCCTACAACCCGCGCGAAGTTGTCGTTCCTGAGAGGCGCTTGCAGGGCAAACTTCCGTTGCGGTTCATTGCGGAACTGTCATGATAGCCGCCGGAAGCGAGGCTTAATCGTTTCCGGGGGCGCATCTGAATCGGAGACCCCCTCTTGCACAGGTGCGCCCCACTAACCACTCCTGCCGCAACCGGTTTGGATCGCCCGTGTCGTTCGGCGGGGGACCGGCAATCGTCGCCCTGCGGCCCCGGCTTCTGCTAGGCTGGGCCGGGAACGGCGAAACGGCGGGAGACATCATGACCGACCTCGAACGACTCGTGGCCATCGAGGACATCAAGCAGCTCAAGGCACGCTATTTCCGTGCCCTCGACACCAAGGACTGGGCGCTCTATGCGGGTGTCTTCACCGACGACGCGGAGATCGACGTCCGCGGCTCGACGGACAGCACGTCGGCCGACGAGGAATCATCCGCCATCGACGGCTTCAACGACAACGCGGTCTTCATCGGCGGCCGGGCCTTCGCGGACTACGTGTCCGAGATCACCGTCGGCACCACCACCGCGCATCACGGCCATATGCCCGAGATCGACGTCCTCGGGCCGACCACCGCACGCGGCATCTGGGCCATGGAAGACCGGCTGTGGCAGCCCGAGACCGCGCCCTTCCGGCTGATGCACGGCTGGGGGCACTACCACGAGACCTACGAGAAGCGCGACGGCAAGTGGCTGATCCGCACCATGCGAATCACCAAGCTGCGCAACGACCTGTCATGAGCGGGTCGGCGCGGCCCAGGGCCTTCGTCTCGTGGAGCTCCGGCAAGGACAGCGCCTTCGCGCTGCTCGAGGCACGCCGTGCCGGCGAACTGGAGATTGCCGGCATCCTCACGACGGTGAGCGAAGCCTACGGGCGCGTCGCCATGCACGGCGTCCGCGAGACCCTGCTCGACCGGCAGGCGACCGCCCTGGGCCTGCCCTGCCTCAAGGTGCGCCTGCCCAGCCCCTGCCCCAACGAAGCGTACGAATCCCGCATGGCCGAGGCCACGGCCGCCCTCAAGGCCCAGGGCGTCAGCCACATGATCTTCGGCGACCTGTTCCTGGAGGACATCCGCGCCTACCGGGATGCGCAGCTCGACCGGGCCGGCATGACCGGCGTCTATCCCATCTGGGGCCGGCCCACCGGCCCGCTGGCGCGCGACATGGTGGCATCCGGCCTCGTGGCCCGACTCACCTGCGTCGACCCGCGCCGCCTCGAACGCAGCTTCGCCGGCCGGGTCTTCGACGGCGCGCTGCTCGACGACCTGCCCCAGGGCGTCGATCCCTGCGGCGAGAACGGCGAGTTCCATACGGCGGTCACCGCCGGCCCCATGTTCAGCGCGCCCATCAAGGTCGCGCCGGGCGAGGTGGTGGAGCGGGACGGCTTCGTGTTCGCCGATCTGGTCCCTGCGCCCGCCTGACGGGCAGGGCAGCGGCGAGACGCCTCAGAGAGGATTGGGGTTGCCCACCTTGCGCCGGGGGTTGAGCACGTCCGGCTCCAGCTTCTGCCAGATCTCCTCGGCCGTCTCCGCGTAGCCGAACAGGTCCAGGTCGCACTCGGCGATCATCTGGTTGGCCAGCAGCACCTCGAAATTGATCACCGACCGCCAGTATTCCTCGTCGAACAGCAGCACGGGGATGCTCTGGAACTTCTCCGTCTGGCGCAGGGTCAGGATCTCGAACATCTCGTCCAGCGTGCCGAAGCCGCCGGGAAACACCACGAGAGCATTGGCGCGCATGGCTAGGTGCATCTTGCGCATGGCGAAGTAGTGGAACCGGAACGTCAGCTCAGGCGACGAGTAGGCGTTGGGCGCCTGCTCGTGGGGCAGGGTGATGTTGAAACCGACCGTCGGCGCCCCCACGTCGCGGGCGCCCCGGTTCGCCGCCTCCATGACGCCCGGGCCGCCGCCGGTGGCGATGACGTTGTCCCGCTGGTCGCCGTAGGGCATCAGCGCGCCGCCCCGCTGCGAGGCGATCCGGGCGAACTCGCGGGCCTGGCCGTACCAGCGCGGCTCGCGCCCGGGACCGTTCTCGCGGATCCGCGACGAGCCGAAGACGACGATGGTCGAGCGCACGCGCCACTGGCGCAGCACCTGCTCCGCCTTGGCGTACTCCAGCAGGAAGCGGACGCCCCGCATGGAATCGCCCAGCAGGAAGTCCTGGTCCAGGGCGGGCAGCCGGTAGGACGGTGAGGCGATCTGCGCCTGATTGGAGGCGCTGGGCTTTTTCGGGTCTGTCATGGCCTCTCATTTAGCCGCATTCCCGCGCCGCTCCAACCGGCTTCGTCGCTGCGGCGCAAGCCCGTGTCGGACCGGACGCTCGGGATGCTACGCTGCTGCGGCTTCCGCCGGCTGCGGCAGCGGCTGCCGGCGCGGGAAAGCGGACTGAAACGGGAGGGAAGAATGCGGTGTGTGATAGCGGCGGTCGGCACGGTGGTGCTCGGCTATCTCTGGGTGCTGCTCTACAACTACGCGAGCGGCTTCGAGGACGTGTTCCTGCTGGGCTCGATCGCCGCGGCCGGCATCGGCGGCGGCACGACCGGAGGCCGGGCCGATGCTTAGACGGTTCGCGGCATCGCTTCGGCAGGAATGGCTGCGCTCGGTGGTGCTGATGGTCGCGCTGCTGGTGATCTCGCTCGGGTTACTGGCGCCCGGTGGCAGCCTTGCAGCCCTCACCATGACGGGCGTCGAGCAGCTGCTGGCGGTGTCGGTGGGCTCCGTCGCCCTCACCCGGGCGATCCGCTGCCTGCTGGCCAGCCTCTGATCGAGGGGTCCACGGCAGGCCGGCGGATGGCCCGCGACGCCTGCGCCGCGGGCCATGACTGCAACCCTTACTGCGTGGTCGACTCGCCGGCGCCGGTCGCCGCGCCGCCGCTCTGCATCGCCTGCAGCTTGGTCTCGAGGGTCGGATCGGACTTCGAGGCCATGTAGATCTGGTTGTACTGTTCGACGGTCATGCCGGAAGCCTGGACGGTCTCGGCAAGCTTCTGGTTCTTCTCGTCGGTCAGGTTCTGCTTCTCGTCGGGGGTGGCGGCCGCGTTGATCTTCGCGGCGTAGTCCTGATTCATCGCTTCCACCTTGGCGTGGGTGTCCGCGTAGGTGCTGAGCTGCTGGTCGGTGAAATCGGCCGTGGCGCTGGCGTCGGCGGCGGCCTTGGCGCCATCGGCGGAGCTGTCGGCGGCCATGGCGGCCGGCGTCGCGAACGCAGCCGCCAGGGCGATCAGGGATACGCTCAAGGCATTGCGGTAAGACATGGTTCTTCCTCTTTCTGTGTCTCTCTGTTCGGCGCGGGCCTGCGTTGGGCGGACGCGCTCCGTCCATAGACGCCAGCGATCAGCGAATGTTCCGCTTGGAGAAGGAAGGAAGACGTCTTGGTGGCTCGGAAGGGAGCGTTGGCGGCGGCTACTTGCTGTTCAGCCGCTCGCGCAGTTCCTTGCCGGTCTTGAAGAAGGGAACGGCTTTGCCCGAGACGTCGACGGACTCGCCGGTCCGGGGGTTGCGGCCCAGCCGCGGCGGCCGGTGCTTCACCGAGAAGGCGCCGAAGCCCCGAAGCTCGACCCGGTCTCCTCGGGCGAGGGCACTGGTGATCTCGTCGAACACGGTGGACACGATGCGTTCGACAGCGCGCTGGTACAGATGAGGATTGTCCTCAGCCAGACGCTGAATGAGTTCGGATTTGATCACGTGTCACACCCCCGCCGGCAAGAGACGACCGACCCCCAGCACGTCCCGCTCACCCTCTTGTCCGAGAAAGTTCAAGGTTGCCAGAGCGCTAGCAGCCCGTCAAGCGAAAGGCTGTCGGCCAGGTGGCTGTCGCCCAGCACCATCGACAGCGCTTTGGTCATGAACGGAATGTCGCGGTCCTCGTGCGCGTCGACCACGGGCAGGTTCTTGTCGACATGCTTTTCCTTGTCGAGCCAGTCGAGCGCCTCGTCCTCGCCGCCGAGAGCGTCGATCAGGCCGTTGCCGATCGCCTGGCGGCCGGTGTAGACGCGGCCGTCCGAAACGGCCTGGAGCTGCTCGGCGGTGAGGCCGCGCCGCTTCTGTACGACCCCCTTGAACCAGGCGAACGAATCGTCCAGCACCACCTCGATGCTCTGGCGCATCTCGTCCGACATGGGCTTGAAGGGCGACGGGCCGCCCTTGAGCGGCGCCGACTTGATCTCGTTGACCTTGACCCCGATGTTGCTCATCAGCTCGGAGAACTCGGGCGCCTGGAAGATCACCCCGATGGAGCCGGTCAGCGAATTCTCGCGGGCGTAGATGCGGTCGGTCGCCAGCGCGGTGATGTAGCCGCCCGAGGCGCCGATGCTGTCGATGACCGCGACCACGGGCTTCTTCGCCGCCACCTTGCGCAGGCTTTCGTACAGCATCTCCGAGCCCACGACCGTGCCGCCCGGGCTGTCGATGCGCACGATCACCGCCTTGACGTTGCCGTCGTCCGCCAGGTCGTCCAGCATGTCCACCCGGTCGCGCTCGTCGAGGATGACGCCGTCCACGTTGACCCGGGCGATGTGCGGCAGCACCCCCTTGCCCTCGGCCCCGAAGAGGGCGACGGCCAGCGCCACCACCAGCAGCAGCGCCGCGACCCGCCAGAAGGTGAGCCGCCGCTTGAGCTTTCGGCGCGCCAGCAGGCCGTCCACGTCGATTGTCATGCCTCACTCCCTGACGATCCGGCGGCATCATAAAGAAAGCCCCCCGGCCTGAACAGGCCGGAGGGCTTCCGAAGACGGTATTGCCGCGGAACGGTCAGTCGTTGGCTTCGCGGCGCGCCTTGTCCATGGCGGCACCCAGGATGTCGCCGAGGCTGGCGCCGGCGTCGGCCGAGCCGTACTGGGCCACCGCCTGCTTCTCCTCCTCGATCTCGAGGGCCTTGATGGACAGGGTGATGCGACGCGCCGACTTGTCGACGTTGGTCACCAGGGCGTCGACCTTGTCGCCCGCCGCGAAGCGGTCGGGCCGCTGGTCGCCGCGGTCGCGGGCCAGGTCGCTGCGCCGGATGAAGCCCGGGAACTCGGACTCGCCGAAGCTGACCTCGAGGCCGTTGTCGTTCACCGCGGTGATGGTGCAGGTGACGACCGAGCCCTTGCGGATGCCCGAGGAGGCGGTGGCGAAGGGATCGCCGCCGAGCTGCTTGACGCCCAGGCCGATGCGCTCCTTCTCGGTGTCGACGTCCAGCACCACGGCACGGACGGTGTCGCCCTTCTTGTACTCCTTGATCGCCTCGTCGCCGGACCGGCGCCAGTCGAGGTCGGACAGGTGGATCATGCCGTCCAGGTCGTTGTCCAGGCCGATGAACAGGCCGAACTCGGTGATGTTCTTGACCTGGCCTTCCACCTCGGATCCGACCGGATGCTGGTCGGCGAACAGCTCCCAGGGATTGTCCTGGACCTGCTTGAGGCCGAGACTGATGCGGCGCTTGGCCGGGTCGACGTCGAGCACCATGACCTCGACTTCCTGGCTCTGCGACACGATCTTGCCGGGATGCACGTTCTTCTTGGTCCACGACATCTCGGACACGTGCACCAGGCCCTCGACGCCGGGCTCCAGCTCCACGAAGGCGCCGTACTCGGTGATGTTGGTGACGCGGCCGGTGAAGGTGGCGCGGACCGGATACTTGGCCTCGATGCCGTCCCACGGATCGGCCTCGAGCTGCTTCATGCCCAGGCTGATGCGCTGGCTCTCCGGGTTGACCTTGATCACCTGGACCTTGACGGTCTGGCCGATGTTCAGCACCTCGGACGGATGGTTGATGCGGCGCCACGACATGTCGGTGACGTGCAGCAGGCCGTCGATGCCGCCCAGGTCCACGAAGGCGCCGTAGTCGGTGATGTTCTTGACCACGCCGTCCAGCACTTGGCCTTCTTTCAGGTCTTCCATCAACTTCGAGCGTTCGTGCGCGCGGGTTTCTTCCAGCACGGCGCGACGCGAGACAACGATGTTGCCGAGATCGGAAGAGC
>WGNW01000010.1 GCA_016124315.1 Alphaproteobacteria bacterium
CTTCACCGAGGTCACCCCCGGCCCCACCTCGCGCACCACGCCGGCGCCCTCATGCCCCAGGATCGACGGGAAGATGCCCTCGGAGTCCTTGCCCTCCAGCGTGTAGGCGTCGGTGTGGCACACCCCCGTCGCCATGATCTCGACGAGCACCTCGCCCGCCTTCGGGCCGTCCAGTTCCACCTCGTCGATCACCAGGGGACGGTTCGGCGCAACCGCAATCGCCGCACGTGTCTTCATGGGTCCATCCTCTCTTCCGATAAGCCGGAGTCACCTCCAGGAACGCGGCGGCATGGTAGTCCAACAGGGCGTCGACAGGCAGCCCCCTTCCCGCCGGGGGCGGAACAAACAGGCGTGACGGCCGCCCCGCGCCGGCCGAACGCCGCCGCAGTTGATCCAGATCACGGCGGCTGCGCCGTCTTCTCCCTACGGTCGTCAAGGCGCCGAGCGCGCCCGGCGACCATTGCCGTCCGGCACGCCGCACTGCGGATGGGAGAAGGACAGATGTCAGCAAGGGATGCCTATGTCGAGAAGCTGAAGGCCCAGTTCGACCAGTGGAACGACCAGATCGACGATCTGGAGACGCGGCTGCGCAAGGCCTCCACTGAGGCCCGCAGCCAGATCGAATCCCAGATGGCGATCCTGCGGGCCCGGCGCGACGAGACCAGGGCGAGGCTCGAGGAACTCCGACGGGCGAGCGAGGACGCCTGGGGCGACCTGCGGGCCGGCCTCGAGAAGGCGCGCGACGATCTGGCCGAGGCCCTCAGGACCGCCGCCTCGCGGCTCAGGTAGTTCAGCCGGCGGCCTGCGCCTCGGCGCCGGTCACCAAGTCCAGCAGTTCGGCGGTGATTTCCGACTGACGCGCCTCGCGGGCGTCGCGGCGCAGGCCATCGAGCTTTCGCGAGACG
This sequence comes from Alphaproteobacteria bacterium, assembly GCA_016124315.1. Lineage (GTDB taxonomy): Bacteria > Pseudomonadota > Alphaproteobacteria > SMXS01 > SMXS01 > RI-34. The sequence continues at coordinate 906 of WGNW01000010.1, forward strand.
TTCTGGCGCGCCGCCTCCATGGCGGCGAGGCGCGCGGCGTTCTCACTGGCGATCGACTCCACGACCGCCTCCATCAGCAGCGCGAAGACGTATTCCGACGTCAGCTTCTCCTGCAACGCGGCGGCGGACAGGTTATGCAGCGGCGGCTGCCGGGACATCCCGGCGCCTGGAGCGGCGACGTCGATCGGCAGCAGCGACCGGCGCTCCACGGCGGACTGGCTGCCCTGGCGGTAGCGGGCGAACACCACCGCGAGGCCGGCGATACTGCCCCGGGCGATGAGCCGGTAGAGTTCCTCGGTCAGCCTTTGGACGGTTTCCGTCGCCGCCGCGCAGCGGGTGGCCATGGGCACCGCGAGACGCGGCTTGCGGCCGCGTTCCTCGGCCAGCGCCGCGCCGCGCCCTCCCAGGACGAACAGCAGGTCGCGCGGCCCCAGCCACTCGCCCACGGCGTCGACCAGGTGCTCGTTGAAGCCGCCGACGAAGCCGTGCTCGGAGGTGCACAGCACCACGGCGCCCGGTCCGGCGACGCCGCGGGAGGCCGCCGCCCCCTGATCCAGCAGCAGGGTGTCGGCGATCCCCGCAGCGAGCGACTCCGCGTAGCGCCGCACCCCGGGCAGCGACCGTTGCGCCTCCTGTACGCGCATGCCCGCCAGCGAGCGCATGGCGCCGACGATCTCCAGCAGCTCCTGCATGCTGCCGATATGGGACTCGATCTCGGCGAGCCGGCTCACGGTGCCTTCCCTGCGCCGGCATCCGATGGCGGCGGCGCGAAGGTGGCGGCCAGATGCCGGAGGGTCTCGGCGAGCCGCGCGCGGGCGGCTTCGTCCAGCGGCGCCGCGTTCTCGTCGAGGCCGGCGAGTTCGGGGCTGCGTTCGTGCAGCCAGTCGACGAGGGCCGCCCGGAAATCCGGGATGCGCTCGATCGGCACATCGTCGAGCACATGCTCCGAGACGGCCACAAGAAGCGCCACCTGCCCGGCCAGCGGCAGGGGCGAGAACTGGCTCTGGTCGAGCACCGCGCGGATGCGCCGGCCATGCTCGATGATCCGGCGGGTGCGCTCGTCGACCATGGACCCGAAACGGGTGAACACCTCGAGCTCGAGGAACTGGGCGTATTCCAGCCGCAGGTGCTCGGCCAGCGCCTTGAGCACGGGCGCCTGCGCCTTGCCGCCGACCCGCGAGACGCTCTTGCCCACGTCGACCGCCGGCTTCTGGTCCTCGTAGAACAGGCGCGGGTCCAGGTAGATCTGGCCGTCGGTGATGGAAATCAGGTTGGTGGGGATGAAGGCGCTGATGTTGCCTGCCTGGGTCTCGGCGATGGGCAACGCCGTCAGCGAACCGCCGCCCAACTCGGGGGACAGCTTCGCCGCCCGCTCCAGCAGCCGGGAATGGATGTGGAAGATGTCGCCCGGATAGGCCTCGCGACCGGGCGGCCGGCGCAGCAGCAGGGAGATCTGCCGGTAGACGGCGGCGTGCTTGGTGAGATCGTCGATCACCAGCAGCGCGTCCCTGCCTTGGGCGACGAAGGGCGCGGCCATGGTGCAGGCGGCATAGGGCGTGAGCCATTGCAGGCCGGGCGCCGCGTCGGCCTGCCCGACCACGAACAGGCAGCGCTCGGGCGCACCGTAGCGGCGGATGGCGTCGATCACCTGGCCGATGGAAGACGCCTTCTGGCCGACCGCTGCGTAGACGCAGATCACGTCGCTGTCGCGCTGGTTGATGATCGCGTCGACGGCGATGGCGGTCTTGCCGGTCTCGCGGTCGCCGATGATCAGCTCCCGCTGGCCGCGGCCGATGGGAATCATCGCGTCGACCACCAGCAGGCCGGTGGCCAGCGGCCGCGTGACCAGCGCCCGCTCGACGATGGCGGGCGCCGGCCTGTCCACCGGCTCGAAGCCCGACGGCGCCAGGGGCGGCCCGTCGTCGAGGGGCTGGCCCAGCGCGTCGACGACCCGGCCCAGCAACGTGTCGCCCACCGGCGCCCGCGCCACCTCGCCGGTGCCCCGCACCACCGAGCCGGCGGCGATGCCCTTGGCGTCGCCCAGCAGGACGCAGCCGATGAACTCCTCGGACAGCTCGACGGCGAGGCCGCGCACGCCGCCCTCGAAGACCAGCAGTTCGTCGAGCCGCGTGTCTGGCAGGCCGGAGACGGTGGCGATGCCGTCGCCAACCCGCAGCACCCGGCCCACCTGCTCCAGCGTCGGCTCCATGGGGTGGGCGCCGATGCGGCCGCGACTGCGCGCCAGCCAGTCCTTCAGGTCGTCAGCGAGGCTGGCCATGGTTCTCGATCTCCGCCTTCAGCCCCGCCAGCGTGCTGCGCCACGACAGCCGCAGGATTGAGGTGGGGAAATGCAGTTCGACCCCGGCGATCAGCGCCGGATCGTCGGCGAACTCGATGGCGGCCCCGTCGCCCAGCGCCCGGTGCAGCCGCTCGCGCCATGCCCCGGCGGCCGCCTCTGGCAAGGGCGCGGCGGTGACCGCCCGCAACGGCGCGCCGTCGCCCATGCCCTGCTTCATCCGATCCCGCTCGTCCGGTTCCATGGCCGCCAGATGCTGCTCAACCCGCTCGAGCCATGCCTCGGCGCGCAGTTCCACGGGCACCTCCGCCAGCAGCCGGCGGGCGATGTCGAGGCCCAGGTCGAGGGACGCCGCCCGCGCCGCGTCCAGCGCCTCCTCCCGCTCCTGGGCGAGGGTCTTGCGGGCGCCGTCCAGCAACGCGTCGGCCTGCCGCTGCGCCTCCACGCGCCGCGCCTCTGCCGCCGCCTCCGCCTGGGCCATCGCCTCCTTCAGGGCGGCCGCGCGCTCGGCCTCGATGCCCTCGCGCTGGGCCTCGACACTCGCCAGCGCTTCCCTTGCCTGGGCTTCGGCGGTCGTGGCCGCGGCGAACCGGGCCTCGATCTCGGCGCGCCGCGCGTCGATGGCCTGCAGCACCGGCTTGTAGAGGAACCGGTGCAGCAGCCAGACGAGGATGCCGAAATTGACCGTCTGGAGCGCGAATGTCCACCAGTCGAGGTGCATCGTCAGCCGGCGTAGGGATTGGCGAACAGCAGCAGTAGCGCGATCACCAGGCAGTAGATCGCCATGGTCTCGATCATCGCCAGGCCGACGAACAGGGTGCGCGAGATGGTGCCGGCGGCCTCGGGCTGGCGCGCGATGGCGTCCATGGCGGCGGCGACCGCCCGGCCCTCGCCGAGCGCCGGGCCGATGGCGCCGAACGACACCGCGATGGCGGCCGCGATGATGCTGATGGAATGGACGTCCATGGATCCTCCTTATCCCTTCTCGACGCTGCCGATGGCGGCGCCGATGAAGACGGTGGCGAGAATGGTGAAGATGTACGCCTGTACCAGGCCCAGCAGGATTTCGAGGGCCATCAGCGGGATCGGCACGAACAGGCCCGCCAGCGCCAGCACCAGGCCGATGACGAACTCGCCGCTCATGACGTTGCCGAACAGGCGCACCATCAGCGAGAAGGTGCGGGTGACCTCGGACAGCAGGTTGAGCGGCAGCATGATCAGCTTCGGCCGCGCGAAGCTCGCCAGGTAGCCGCCGAGGCCCTGGGCGCGGACGCCGTACCAGTGCACCGAAACGAACACGATGACGGCGAGCGCCGCGGGCGTCTCGATCTGCGCGGTGGGCGCCTTCACCCCGGGCAGCACGCCGGACAGGTTCGCCATGACAAGAAACAGGAACAGGGTGCCGAGCAGCGACAGCAGGGACCGGGGCTCGCGGCCGATCACGTCGCGGATCTGCCCGGAGATGGCGGTCACCACCACCTCGAGCACCGCCTGGCGCCGGTCCGGATGGACGGCCAGACGCCGGGTCAGCAGCCACGAGCCGCCGCCGAGCACCAGCATGATGGCCCAGGTGGTGACCACCGGCCGGCTGATCGGCACCGGGCCGAGATGGAACAGGATTTCGCTCGCCAGCGGAGACGCCTGCATCAGCCCTCCCTGCGCGCCATGCGGACCGCGAGGACGCGCGCCGCCAGGAAGCCGGCGAAGGCCGCCAGCAGCGGCACCGGCCCGAAGCGCGCGGCGGCGGCGAAGAGCGCCACCGCAAGGGCGATCCGGGCGACCGTGAACACGACGGCGCGTGACCAGCCGCCATCCACCACCGCATCCGCCGTGCGGCGCAGCGCACGGAAATAAACCATGCCCAACAACGCGCCCGCCCCGGCCATGACGACCGCCAGCGCCACAACCGTGACCGCGCCGTCGCCGCTCATTCCCGGTGGATCCGCTTCCAGGCCATCACGCAGCCGGCCGCCAGTCCCGCCACCAGCAGGCCCAGCGTCCAGAAGATGCCCGCGTTCCACATGCGGTCGAGCCAGCGGCCGAGGAAGATGCCGAGCAGCGCCGGCGTGACGATGGTCCAGCCCAGCGCGCCGATCAGCGCCAGGTTCTGGCCGATCGATCGTTCGCCTTCACGATCCCACAGCGCCCGGCGCTCGCGGCGGCGCCGGACCGCCTCGTCGAGGCTTTCGGCTTCCCGTTCGGCGGCATCGTCGGTCCGGCCGTTCACGGCTCGGCCTCCCCGGCGGAAGCGGTTTCCCGCAGCCTCGGCGTCACCGGCGACGAGCCCGGCCGCAGCAGCCGGTAGATCTGCCGGATCGCCGCCAGGTAGAGGCGCTGGGTGCCCACCCGCGCCGCCCGCTCCTCGTCGTACTGGCGCCGGAACCGATCCAGCACGTCGGTTTCGAGCCGGTTCAGGTCCGTGCCCGTGACCGCCTCGCGGGTGGCGACGGCCACGGTGTCGCCGTTCCGCACCTCGAGCATGCCGCCGCGCACCGCCGCGTGCCCCTCGCGCCCTTCGCCGTCGCGCCACGTCAGCACGGAGACCGCCAGGGCGGTGAGGAAATCCGCGTGTCCGGGCAGGATGCCGAAGGCGCCGCTGTCGTCCTCGGCCCGCAGATGGGCGATCTCCCGGTCCACGACGATCTGCAGCGGGGTGGTGACGGTGAGCCTCATGCGTGCGCCCCCGCCTGCTCCTTGGCCTTCGCCTCGTCGATGTCGCCCACCATGTAGAGCGAGCCTTCCGCCCACTCGTCCGCCTCGCCGGCCAGGATGGCGTCGCAGCCGGCGAGCGTCGCCTCCAGCTCCACCGACCGGCCGGCCGCCCCGGTGAACGCCTCGGTCACCATGAAGGGCTGGGTGAGGAAGCGGAGCAGCCGGCGCGCCCGCCTGACGATGGTTCGGTCGGCGGCGCTCAGTTCCTCGATGCCCAGCAGGGCGATGATCTCCTGCAGCTCGCGGTAGTGGGCGACCGTCTTGCGCACCGCCTCTGCGGTGCGGTAGTGGGCGTCGCCGACGAAGCGCGGGTCGAGCAGGCTCGACGTGGAGCCCAGCGGGTCGACCGCCGGATACATGCCCTCGCTCGCCATGTCCCGGGACAGCACGATGGAGGAATCCAGGTGGGTGAAGATCTCGGCCACGGCCGGGTCGGTGAAGTCGTCGGCCGGCACGTAGACCGCCTGGATGGAGGTGATCGCCGCGCCCGCCACCGAGGCGATCCGTTCCTCGAATTCGGCGATCTCGCTGGCCAGTGTCGGCTGGTAGCCCACCCGCGACGGCAGCCGGCCGAGCGAGCCCGACACCTCGCCGCCGGCCTGCACCAGCCGGTAGACGTTGTCCACCAGCAGCAGCACGTTCTCATGGGCGGCGTCGCGGAAGTGCTCCGCCATGGTGAGCGCCGTCAGGCCGGCCCGCCAGCGTGCGCCCGACGGCTCATTCATCTGGCCGAACACCAGCGCCGTCCGCTCCAGCACGCCCGACTCCCGCAGCTCCAGCAGCAGCTCGTGCCCCTCGCGGGACCGCTCGCCGATCCCGGCGAACACCGAGGTGCCGGCATGGCGCTCCACCGTGGTGCGGATCAGTTCCATGATCAGTACCGTCTTGCCCACGCCGGCGCCGCCGAACATGGCGGCCTTGCCGCCCTTTACCAGCGGCGCCAGCAGGTCGACCACCTTGATGCCGGTGCGGAACATTTCCGGCGCGCCGGACTGGCTGCCCAGTTCCGGGGCGGGGCCGTGGATCGGACGGCATCGCTGCGGGTCGGCCAGGGGACCGGCACCATCGGCCGTCTCGCCCAGCGCATTGAGCAAGCGGCCAAGCACCTGCTCGCCCACCGGCACCAGCAGGGGAGCGCCGCTGGCGCGGACCGGCGTGCCGCGTCGCAGGCCGGACGTGCTCTGCATGGCCACCGCCCGGACCGCACCAGCGTCCAGGTGCTGCTGCACCTCGGCGAGGAGGGGCCTGCCCCGGTCCCACTGGATTTCCACCGCCTCGTCGATGGCGGGCAAGGCATGCGCCGGAAACCGCACGTCCACCACCGACCCGCGCACGGCGACGACCCGCCCGGCGGCCAGGGGGGAACTGGCGCTTTCCCGCGCGCTCATTCTCATGCTCCCGTGATGCGATCCGCCGGAGCGGCATCCGCGCCCAACGAGCGGATCATCAAAGCATGGCGGATGCAAGCGGGGCGGCGCATTGACACGCATCAAGCCCGCTGGCGATCAATGCTGCCACCGCACCAGCGGCAGCTCGGCGGGCAGCGACGCCTCGGGATGGGCGGGCACGATGCGCGGCGTGAAATGGGCGGCAGGCCGGTCCGTCTGTACCTCGCGGTAATATTCGAAGCCGTTGATGACACCGGGGATAGCGCGGCCGCGTTCCATGGGCAGCCTGAGCCGGCCGGTGGACCCCGCCGGGTCGGCGACCAGTTCGACCGCGACCATGTCGGGCGCGATCTCGCCGAGCTGGACGTGGACGCTGAAACGCCAGCCGCCTTCGCACGGCGCCGTTTCCACGCGCCCGAGATGCATCTGTTCCCAGTGGGCGGCAAGAGCGCGCTCCCACGCTGCCAGCGACCGGGCGAGGCCGGCGCCGTCGGCGACCCGTCTCCGGTACGAGGCCGCCGCCGGCAGATAGATGCCGCCGAGATAGTCGCGGAGCATGCGGTTGCTGCAGAACTCGGCGGCCAGCCGGGTCATGCTGGCCCGCATCCGGCCGATCCAGCGCCGCGGCAGGCCGGAGGCGTCGCGGTCGTAGAATTCGGGGATCACCTTCTCCTCGAGCACCCGGTAGAAGTCGGCGGCGTCGGCCGCGTCGTCCGGCGCCGGGCGGCCGAAGCACCAGCCCACGTCGGGCGCGTAGGCTTCGTCCCACCAGCCGTCGAGGCACGACAGGTTGAGCCCGCCGTTCACCAGCACCTTCATGCCGCTGGTGCCGCAGGCCTCGCGGGAACGGCGCGGCGTGTTGATCCAGAGGTCGATGCCCTGCACCAGCTCGAGCGCGCGGCCGATGTCGTAGTCCTCCAGGAACACCGCGTGACGGCGCAGGCCGGGGCGCGAGACGAACTCGACCCAGCGTGCGATGGACTGCTTGCCCTTCGCGTCCTCCGGATGGGCCTTGCCGGCGATGACCAGCTGCACCGGCGCGGCCGGATTGGCCAGGATGCGCGCCAGCCGGTCGGCGTCGCGGAGCAGCAGCTCCGGACGCTTGTACTCGGTGAAGCGGCGGGCGAAGCCGATGGTCAGCGCGTTGGGATCGAGCACGCCCTCCAGGTCCGGCGGGGCGCTGCCGGTGGGATCGCGCCAGGGCAGTTGATGCACCAGTTCGCGCCGCACCGCCGCCACCAGCGCGTGGCGCTGGGCCGCGCGCATGGACCAGAGGTCCTCGTCGGCCGCGGCACCGACGTCGGCGCAGAGTTCGGCCTCGCCGCCGCGCCACCGCTCCTTGCCGCAGGTCCGGGTCCACAGGTCGTCGGCAGCGGCGGAATCCCAGGTCGGCATGTGCACCCCGTTGGTCACGTGCCCGATGGGCACCTCCTCCTCCGGCCAGCGGGGAAACAGCGGCGCGAACAGGTTGCGGCTGACGGCGCCGTGCAGCCGGCTGACGCCGTTGACCCGCGCCGACAGGCGGGTGGCGAGGAAAGCCATGTTCAGGGGCTCCGCGGCATTGCCCGGATCGGCCCGGCCCAGCGCGAGGACGTCGCCGGGCGCGATCGGCGTGTCGGCGAACGCGCCGCCTTTGCCGAACAGGTTCTCCCGCACCATTTCCGGCGGGAAGCGGTCGAAGCCGGCGTCTACCGGCGTGTGGGTGGTGAACACGTTGCCCGCCCGCGCCGCCCACACCGCCTCGCCGAAGGTCAGGCCGTGCCGCTCCATCAGCGCCCGTACCCGCTCCAGACCCGCGAAGGCCGCGTGACCCTCGTTGATGTGGCAGACGCCGGGTTCGAGGCCCAGCGCCTGCAGTGCCCGCCAGCCGCCGACGCCCAGCGCCAGTTCCTGCTGCAACCGCAGGATGGGCACGCCGCCGTAAAGCTTGGCGGTGATGCCCCGGTCGCTCGCCGTGTTGCGCGGGTCGTTGCTGTCGAGCAGATAGAGGCGGGTGCGCCCGACCAGCGCTTCCCAGACGCGCAACAGCACCGTCCGGCCCGGCAGGCGCAGCGGCACGCGCAGCCAGCCTTCGTTGCCGTCGAGGACCGGCCGGATGGGCAGGCTGGCCGGCTCGTTGTAGGGATAGGCTTCCTCCTGCCTGCCGGCGGCATCCAGGATCTGCCGGAAGTAGCCCGCCTGGTAGAGCAGGCCCACGCCGTAGACTGGCACGCCCAGGTCGCTGGCGGTCTTGAGCAGGTCGCCGGCCAGCACGCCCAGGCCGCCGGCATAGAGCGGCAGCGCCTCACCCAGGCCGAACTCGAGGCTGAAGAAGGCGACGCCGCCGCCCAGGTCGCCGCCTTCCGGTCGGGCGGAGAACCAGGTCTCCGAGTCCAGGTAGCGGCGCCGCTCCCGGGCGAGGCGGCTCACCTCGGCGCGGAAGCCCTCGTCGCGGGCGAGTTCGTTGAGGCGGGCCGGCGACACGGTTTCCAGCAGCAGCCAGGGATTGCGCACCTGCTGCCAGAGGTCCGGGTCGATCCGCGCCCAGACGTCATCGCCCGCGTGGCTCCACGTCCAGAACAGGTCGAGCGCCAGGCTGGTGAGTTCGCTCAGGTCCTCCGGGATGTAGCGCGGCGGCTCCCCCATCCGCAGCCCACTGCCTTCAGCGCTTCCTGACCTTGGACGCTGCGGCGGCAGGTCCGTCCTGGGTCGCCGGCGCCGGCGCCGTGCGCCGCCGGGGCTTCGGCTTCGGAGCGGCCTCGACGCTCTTTTCCGCCCTCAATTCCCCTTCGGCACGCAGCCAATGGTCCCAGTCCCGCCCGTCGGGACGGCCTTCCCGTTCCCAGATGAAATAGCTGCGCTCGCGTATCTGCGCGTCGGTCGGTTGCATGCCCGTCTCCTAGGATCCCAGTTTCAGTGTCTGCTCCTCCTCCCCGTCTTCCCCGTCCGCCCCGTCGGTTCCCGCCATCGTCCGGTAGAGCTGGAGATAACGGCGCGCGGAGCGGTTCCACGAGAAATCCTGAGCCATTGCCGTCTCGGCCAGGCGACGCCACGTCAGCGGCTCGCGCCACAGCGTCGTCGCCCGCGCGGCCGTGCGCAGCAGGTCGTCGGCATGGCCCGCCGCGGCGTGGAACCCGGTCGCGGTGCGCTCGGCGAGCGCAGCCGGGTCGGCATGGACGATGGTGTCGGCCAGACCGCCGGTCGGCCGCACGATGGGAATGCTGCCATAGCGCAGGGCGTAGAGCTGGGTGAGGCCGCAGGGCTCGAAACGGGCGGGGGCGAGCAGCATGTCGGAACCGGCGATCAGCCGGTGCGCGGTCGCCTCGTCGTAGCCGATCCGGCCGGCGATGCGGCCCGGCGCGGCGCTGGCGAGGGCGGCGAAACCCTCCTCGAAGCGCCGTTCGCCCTGGGCAACGAAGGCGAACTGGCCCAGCTCGCGGGCGATCGCGGGAGCGGCCGCCAGGACCTGGTCAGCCATCTTCTGCTCGGTGAGCCGGCTGACATAGACGAACAGCGGCCGGTCGGGATCGACCTCCAGCCCCAGTTCCGCCTGGATCGCCGCCTTGCAGGCCCGCTTGCCTGACAGGTCCGCCGCCGTATAGCGGGCCGGGAGCAACGGGTCGTGGGCCGGGTCCCAGGTGCCGTAGTCGACGCCGTTCAGGATGCCTTCGAGGTCGCCGACGCGGGCCGACAGCAGGCCCTCCAACCCCCAGCCGAACTCGCCGGTGGTGATCTCGCGGGCATAGCTGGGGCTGACCGTGACAAGCTGGCGGGCGAACCGGATGCCCGCCTTGAGGAACGAAACCTTGCCGTAGAACTCGGCCCCGTCCGGGTTGAGGTAATCCGGCCCGATGCCGACGCGTTCGGCCACGTCCATGCCGAAGACGCCCTGGAACGCCATGTTGTGGATGGAGAACAGGGTCGGCGCGCCGCCGTCGCCCGCCTGGTGGGACAGCAGCGGCAGCAGACCCGTGTGCCAGTCGTTGGCGTGCACCACGTCCGGCTGCCAGTCGATGGGCCCGTGTCCGGCCGCGAGGCGGGCCCCGGCGTGGCACAGCAGCGCATAGCGCTGGAAGTTGTCCGGCCAGTCCCGCCCGTCGCGGTCGGCATAGAGGCCGCCCTGGCGGTCGAACAGCGGTGGGCAGTCCACGAGCCCGACGGGCAGCTCGGAGCCCGGCAGATTGCCGGGAATGATGCCGACGTCGTCGAACCCCATGACGGCGCCCAGCGACAGCGGCGCCCGGCGGCGCTCGATGCGCTCCAGCGCCACCGGATAGGCCGGCATCAGCAGCCGGACGTCGACGCCCAGCCGGCGCAGCGCCACGGGAAGGGCGTAGCTTACGTCGGCGAGACCGCCCGTCTTCGCCAGGGGATAGATTTCGGACGAGACGAAGAGGATGCGCATCGCAGCTTCCGACCTAGAGGGGTACGCCTCCCGGCTCCTTGGCGTGCGGCCGGTTCGGTGCGCGTCACGAGAATTACGCAAATTCGTGTCAAATTTAGGCTCGGCAGACGGAAATCACCTTGATTCATGTCAACCGATGGAAGTGCGTGCTGCTATGGTGGAAGTATGCCGCGCACGTCCCTCGACCGATCAAGCCTGATTCGGATTCCGTCTGTCGCGTCAAGCCTGCCGAAACCGCACTTGTCATTTCCCGTTCCGCCGGTATGAACCCACAGCACCTGTCGATCGCGAGCGGACGCCCCTTTCCGCTGGGCAGCGACTGGGACGGCGGCGGCGTCAACTTCGCGCTGTTCTCGGCCCATGCGACGCGCGTCGAGCTGTGTCTGTTCGACGCCCTGGGTGACCACGAGGTCGCCCGGTTCGACCTGCCCGACTACACCGACGAGGTCTGGCACGGCTACGTCGCCGGGCTCGCCCCGGGCCAGCGCTACGGCTTCCGGGTCCACGGCCCCTACGCGCCGGCCGAGGGCCACCGGTTCAATCCCGCCAAGCTGCTGATCGATCCCTACGCCCGCCTGCTCGACCGGCCGTTCGCCTGGCACGACGCGCTGCGCGGCGAGGCCGAGGACGGCGGGCCCGACAGCCGGGATTCCGCGCCCTTCCTGCCGAAATGCGTCGTCGCCGGCCTGATGGCGCGAACTTCCCGCCTCGATCCGCCGCATGCCTGGCGGGACACGCTCCTCTACGAGCTCCACCTGCGCGGCTACACCAGGCGCCACGGCGGCGTGCCCGAACGGCTGCGCGGCACCTTCGCCGGCCTGGCGGACCCTGCGGTCGTCGACCACCTGGCCGATCTCGGCGTCACCGCCGTTGAGCTGCTGCCGGTGCAGGCCTTCGGCCACGAGCGGCATCTCGCCGCGCCGGGGCTGGTGAACTACTGGGGCTACAACTCGATCGCCTGGCTCGCGCCCGAGCCGCGCTACATGGCGGACGGGCCGCACGAGATCGTCGAGGCGGTCGCGCGGCTGCACGATGCCGGCATCGAGGTCATCCTCGACGTGGTCTACAACCACAGCGGCGACGGCGACGTGCGCGGCCCGACCATTTCGCTGCGGGGGATCGACAACAAGAGCTATTACCGCCTCGGTCCGGGCGGCGAGTACCTGAACGAGTCGGCGTGCGGCAACACGCTGGATCTCACCCATCCCCGCGCGCTGCAACTCGTCCTGGATTCCCTGCGCCACTGGGTCGAGACCTACGGCGTCGACGGCTTCCGCTTCGACCTGGCGCCGGCGCTTGCCAGAACCGGCCCGGACTATGATCCGCGCGCGCCCTTCCTCTCCGCAGTGGCCCAGGATCCCGTGCTGTCGCGGGTGAAGCTGATCGCCGAGGCATGGGACATCGGACCCGACGGCTACCAGGTCGGCCGCTTCCCGCCGGGCTGGTCGGAATGGAACGACCAGTACCTCCAGACGGTCCGCCGGTTCTGGCGGGGCGATCACGGCCAGCGGGCGGCGCTTGCCTCACGCGTCACCGGCTCGAGCGACCTGTTCGACCACGGCGGCCGCAGGCCGACCGCCAGCGTCAACTACGTCGCCTGCCATGACGGCTTCACCCTCGCCGACGTGGTCTCCTACGCACACAAGCACAACGAGGCCAACGGCGAGGGCAACCGCGACGGCACCGACCGCAACTTCAGCGCCAACTGGGGCGTGGAGGGTCCCACCGGCGACCCCGCGGTGCTTGCGCTGAGGGCGCGGACGAGACGCAACATGATGGCCACGCTGCTGCTCTCCTCGGGCGTCCCCATGCTGGCGGCGGGTGACGAGTTCGGCCGCTCACAGGGCGGCAACAACAACGCCTACTGCCAGGACAACGAGACCAGCTGGCTCGACTGGGACGGTGCCGACCGGGACTTCGCCGCATTCGTGGGCGCCCTCGCTGCCCTGCGCCGGCGCCATCCGTCGCTGCGCCGCGACCGCTTCTTCCGCGGCGCCGGCCACGGCAGCCACGGCGAGAAGGACGTGCTGTGGTTCGATGCCGACGGCCGGGAACTCACCGATGCCGCCTGGCACGACGCCGACGCCGTGTCGCTGGGCATGCGGCTCACCGACGAACCCGGCCGATCGCTGGCGATCCTGTTCAACGCAGGGGCCGACCCGCTGCACTTCGCCCTGCCGCCGGCGACGGCGGGTCGCCCGTGGCGACTCGTGCTCGACACCGCGACGGTCAAGCTACGCGCGACCGCTACGCCGCCCGACGAGAACACCTACGATCTGGAGGGGCGCTCGCTCGCGGTGTTCGAGGATGCGCCCTGAGGCCCGTCAGCCCGCCGCCGCCACCGGGCTCGCGTCGCGGGTCAGGCCGTAGGGCGCCACCCGCCAGATCTCCGAGGCGTATTCCCGGATGGTCCGATCCGAGGAGAAGCGGCCCATGCCGCTGACGTTGAGGACCGACCGGCGCCACCAGTCGTCCTGGTTCCGGTAGGCGGCGTCGGCCGCCGCCTGTGCGTCGAGGTAGGCGCGGAAGTCGGCCAGCAGCATGTAGTAGTCGCCGCCGTCGAGCAGCGCGTCGGCAACCGCCCGGTGCGCGTCCCGGTCCTCGGGCGAGAACGTGCCCGACGCGATGGCGTCGAGCACCCGGGCGAGCGACGGGTCGGCCTCGTAGAGCGCGCGCGGCTCATAGTCGCCGCGGCGGCGCGCCTCGACCTCGTCGGCCTTCAGGCCGAAGAAGAACACATTGTCCTCGCCGACCGCCTCGCCGATCTCGATGTTGGCGCCGTCCCAGGTGCCGATGGTCAGCGCGCCGTTGAGGGCGAACTTCATGTTGCCGGTGCCCGACGCCTCGGCCCCGGCGGTGGAGACCTGCTCCGACAGGTCGGCGGCCGGAATGATGGTCTCCGCCAGGCTGACGCCGTAGTTGGGAATGAAGGCCACCTTCAGCCACGGCGCTGCGGCCGGATCGGCGTTGACCGTGGCGGCCACGTCGTTGATCAGCTTGATGATCAGCTTCGCGCGGTGGTAGCTGGACGCCGCCTTGCCCCCGAAGATCACCGCACGCGGCACCATGCCCTGCGTATGGCCGTCCTTGATGCGATGGTAGCGGTGAACCACATGCAGCAGGTTGAGCAGCTGCCGCTTGTACTCGTGGATGCGCTTCACCTGGATGTCGAACAGGAAGTCGGGGTCGACGGCGATCCCCATTTCCCGCTGCATGTAGGCGCCGAGCCGCTCCTTGTTCATGCGCTTGACGGCGGCGAACCGCCTGCGGAAGCCCGCGTCCTCGGCAGCCGGCGCCAGGTCGGAGAGGCCGGCCAGCCCGACGTGCCAGTCGGTGCCGATCCGCTCGGTGAGCAGACGGCCGAGCCCCGGATTGGAAATGCTCAGCCAGCGCCGGTTGGAGACGCCGTTGGTCTTGCAGGTGATGCGGCCAGGAAACAGGTGCTCGAAATCCCCGAAGGTGCTCGCCCGCATGATATCGGTATGGAGCTGGGAAACGCCGTTCACCTTGTGGCTGCCGACGAAGGCGAGATGGGCCATGCGAATGCGCCGGTCGCCGTCCTCGTCGACCAGCGACACCCGGCGCAGCAGGCCGGTGTCGCCTGGATGATGGCGCGCCACGTCGTCCAGGAAGTCGCCGTTGATCCGGTAGATGATCTCGAGGTGGCGCGGCAGCACGCGCCCGAGCAGGCCCACTGGCCAGGTTTCCAGCGCCTCGGGCAGCAACGTGTGGTTGGTATAGGCGAAGACCTCTCGCGCCAAGGCGCAGGCCCGCTCCCAGGGCAGCCAGTGCACGTCGACCAGCAGCCGCACCAGCTCGGCGACGCCGAGCGCCGGATGGGTATCGTTGAGCTGGATCGCCGCCTTGCGGGGCAGCAGGTCGAAGCCCGTGCAGGTCTCCAGGTAGCGGCCGAGGATGTCCTGCACGGAGGCGGCGACGAAGAAATATTCCTGCCGCAGGCGCAGTTCACGGCCCTGCTCGGTGGAATCGTCCGGATAGAGCACCCGCGAGAGCATCTCCGAGTCGGTCCGGTCGCGCACCGCGCCGGCGTGGTCGCCGGTGTTGAAGTGGCCAATGTCCAGGTCGTTCGCGGCACGGGCCGACCACAGGCGCAGCGTGTTGACCATGTCCTGGTCGAAGCCGGACACCTGCAGGTCGTAAGCGGTGGCCTCCACCTCGCGCTCCGGCACCCAGCGGGCGGCGCCGCCATGATGCTCGACCCGCCCGCCGAAACCGATCCGGTAACGGGCGTGGGGCCGCGCGAACTCCCAGGGATTGCCGTGCCGCAGCCATTCCTCCGGCCGCTCCACCTGCCAGCCCTTGTCGATCCCCTGGGCGAACATGCCATGGTCGTAGCGGATGCCGTAGCCGCAGGCGGGGTAGCCCAGCGTGGTCAGGGAATCCATCAGGCAGGCGGCCAGTCTGCCCAGGCCGCCATTGCCCAGCGCCGCGTCGTATTCCTGCTCACAGATCTCCTCCAGGTCGACACCCAGGTCGGCGAGCGCGCCGCGGACCGTGGACTCCAGGCCCAGGTTGAGCAAGTGGGTCTTGAGCGACCGGCCGATGAGGAATTCCATGGACAGGTAGTAGACGGTCTTCACGTCGCGCCGGTGCATCATGCGCTTGGTGCCGAGCCAGCGCTTGGCCATCCGGGCGCGCAGGAACAGCGCGACGGCCTGGAACCAGTCGCCCGCCGTGGCCGTGGCGGGGTGCTTCCCCACCGAGCCGATCATGGTCTCCACGATCTCCGCGCCGACGTCCCGATCTCGGGCATCGGCAGCGGGGCCCATGGCGGATTGGCCCATTACGCCGTCCATCAAAGACTTCCCTTCACCGTCATTCTACGCCACTCGCAGCGGGACTGGATCGCCCGTCTGTCATAGTAGTCTGGCTACGGCACCCTACAATATATTGTAGGTGACTCCAGCGCGTCTCCTCACGTTTCAGTTTTTTACGTCGAGCATGGGAGGCGGGCCGCGTGCCGTCAACGCATCACCTTATCCCCTTGACCCTGAAGAGGCGGTGAACGAGCGCGCAGGTCGAAACGCCGACCGCATCACGGCCGCCGATTCGACTAAGCACGCTGGAACGATACGAAAACGGCGCCGCCTCCGTGAAAGTGGCGGCGGCGAGGGCTTGTCGGAGCGAGTCGGGCTACTGCAGTCGGGCGGATGCCTGAGAGGCGAGAACCTCCTCCGAGAGCGTCACCTCGCGGCTGCCGCGCAGCCGGATGGCACCCTGGCGATCGAGCTGCGCAAGGGTCCGCGACACCGTCTCGATGGTGAGGCCGAGATAGTCGGCGATGTCGAGGCGCGACATGGGCAAGCGCACGCTCTCGCCCCGACCGATCTGGGCGGCCAGGTCGGCGAGGAACTGGACCACCCGCTCGGTGGCGTTCTTGCGGCCCAGCACGATCATGTGCTCCTGGGCGCGGGCGAGCTGGCGGCAGGCCAGCCCCAGCAGCACGGATGCGGCGCTCGCGTCGGCGCTGGTCGCCCGCCCCAGCGCGGTACGGCTCACCAGGGCGATCTCGCAGGCGGTCACCGACTCGGCGGAGCCGCCGTGCATATCGCCGGTTTCCAGGCCGAAGACGTCGCCGGGAAAGCAGAAGGCGGTGATCTGGCGTCGTCCGTCGTCCAGCAGGCGGCTGATCCGCACGGTCCCGGAAACGACGCGGTAGACGAAATCCGCCGTCTCTCCCTCGCCGTAGATCTCCTCGTCCCTGGCGAAGTTCATGGCGAAGCCCGTCAGGCGGAGCCCGGGCGCGAGTTCCACAGTCCCGGCGCCCCCGGACCGATGATGCGATGTCCTGACGTGAATGCTGTTCTGGCCCGGGATCATGGCCGCCTCCGTTGCTGCCGACAATCTGTTGGTAACGCAACCGTGTCCGGTCCAAAATTCGGGTTCACCCCCTAGGGGATTCTACGTAGATTTTAGTGGTGAACTGGCGGCGCCTATGCCCGGCTCTAGGGGCGTGTCGGCGTATCCACTGGCGAGAGAGATGTTTCTTAAGGAAGGTTGGCCGGCTCCCCGCGTCCTGTCGGGGCAGGATTTCCACAAGTCGGGCGTCATCGTCGCGCTGGTCGTGTGCGCCGCCGCCGGCGTCGCCCTTGCCGCCTCACCCTATCCCATCGACCGCGTCGTCTTCATCGGGCTGACGATCGCGGCCCTGGCCGGCGCCGTGCTCGGCTCCGTCGGCCTTTCGGCAGCAGCCTCGGCCGCCGGCATGGCCCTGAGCCTGAGCCTCGCGCTCGAACCGGGAGCGGAACCGCTGGACTGGTACGCCGCCGTTCTCTTTCTCCTGATCGGCGCGGGCAGCATCCTGGCGGCCAGCCGGCTTCGGGCAACCCGCGACCAGGCGCAGGTGGCCAGCCAGTACGCCGCCGAGCGGGAGGCCCACCTCCAGTCCATCCTCGACACCGTGCCCGACGCCATGATCGTGATCGACGAGGCAGGCATGATCCGTCTGTTCAGCCAGGCGGCCGAGCGGCTGTTCGGCTTCACGGCGGACGAGGCCATGGGGCGCAACGTCATGGATCTGATGCCTCAGCCGTACCGCGACGCCCATGACGGCTACATCCGGCGCTACCTGGATACCGGGGAACGGCGGATCATCGGCATCGGCCGCTTGGTGTTCGGCGCGCGCAAGGATGGCTCCACCTTTCCGATGGAGCTGTCGGTGGGCGAGATGCAGTCGCGGGGACGGCGGTTCTTCACCGGCTTCGCGCGCGACCTGACGGAACGGCGGGAGCGGGAAAGCCGGCTGCAGGAGCTTCAATCCGAGCTGATGCACATGTCCCGTCTGACCGCCATGGGCAACATGGCCTCATCGCTGGCGCACGAACTGAACCAACCGCTGACGGCGGTCGCCAATTACCTGCGCGGCTCGGCGCGCCTGCTCCAGGCGGACGAGGTCGATCGTGAACGGCTCGGCCAGGCGCTGGAAAGGGCGAACGAGCAGACGCTGCGGGCCGGCGAGATCATCCGGCGGCTGCGCAGCTTCCTCGCCCGCGGCGAGGCCGAACGGCGTGTCGAGGACCTGCCGCGGCTCATCGAGGAGGCAAGCGCGCTCGCCCTCGTCGGCGCCAAGGAGCGGGATGTCCAGGTGCGCTACGACTTCGACCCCGCCGCGCGCACGGTGCTGGCCGACAGGATCCAGATCCAGCAGGTGCTGCTCAACCTGATCCGCAACGCCATGGAGGCCATGGCGGCGACACCCATACGGCAGCTCACCATCTCGACGGCATCCGACGGAACGGACATGATCGAGGTCGCGGTGGCGGATACGGGCACCGGCCTTGCCAAGGAAGTGGCGGCACAATTGTTCCAGCCGTTCCTGTCGACCAAGGAGCAGGGCATGGGGATGGGCCTGTCCATCTGCCGCACCATCGTCGAAGCCCATGGCGGAAGCATACGCGCCGAACCAAATCCTGGAGGGGGAACCCGCTTCGCGTTCACTCTCGTACGTGTGAACGAGCAGGAAGGGGAGAATGACTGAGGTCGCCGCGATCCACGTCATCGACGACGATGCCGCCGTCCGGGACTCCCTGACGTTCCTGCTGGACACTGCCGGGCTGCCCGTCATCGCCCACGATTCGGCACGGCATTTCCTGGAGGCGGCCGCGGCAAACTCGGCGGGGTGCATCGTGGCCGACGTCCGCATGCCGGAGATCGACGGCCTGCAGCTGTTGCGGCACCTGTCGGACCGCGGCATCGAGACACCGGTCATTGTCATCACCGGCCACGGAGACATTCCGCTGGCTGTGAGCGCCATGAAGGCCGGCGCCGTCGACTTCATCGAAAAACCGTTCGACGACGAGGTCCTGCTCCGGGCGGTCCGCACCGCGCTGGACCGGGGAGGCCAGCGGGCGACGCAGAACGGCATGCTGGCCGAACTCTCCGCCCGGCTTGAGACCCTCTCGTCGCGGGAACGCCAGGTCTTCGACGGTATCGTCGCCGGACGTCCCAACAAGGTGATCGCCCACGAACTGGGGATCAGCCCGCGGACGGTCGAGGTCTACCGGTCGCACGTGATGACCAAGATGCAGGCCGAAACCCTGCCCGACCTGGTCCGCATGGCCACGCAAGTGCAATCCGCCTGAGCGCCGCCGAATCTTGCGGCAAATCAAGGCACAACGCACCGTCGATGGCTGATTGTAGCGCGATCGATGCGCTGTTGAAGGCATGAACCCTTGGCCAGCCAAGTGCCATCCGCGTCAACCATCGTCCTCGTCGACGACGACGATGCCGTGCTGCACTCCCTCCGCTTCGCCCTCGAACTGGAGGGTTTCACGGTGCGCGCGTTCTCCAGCGGCGACGCCCTGCTGGAGCGGCCCGACATCGCCGCCGGCGCCTGCCTGGTGATCGACTACACCATGCCCGGGCTCAACGGCCTCGACCTGCTCAGGGTGCTGCGCGAGCACGGCGTGAGCGCGCCGGCCATCCTGATGACCGGCGACCCGACGCCGGCATTCCTCATGGGCGCCGCAATCGCCGGAGCGACCGTGCTGGAGAAGCCGGCGCTCGGCGACCTGGGCCTGGTGGTGAGACGGCTGCTGGCGCAACGCAAGGGACGGACCACGCCGAACGGCGACGCCAACGGCAGTGCGTCGGCCCATTGACACATGTCAATGCGGTGGCCGGCAGTTCGCTGTTTCATGGACACGTTGAAACAACTGGGTCCGGCAATGATGAACACCCCAGCCCATGAACATGCGGCGGTGGCCATAGGCCGGTTGAGGCTGGACGGGCTGCTGAGCATCCCCGCCGACGCCCACGGCACGGTGATCTTCGCCCATGGCAGCGGCAGCAGCCGGTCCAGCCCGCGCAATGCGCGGGTCGCGCAGGCGCTGCAGGATGCGGGCTTCGCCACCCTGCTGTTCGACCTGTTGACCGAGGCGGAAGCGGCGGACCGTTCCAACGTCTTCGACGTCCATCTGCTGGGCTCGCGGCTGCTCCAGGCCACCAAATGGGCGACCGAGCAGGAGGCCCTGAGCGGCCTGCCCGTGGGCTATTTCGGCGCCAGCACCGGCGCGGCGGCAGCGCTGATCGCCGCGGCGGCACGGCCGCCCCATCTCAAGGCCGTCGTGTCGCGGGGCGGACGTCCCGATCTGGCCGGGCTCGCCCTTGCGGAGGTGGCGGTGCCGACCCTGCTGATCGTGGGCGGCGAGGACCCCGACGTGCTCCAGTTGAACCGGCAGGCGCTCAAGCGGATGGCCTGCCTCGCCCGCCTCTCCGTCGTCCCCGGCGCCACCCACCTGTTCGAGGAACCCGGCGCCCTCGAGCAGGTCATCACCCAGTCCGCTGCGTGGTTCGCAAGCCACCTTGTGCCGATGGACCGCCGTCACTGTGCTTGAGGACCGGGCGAGCGCGGGCGCCCGGCTCGCCCGTCGGCTTTCCGCCTATCGCGACGCGCACCCGCTGGTGCTGGCGCTGCCGCGGGGCGGCGTGCCCGTGGCCGAGGAGATCGCCCGCCGGCTGGGCGCCCCCCTCGACGTGGTCATCGTCCGCAAGATCGGCGCCCCGTTCCATGAGGAACTGGCCATCGGCGCCGTCGTCGACGGGGCGGCGCCCATCGTGGTGCTCAACGACGAACTGGTTCAGGCCACGGGCGCGTCGGCCCAATACATCGAGCGCACGAAGGCCGAGAACCTGCGGGAGATGGAACGGCGCGCGGCGCTATACCGGGGCGGACGCCACGGCTACGACGTGGCGGGCCGCACCGTCATCCTGGTCGACGACGGCATCGCCACCGGCGCGACGGTCCGCGCCGCCCTCAGCGCCATGCGGCAGGCCGGGGCGGGAAGGCTCGTCCTCGCCGTGCCAGTCGCGCCGCCCGACATCGCCGCCTCCCTCGCCGAAGAGGTCGACGACCTCGTATGCCTGGAAATGCCGTCGCCGTTCTACGCCGTTGGCGGCCACTACCGGCATTTCCCCCAGATATCGGACGGCGAGGTGGTCGCGGTGCTGGAGACGGCCCACCGCCGGCGGCCGCTCGGCCCGGAGCCGCCTGCCCCCTCAGGCGCCGCCTGACGCGCAGCGGATGCAGAGGGTGGCGGTGGGGTCGGCGCGCAGGCGCTCTGCCGCGATGTCGTCGCCGCAGCGCAGGCAATAGCCGTAATCGTCGGCGTCGATCCGGGCGAGCGCCGCCTCGATCCGTCTCATCTCCTCGCGCCGGCGCGCTTCCGCGGCCTGCGCCATGGCCTGTACCTGGAGGGCGTCCATGCGCGACAACCGGCCGACAGACGACTGGTCGAGTTCCACCGGCGCGCGGCTCTCGGCGGTCTCATCGGCAGCTTTCCGCAGTTCATCGAGCCTTGCCGCGAGACGGTCTCGCAGGGCGTCCAGCGACTCCGTTTCCATCAGCACCTCCCAGCTTGGGCCGATCCGCGCCCGTCCCCGAACAGTATGGCACGGCGACGCCCGCGCAAACCCCGTGGCGCCGCCGCTTCGTCAGCCAGGCTGCCCTGGTTGAGGTTGCAATGATGCCGCGAATGCAGTCTGCTCGCCGCGGGCGATCTGCCGTCCGGAGGCAACGGGAGGAACCATGGAGATCGACGTGCTGCAACTGAAGGCGCTGCGGGACGCGGGCGAGCCCCACGTGCTGCTGGACGTGCGCGAGCCCCGGGAACTCGCGGTCTGCCGGATCGCCGACACCCTGCACATCCCCATGCAGCAGGTGCCCCAGAGGCTGGCCGAGGTGCCGCAGGACATACCGGTGGTGGTGATGTGCCATCACGGCTCCCGCAGCGGCATGGTCACCCGCTTCCTGCGGGAGCAGGGCTACGGGAAGGCTGTCAACCTGCGGGGCGGCATCGACGCCTGGGCCCAGGCCGTCGACCCCTCCATCGCCCGCTACTGACCGCGGCCCGCCGAGCGGGCGGCGATCGGCCATTGGCGCGTCATGCGGAATGCAGCGGCCTGTAGCTCCGCTGAAGGAACAGCCAGCGGCCGTCCCGCTTGACGTATTCGTCCTCGTAGAGCCCGGTGTCGTGCCGCACCGTGCCGTCTTCCCTGATCACCATTTCGCGGGGATAGGCCCGTCCGGTGGCGCGGTCGCCGTCGATGGTGACGGCCCCGAGGCACGAGATCGCCACCAGGTTGGGAAAGTTCGCCATGGCTCCGGTCCACGCGGCGACGATCGCCACGCGCCCCTCCACCCGCGCCGTCTGCGACGACACCGGCAGGCACCAGACGCCGTCTTCCGCCCACAGCGCGCCCCAGGCCTCGGCATCGCGGCAGGTGACCGCGTCCGCATAGGCCCGGACCAGTTCGTGGATCGCCAGGCGGTCCTCGAAGGGTCCCTCGAATGCCATCGTCTGTCTCCTCTCCGATTCAGCGGCTTCCGGCGGCCAGCGGGGCCATCCCCGCGTCGAACAGGGCCGCCAGCTTCCCGGCGACCGTCCTCAGGTCCGAGGCCTTGCAGCGGCCGCGGGACAGGCGGTCGATGGACTCGTTCTCCACCAGGATGTGGATGATCGCCGAATTGAGGATGTAGAACGCCCAGTAGACGTCCTCCTCCCGGGCACCGGGAAGCTTGCGCTTCAGCAGATCGATGAATTCCTCCACCACCGCGGCGTATTCGCGCGCGAACGACTTGGTGTGGGGTTCCGATCCGGGCGTGTTGGCCGCCAGCGACAGCAGCTTCACATAGGCCCGCCAACCCGGCCCGCAGTCCATCGCCCGGTGCACCACCGGCAGGAAGAAGGCGTCGATCAGGTCGGCGATGGTCACGTTCTCCTGGTCCGGGCGGTCCCTCACCTCCTGCAGCGCCCGTCCGAGGTCGGCGGCGTGCTCGGCGGAGCGGCGCTTGACCACTTCGGAGTACAGGTCGGCCTTGGTGCCGAAATAGTAGCTCATCAGGCCGAGCGGCACGTCGCCCTTGAGGGCGATGGCGCGGGTGGTCGTGCCTTCGTAGCCCTGCTGCGCGAACAGCAGTTCGGCGGCGTCGATGATGCGGTCGCGGGTGCTGGGCTCCGTGTCGCCTTCGGGCTCGCCCTGGCGACGCGACGTGGACTGGGATTTCCTGGCCAATCGATACCTGCTCAATCGAGAAAGCGGATCATGAAACTCCGGGTATCCGCCGGACGCCTCGGCAGACGCCGCTTTGCCGCGCTGACGGTGCCGGAGCCACGCCGCCCTGGCGCGAACCCGGCGGAACAGCTCCCATGGGTGACGCAGTTTCGGCGAAAAGGCAACTGCGCCCGTCGCAACCCCGCCATCTCGGCCCCCCGACGGTGCAAGCGCTCAGGCCTCGCGGCGCTCCGCACGCATCAGGGCCGCGCAATAGCCGACGCTGCCCAGCTCGGTCGTCTCGATTTCGGCGATCGCCTCCCGCAGCGCCGGCCCGTTCCCCAGATGGTAGTCGGCGTTGTAATGGACATCGAAGGCCGGCTTGTCCACGTAGCTGTGAAAACCGATGAAGGTGTTCGCATCGCGCGGGTCGCGGCGCAGTTCGAAGACGATGTTGCCCGGCTCCTTGATGGTGTTCTCGGTGATCTCGCGCATGATCTCGAGAAACCGGTCCACCTTTCCCTCGTGGATCTTCATCCGGAACAGAAGCGTGTATTCAGCCATCTGGGCGGCCTCCCTGCCGCGGTCTGCGGTGGAATTCAGGATTGCGCCGCAATCACCTGGCGGGCGGCCCGCAAGCCGTTCACACCCGCGGGCCAGCCGGCATAGTGGGCGAGGTGGATCATCATCTCCTCCACGGCCTGCGGCGTGACCCCAGTGTTGAGCAGGCCGCGCAGGTGGAAGCGCAGTTCGTGCTCCTTGCCCAGGGCGACAAGCGCGGCGCAGGTGACCAGCGAGCGCTCGCGGAGTTCCAGGCCGGGCCGGCTCCACACGTCGGCGAAGACGTGATCGACGGCCATCGCCACCAGCGGGTCGTCCAGCGGCGGCGCCGCCTCCGGCCCCATCAGCTCGCGGAGCGTCGCCAGGCCGCGCTCCCGCCGTTCGTCGCTCATGGCTGTCTCCCCCGTGACGCGTCCGTCCCCTGGGACGGCGTGACCCGGCCTGTCCGCCGGGCTGGGCCTAAAGTCCGTCTTGCTGCCGCCTGCCCTCGGCGATGTAGTCGTCGATCTTGTTGTGGAACTGTTGGATGCGGTTCTCCTGCCCCGAGAGGTAGGCGCCCTTGAAGCCGCGCGAATGGAAGCCGAGCTGCTGGTTGCTCGCCACATGCAGGTCCTGATCGGCGGTGAATCCCACCGTCTTGCTGCCGAACGGAAACTCGTCCCGCTCCGCCGGCTGGAAGGGAATCATCCCGATCGGGCTCGGCACCATGCCATCCGCGTTGGGCTTCAGGGTCATGTGCCAGTGCTCGTAGATGCTCTTGTTCGGGTCGAACGGATGAGGCTCGCAGCGCTGCAGCGAAGCGCCGATGGACGACACGGTGATGGAGGAGCCGGGGAACAGGTTGAAGTGGTAGGCGTCGGTCAGCCACGACGGCTCAATGGTGGCGAAATAGTCGTAGCCCAGCGCCTCGGCGTTCTCCCGCTTGTGCTTCTGCATGGCGTCGCGGACTTCCAGGGCGCGGCCCTCGAAGTCTTTCGGATCGAGGCCCCAGGCCTGCATTTCCGCCGCCAGGGTCTCGTTGATGCCGTTCGGGTCGTCGCCCCGTTCGGAGGGCATACAGCCCTTCATCTTCATCAGGCTGTGGCCGGCGTCGAACAGCTCGAAATCGGTATTGCGATAGTCGTCGTCGTAGTAGTCGGCCAGCTGCGGATGCGCCGTCGGCAGGTGGTAGGATTCGCAGAAATTGTCGTGCAGCGCCTTCCAGTTGAACGGCACCTCCGTCACCCGGTAGAAGGTCCTCGTCATGTCCTGCAGCCGGTGCTGGTCGATATAGGTCTTCACCTCGCCCAGGAAGCTGCCCAGCGACAGGCAGTCCGGATCCATGTTGTACCAGATGAACCCGGCCCAGACCTCGCAGGGGATCTGGGGCAGGTTCATCTTGCCGCAGGGATTGCCCTTCGGGAAATCCTCCTCGTCCTGCACGTGGATCAGGGTGCCGTCGGCGCCGAACGTCCAGCCGTGGTAGGAGCAGATGAACTTTTCCGTCGACCCGCCCTCGGTCTGCACCAGGCGGTTGCCGCGGTGGGTGCAGACATTGTGGAACGCGCGGACGGAACCGTCGTGCTGGCGCACCATGAGGATCGAGTCGCGGCCGAGGCCGTGGACGATGAAGTCGCCCGGCTCCGGTATTTCCGCCGCCCGGCCGCCGATGTTCCACACCCGGGCCCACACGTAGTCCAGTTCAAGTTCCATGAACTCGCGCGACGTGTAGCGGTCGCCGGTGACGCGGGCCTCTTCGGGGACGATGCGGTTCGTCCGGCCCGACAGGTTCCGCTTGCTCTGGGGAAGTGTCGTCGACATCGATGCCTCCTGCGCTGCGCCGCAGCCGATGGCGCAATGGATTGGTCAAGTGACCAAAATCCTATTCCGGGCTTCCGCCCCAAGTCAAGCCGGCGGCCTCGACCGGCCCGGCTTCCCGGCGGAAAGACGCCGGAGGATCAGTCCTCCGGCGTCCGACGGTGTCCCGCCGCGCTGCCGCGACAGGGTAGGCGACGCTTCCGCCTAGTAGCGGAAGGTGAGCTGGAACTCGATCGTCCGCGGCTCCAGCGGATAGCCGGTCAGATCCGACGGAAACGCCGTCGCATAGCCGGTGTTGCCGCCCGAGCCCGCCGCGTCGCGGGTGCCGACCAGCACGTAGTGGTTGGTCAGGTTCTTGCCGATCACCGCGAAGGTCCAGGTCTCGTCCGCCGCGCCGATGCGGATGGCCGCGTCCAGCATGGCGTATCCGTTCTGGATCGAGTTCGGGATGAACTCGCTCAGCGAGTACTTGGACTTCCACTTCACGTTGCCCGACACGCTCCAGCGCAGGCTGTTGCCGAGTTGCTGCTCGTAGTTGAAGCCGAAGTTGCCGGCCCACTTGGGCGCCAGGTTGCGGGGCTGTCCGGCCAGCTGCTGGTAGAACAGGCCGCCGTTCTGGATGGTGCAGCCCTGGGCAGGCGATTCACCGCCCGAGCACGGCGCGATGAAGTCGGTGTAATGAGCGTCGTCATAGGCGAGCGACGCGTTGAGCGACAGGCCCTCGGCCCATTTCGGATCCCAGGTGACCTGCAGTTCGGCGCCCGAGGTGCGCGCGCCGCCGGCGTTGAGCGTGACATAGGCGAAGATCGGCGCGTTGAAGAAGTTGAGCTGCAGATCGTTGTACTTGTAGGTGTAGCCGTCCAGCTCGAACGACAGGGTGCCGTCGGCGAGCAGCGCCTTGATGCCGCCTTCGAAGCCCTTGACGTGTTCCGGGTCGAAGGTGATGTCGTCCACCGGATTGGCGTTGAGCGTGCTGTCGATGGCGCCGTTGTCGAAGCCGCCGGACTTGTAGCCCTTCTTGTAGGCCACGTAGAAGGTCCAGTTGGCGACCGGCTTCCAGGTCAGCGTCACTTCCGGGATCAGCGTGTCGTTGCGCTGGTCGGCCGTCAGGTTGCGGCCCTGGACGAACAGGCCGCTATAGGCCGGGTTGACGTAGGGCTGGATGAAGTAGGAGTTCTTGCGCTCCCACAGGTAGCGGGCGCCGCCGGTCAGCCGCCACTGGTCGGTGATGTCCCACTTGAGCTCGCCATAGGCCGAGACCGTCTCGCCGGTGGTCTCGGAGACCTTGTCGTAGGCGGTGTACCGTTCGTCCGGCGCGGCGGCCGAGTTCTCGGCCCCGGCGAAGTGCACGCTCTGCTCGAAGTAGCGATGGGTGTGCTGGTAGTAGAAGCCGAGCACGCCGTTGACCGGGCCGTCGAAGCTGGTGGCGGCGCGCAGTTCGGCCGAATAGTTGGTGAAAGTGTTGTGCTCCTGGGCGAAGGTCGAGGTGTCGGCGCCGCCGTCGCAGTCGCAGACCCAGGAATCGTTCTGGCGGTGGAAGTTCAGGATCGCCCGGATGTCGACCCAATCGAGCGCGTAGTCGGCATCGCCGGTGACGATGTAGGACTTGTACTCCTCGCCGAGCTGGCCGCCGAACCGGTTGAGGCCGGCCCGCGTCTTGGCGATGTCGGGCGGGATCGGGTTGCTGCCCTGGCGCCAGTCCTTGTTGCACTCGCCGACGCCGGCCGGGACCGGCATCTGGTTGGGCACGGTGCCCACGCTGCGGTGGGGAACGCCATCGAGGGCGTTGCACTGCACGAGTTCGAGCGCGCCTGGCTGATTGATCCTGTCATCCGCGTAGGACCCTTTCAGCCGCAGCGTCAGCCGGTCGGTGGGCGTCGCCTTCAGCGTGAGCCTGGTCTGGAAATTCTCGGTTCCCGGGCTCTTGGGAGCGGTCGGCGCCGGGTTGTCGTGCACCGTCGGCGCGAAATTGTTGGCGACGTCGAAGGTGGTGTATTTCGTGTCGGGCGCGGTGTTGGTCAGCCAGCCGCCCCACATCTTGGTGCCTTCGACGGCCAGCCGAAAGCCCCACTTGTCGTTGACCGGAACGGAGATGAAGCCCTGGCCCTTCAGGGACTCGGTCTTGACCTCGTAGCCGACCTGCGCCATCGCCTCGAACTCTTGCCCGGGATCGTTGGTGGTGATGGAGATCACGCCCGCCGTGGCGTTCTTGCCGAAGTAGAGCGCCTGCGGCCCCTTCAGGATCGCCACCTGGCTGACGTCGTACAGCCCCTCGTTGATGACGCGGCCCTGCGGGAAGTAGACGCCGTCGATGATCACCGCGACCGACTGCTCGATGCCCAGGCTGCCGGCGCTCGACGAGATGCCGCGGATGCTGATGCTGGTGCCCGTGCCGCTGAGGATCTTGAGGATTTCCAGCGACGGCGTATGGGCCGCCACGTCCTGCAGGTTGTTCAGCGAATAGTTCTGGAGTGTCTTTTCATTGACCGCGGTGATGGCGACGGGAATATCGCGCACCGATTCCTCGACGCCGCGCGCTTCCACGGTGACAGTCTCAATAGGTGCCGCCGATGCTGTCGCCGCCACCGCAAGCCCGACTCCCAAGGCGGCGAGCCCCGACGCTGCGGCGCGCAGCAGACGGGCGGAACGCGAAGACGCACGGTCTTCGCCAAGTATCCAATTCATTCTGGTTCCTCCCCAGTGTGACATCGACACGATCAAGTGCGCGGTCCGGGTCCCCTGCGTTCGGCGCCTGCCCATCGGCCATGGAGCGCAGCCGCCCTCTTCCCCGCGACCGATATTGGTCATTTGACCTAACTATTCACTTCTTTGCACAATGGTGTCAACCGCGGTCCATTCCGGGCGCGCGCCGCTCCCGCAGCGGCCGGCCGGCGATCACGCCTTCATTGCCGACGTTCTGCTCGGCGCCCCGAGAACCTGCGCCTTCCGCTCCTGTGCAGCCTGGCCATCCTCTCCCCGCCCGATGGAAACCGATCGGTAACAAGTAAATACATTGTTGGTTCTTTCGACCAATCTATCCCGAAAGACAGACACGCTCAACTGTTCCGGACAGACCTGACGGTCCGGCGGCGACGGCCTGCGCAGGGCGGCCGGCTGCGGCCGCGAAACCCCGAACGCGGAATTGCTCTCGCCGCCCCGATCCCACAAGCTTGTCCGGCCGGACGATTCCGGCGGCAATTGGGGAGAACCGCATGACCATCGAAGACCTGCTCGAAATCGAGGAGATCAGGAACCTGCGCCACCTCTACGCGCTCTATCTCGACAGTGGCGAAATCGAGAAGCTGGTGGCGCTGTTCGTGGAGGACGGCGTCGCGGAATGGCCTGAGCACATGGGCGGCTACTGGGCCGGCCACAAGCGCATGCTGGAAGGCTGGACCGCAGTCTACAAGGAGAACGACCTGCCGTTCGCCCACCTGCATGTCGCGACCAACCCGTTCGTCCGGCTGACCGGACCGGATACCGCCAACGGCCGCTACTACGCCATCTCGGTCCACACCACGGAAACGGACATCTCGCAGGTGATCAACGTCATCGGTATCCACGACGACCTGTACCGCAAGATCGACGGGAAGTGGTTCTTCGAGAAGACCCGGTACGACTTCCTATACCCGGTGCGCCGCTACCAGGGACCGCGGATCCCGATCTGAGCCGGAGATCACCGGTAGGCCGCGCCCCAGCGGTCAAGGTGCACCAGCTCATCCAGTGGGCGCCGGCGTACCGGGCCGAACCGCCCCTTCGGATAGCCGATCGGGACGATGGCGAAGGAGCGCACGCCGTCGGGCAATCCGAGCACGGCGTCCACTTCCTTGCCGTGGGCCATGTGCCGCGTCGTCAGGGTCGCCCCCAGGCCCAACGCCCGGGCCGCCAGCAGCATGTTCTGCACCGCAGGGTAGATCGACGCGCCGCTGCCCGGGTTGCCGCCGTCCCTGCCGACCTCCAGGCAGGCGACGATCCACACCGGCACCTCGTGGAAGTGACGGGTGAGGTGCTCCACCGCGTCGATCTGGCGCACCAGCGTGTCCTTTTCCGGCCCCGGCTCCATGCGGTCGAGCCTGGCCTTGTAGTGCGGCCACGCCACCTCGTCCCAGGCCTGCTCGTAGAGCGGCTGGATGCGCTCCTTCACCGGCCGGTCCTTGACCACGATAAAGCCCCATTGCTGGGCGTTGCCGCCGCTGGGCGCCGAGCGCGCCGCCTCCAGGATCTTCCGGATCAGCTCGTCCGGCACGGGATCCGGCTTCAGCCGGCGCATGGCCCGGGTGGTGTGGATGATGTCGAACAGCCTGGCGTCGTCTTCCATGGGGTCCCTCCGCGGCAATTCCCAGCGTCCGTTACAGCACGTTCCTGCGCCTCAGCCCGTCGATCTCCTCGGCCGAATAGCCGGCCCAGGCCAGCACCTCGTCGGTGCTGGCGCCGCATTCCGGCGGCGCCACGGCCAGGCTGCTGTCGGTGCGGCTCAGGGTGTAGGGCTGGCCGAGCAGCGTGATCGCGCCCAGTTCCGGCGACGCGACGGTCTGCGCCATGCCGAGATGGCGGACCTGCGGATCGGCGAACGCCTCGTCCACGCCATAGACGGGACCGCAGGGGATGCCGCTCGCATTCAGCAGGTCGATCCAGCTGGCGCTGTCCCGGGCGAGCAGGGCGGCCTGCACCGCCGCGTTGACCCGGCCGCGGTGGGCGAGGCGGCCGGCCGGCGTGGCGAAATCGGGATCGGCCGCCGCCTCCTCGATGCCGAGCACCGCGCAGAACCGCGGCCAGGCGTTCGGCATCGGCGCCACGTTGATGCTGCCGTCGCTGGTGCGGAAGCAGCCCATGGGCACGGCGGTCGGATGATCGTTGCCCACCTGCCCCGGGACGTCGCCCTTCATCAGCCAGCGCGCCGCCTGGAAATCCAGCATGAACAGCGCCGCCTGCAGCAGCGAGGTCTGCACCCACTGCCCCTCGCCCGAGGTCTCCCGCTCCAGCAGCGCCGTGAGCGTGCCCAGTGCGCCGAACACGCCCGCGGCCACGTCGGCGATGGCGATGCCGACCCGCATGGGCCCGCCGCCCGGCGCGCCGGTGATGGACATCAGCCCCGACATGCCCTGCGCGATCTGGTCGAGGCCGGGCCGGCTGGCATAGGGACCGTCCTGCCCGAAACCGGAAATGCTGGTGTAGACCAGGCGCGGATTGACGGCGCGCATCGCCTCGTAGCCGAATCCCAGCCGCTCCTTCACGTCGGGCCGGTAGTTCTCGACCAGCACGTCGGCCCGCTCCGCCAGGCGTTTCAGCACGGTCAGCCCCTCATCCGTCTTCAGGTCGAGGGTGATGCTCCGCTTGTTGCGATGGAGGTTCTGGAAGTCGGAGTCGTAACGGTCGGCGAAATCCGGGAACGGCCGGTCCGGCGCCGGCGGCATCTCCACCTTGATGACGTCGGCGCCCCAGTCGGCCAGCTGGCGGACGCAGCTGGGTCCGGCGCGGGCCCGGGTCAGATCGATCACGGTGAAGCGCGCGAGGGCGTCTGAAGCGGACTGGAAACTCATGCTGCGGTCTCCCCACTCGAGCGGTTCTTCAGGCCGTCGAACCCGCCTCCCCGGCGCTACGCAACGTCCGCACGACTAAACCTTCACGCGCGCTTATTCAAGACCAAAGCGGCGTCCCCTAGTCGAGATAGGCGCCCGAGTCGAACAGCGTCGAGACGATCCGGATCATCTTCTCATGGTCCAGATCCTTGCCGAGGAAGGTGTGGTCCATGACGATGGCCAGATAGGCGCCGACGCCCACCATCGAGAGCACCTCCGGGTCGAGGTCCTTGCGGCGGCGTCCGCCGAGGGACTCGCGGATCGTCGTCGCCATGGCCTGGAACCATGGATAGAGGTGGCTGGCATAGAACCGCCGGCCGCGCTCGCTGTCCGAAAACAGGCCCGTCATCAGCAGCGGATAGACGTCGACGATCGTATCGAGCAGGCGCCGGTGCGCCTCGACGTTGAGCCGGCGCTGCTCCTCCACCGTCGAAGCGCCGTTGTAGCTGCGGGCGATCTCGATCTCCTTTTCGGCAAGCCGCTCCAGCGGCTCGACCACCGCGGCATCGAACAGTTCCTCCTTGGTCTTGAAATGGGCGAACAGGGTCGCCTCGTTGACGCCCGCCTCGCGGGCCAGTTCCCGCGTGCGCGAGCCGCCCAGCCCGGACCGGATGAACACCCGCTGGGCGGCCTTGAGGATCTGCGCCCGGCGCTCCTCGGCGGAAAGGCGTTTTCGCCGCCGCCGCGGCGAGGGTGACGCGTCGTCGTCGGGCGCATTGCCCGCAGTTCCCTGCTGTTCGGCCATCGTCGGCAGCTACGTCCTTCCTCGCAAGCCCTGGCGGCATCCGGCCGCCGTTCCCGGTTCAAACCCTGCCGGCGCCCTCGCCATCGATGTAGTCCATCAGGGTCTTGTGCATGTGTCGGATGCGGCGCTCCTGGCTGGAGATCCACAGCCCCTCGAACGCCGACGAGTTCATGCCCTTCTGCACGTGCGGCAGGTTCACCGCGTCCTGGTCGAGCACCAGGCCCAGCGAACGCTGCCCGAACGCCACATGCTCGTGGTCCGGCATGGGCGGGCGCTTCTGCCCCTTGGGCACCCGCACATGGACCGTGACGTCGTAGTACATCTTGTTCGGGTCGCTCGCGTGCGGCCGTTGGCGGAACAGCATCATGCGGTCCGAGAAGGTGTTCAGCGTCAGGTTCGGGAAGATGAAGTAGTGGTAGTTGTCGGTGAGCTGGTCGTCGTTCAGCTCCGAGTAGTCGACGCCCCGCTTCTGCTGGCTCTCGCGCTTGTAGACCTGCAGCGCCCGCCGGATTTCGGTGACCCGGCCGGTGTACTGGTCGGGATTCATGCCGACGGCCTGCAGGGCGTTCGCCAGGATCTCGGGCACTTCGTACGGCTCCTCGCCCAGCCGCGGGCTGTAGGTGTGATAGGGCACCAGGTAGCGGTTATGCCTGTCGTAGAGGTCGATCTGCACGTCCACGTCGTCAATGGTGTAAGACAGTTCGGGATGGATGCACTGGACGTGGTAGACCTCGTTGAAGGCGTCCACCGAGGTCTTCCAGTTGCAGTCCGACTCCACCGTCACGTTCATGGTCAGCGCCATGTCGGCGAAATGATAGGGGTCCAGGTGCTGCGGGATCATGCCGAGAAAGTCC
The DNA here is from genome assembly GCA_016124315.1 of Alphaproteobacteria bacterium. Taxonomy (GTDB): domain Bacteria; phylum Pseudomonadota; class Alphaproteobacteria; order SMXS01; family SMXS01; genus RI-34. Next base: position 33,234 of record WGNW01000010.1, read on the forward strand.
CGCAACGGCTCGGCGTCAGGGTTCAGGTTGAACCAGACCCAGCCGCCCCAGCTGTCCGTCTCGACTTGCTTCAGGCTTAGCTTGTCGCGCGGGCAGCCCTGGGCGAAATCCTCCTCGTCGGGGACGTTGATCAGCTTGCCGGTCAGGTCGTACTCCCAGAAGTGGTAGGCGCACTGCAGCGTCCGCGAATTGCCGCACTGGTCGAACTTGACCTGGTTGCCGCGGTGGTTGCAGACGTTGTAGAAGGTCCGCGCCCTGCCGTCCTCGCCGCGGACGATCAGCAGGGACTCGGTGCCGATCTCGGTGGTGGCGTTGTCGCCCGGCTCCGGAATCTCGTCCTCGCGGCAGCCCACCAGCCAGACCTTGGTCCACATCCGCTCCCATTCCAGATTCATGAAATCGGTCGAGGTGTACCGTTGCTTGGGGATCACCTCGGAGCCGAGATTGGGCTCCGGCGCCTTTTCCGCCGGCGTCCGTACGCTTTCCTTCACCCTGCTGATGGCGACCATCGTCCGCTCCCCGTCGACGCTTCTATGCAAGACCCTGCCAGCAGATCATAGATAATGATCACTTACTTGAAAACGGCCTCGCTGCCGGAGGCCTCACGGACCGGCCGTCCGCCCTACCGGGCGGGCGCCGCCCGTTCGAGAATGGCGTCCGTATCGGGCGTGGCCGCAAGGGCCCCGTAGGCGACCCCGGGCCTCTCTGACAGGCGTGCCGCGCAGAAGCCTTCCGCCACGAAGGACGGCGCCGTGCGGAACAGCACCGCCGCCTGGAGCGCGACGGCGGCCTCTTCCACGACGCGGCGCGCCTCGTGCTCGCCGGGCATCCGCCGCAGGCGTTCTTTCAGGCCGTCCGTGGCGGCGTCCAGCAGCGGGTGGCCGCCCCGCGCCTGCTCCAGCTCGTCGAGCAGGGCGGCGACCGCGTCGGGCTCGCGACCCATGGCCCGCAGCACGTCCAGGCAGATGACGTTGCCGGAGCCCTCCCAGATGGAGTTGAGCGGCGACTGGCGGAACAGCCGCGGCATCACGCTTTCCTCCACGTAGCCGGCGCCGCCATGGGCCTCCATCGCCTCGTAGACCAGCCCGACGACCCGCTTGTTGAGCCAGTACTTGCCGATCGGCGTGGCGATGCGGGAGAACAGCGCCGCCCGTGCGTCGCTCGCGCCCTCGTCGAAGCTGCGGGCGATGCGAAAGGTGAGCGCGGTCGCCGCCTCCGACTCCAGCGCCATGTCCGCGAGCACGGCGCGCATCAGCGGCTGGTCGATCAGCCGCTTCTGGAAGGCGGTGCGATGGGCGGTGTGCCACAGGGCATTGGCGACCGCCTGGCGCATGTAAGCGGCCGGCGCCAGGATGCAGTCGAGCCGCGTGTGGTGCACCATCTGGATGATGGTGCGCACGCCGCGCCCTCCCTCGCCCACCAGTTCCGCATAGGCGCCGTGATACTCGATCTCGGAGGAAGCGTTGGCCCGGTCGCCCAGCTTGTCCTTGAGCCGCATGACGTGGATCGCATTGCGCTCGCCGTCCGGCGTCCAGCGCGGCGCCAGGAAGCAGGTCAGGCCCTTCCCGGTGTAGGCCAGGGTGAGGAACGCGTCGGACATGGGCGCCGAGCAGAACCATTTGTGGCCGGTCAGCCGCCACGAGCCGTCGCCCGCCGGCTCGGCCCTGGTGCTGTTGGCGCGCACGTCCGATCCGCCCTGCTTCTCGGTCATCGCCATGCCGATGGTGACGCCCGCCTTCTCCGCCGCCGGCCGCGACGACGGATCGTAGGCCGAGGCCATGATCCCCGGCAGCCATCGATCGAGCAGGTCAGGCTGCTGCCGCAGCGCCGCCACGGACGCATAGGTCATGGTCATGGGACAGCACACGCCGGGCTCCGCCTGGGCCATCAGGAACTCGAGCGCCGTGTGGAGAACGTGGCCCGCCGGCGCGCCGCTCCACGCCGCCGACGCGACACCCGCGCCGATCCCCAGGTCCATCAGCTTGTGGTAGGCGGGATGGAAGGCCACCTCGTCGATGCGCCGCCCGTAGCGGTCGAAGGCCTTCAGCTGGGGCGGGTTGGCGTTGGCTTGGGCGGCCCATTCCGCCACCTCGGCCGAGCCGGCGCGCGCGCCGAACGTGGCCAGACGGGCCGCGTAGCCGTCGGCGCCGGCCGCCTCCACCGCCTGGCGCAGCGCCCGGTCGGAAGTGAACAGGTCGACGTCCTCGAAGGGCGGCGGCTGGTTGGTGACGTCGTGGGTCTCCAGGTGGTCGCGGGGACGAAAGGCGCTCATCGGTTTCCCCCGGCTACGAACGGTCCGGCAGGGCGACCGTCGCCGTGCCCGTCGCGATGCTGGTGCCTTCCTCGTCGGTCTCCCACAGGTCAAGGTCGGCCAACGTCTCCCCGCCCTCGCGGCGGATGCCGGTGACCCGGCCGCCCGCCGTCAGCGTGCGGCCGCGCAGGAACGGGCTGCGCAGCCGGATGGCGACGGCGACGATGCGCCCGTCCTCTCCCAGCCAGTCGCGCAGCATGGCGTGCAGGTAGGCGTGCTGCAGCGGCGCCATGGCGAAGGCGGAGGGGAAGCCTTCGTGGCGCGCCACCTCGTCGTCCCAGTGGTGGGCGGCGAACTCGCAGTTGGCGGCGGCGAACCGGTTCCAGTGGTGCACCGTGCCCTCGCGGACGAAGGCCGGCAGCTCGTCGCCCACGGCGATGGTGTCGGGGCTGGCCATCAGTACCTCGCGAACACGGAGTCGACAGTGCGGATCCACTCGTCGCGCTGGTTGAACAGCTCGTGGGACAGGGTCGTGTAGAGCATGTGGCCCATGCGGCCCTCCCGCTCGAAATAGCCGCTGATCTTGTGGGTCGAGCGGATCACGTCGCCCGGCCGCATGCGCACGCCGCTGTGGGTGGCGCGGATCTCGGTCAGCAGAAGCGCCCGGTGGCGCGGCGGCTCGACGCCCAGCTCCCGCTCGCTGAAGGCGGTCTGCGACACCGGCGGATCGTCCGGCGACGGCGTCCGCGTCATCCAGGCGAAGGGGTTGAAGTCCTCCGGCGCGACGATGCCGCCCCAGCGGCTGCGCGCCGCGTAGTCCTCGTCCCAGTAGAGCCTTGGCGGCACTTCGGGATAATAGACGGCCACCGCCCATTTGCGGATATCCGAGACGGCGATGGGGTAGGACACGGTCTCCCGCATCACCTTGCCGACGATGGCGCGCATCTCGTCGGTGACCCGCATTTCGTCCGGCATTCCCGCCTCCGTCGCCATCCGCGTCTTCCCGCCCCAGTTAAGCGCGCGAAGCAGGGTGCGAACAAGGGCCGATCAGGCCGCGGCGCGGGCGGCCAGGCCGCGGCCGATCAGCCGGGCCGAGGTGCGCACCGAAATGGTGAAGGCGAAGAACGGCCCGAAGTCGCGGGTGGCCGGTATGCTGGTGACGAACAGTCCCGGCACCGAGGTCTGGAAATGGTGGTCGAGCACGGGGAAGCCGGCCGCCATTTCCATTTCCTCCAGCAGGTTGCCGGCGGCCAGCATCGGGATGCGCGCCATGTCCACCTTGTAGCCGGTGGCGAGGATCACGTGATCGACGGTGACGCTCCGTCCGTCGTCGAAACCGACCTCCATCGCCCCGTCCGGCGTCTGCCCGCACGAGACCACCCGCGTGTCCGGCAGCAACGTCACGCCGTCGCGCACCACGCGTGTCTCCAGCCACGGCTCGACCTTGGCGCGCCCCTCCGTCCATAGCCGCTTGCCGAGCGCTTCCTGCTCGGCGACGGGCAGCTCGCGGAACCAGCCCGGTTCGTCCAGCATCCGGTCCACCAGCGGGCCGACCCACGACCAGTCGGCCGCCGCGAAGGCCGGACTGGGATGGCGGTGGGAGACATGCACCGAGGCGGCGCCCGCCTCGGCCAGCAGCGCCGCCCACTCGAAGGCGCTCTGGCGCCCGCCGACGATGAGGCAGCGCCTGCCCCGCAGCGCCGCCAGGTCCACCGCCTCGCAGGTGTGGGAGAAGCGGCCGGCCGGCAGCAGCTCCGCCAGGTCCGCCGGGACATTGGCGAAGTGCCGGAAGCCGGGCGCCAGCGCCACGGCGCGCGCCTCGATCGCGCCGCCGTCCTCCAGCCGGGCGCGGAAGCGGCCGTCCTGCAGGCGGCCGAGCGCCGCCACCATCCCCGGCGCCGGTGCGATGCCCTTGCGCCCGGCGAACCAGCCGGCGTAGCGCAGGTAGAAATCCAGCCGGAGCGGTTCGACGTCGGCCGGCGTCAGCCCCTGCTCCTCGAGGAAGCGCTCGATGGTGTGCTCGCCCGCCGGGTCCAGATGCCAGTCGCAGGCCGAGCGCAGAATCATGCCCGCCGGCATGTGGCGGTGCCAAAAGCCCATGGGCTCGCCCAGAACGAGGTGCGGAATGCCCAGCGCGCCGGCCTCGGCGGCCAGGGCCAGCCCGAACGGCCCCGCCCCCACGATCAGCAGTTCCGTCTCCCGTGCCATGCCGTTCCCCCTTGCTGCGTCGAGGACCAAGGTGCCGTCCCGCGCGGACCGTGGCAACCCCGCCGGCCTACGACAGGGCGCCCAAGGCCTCGCGAAGCGCATCGGCGCCGATGCCCTCGAGGCGCGCCTCGACCGCGTCGTGGGTCGCCTGCCAGACCGGCACCGCCGCGGCGAGCAGCGCGCGACCCTCGGGCGTCAGCGACAGCAGCCGGCTGCGCCGGTCGGCCCCGTCGACGCTCACCGTCACCAGCCCGCGCCGCTCCAGCGGCTTGAGGGCGGCGGTCAGCGTGGTGCGGTCCATGGCCAGCAGCGACGAGACGCTGCCCATGCTGGGCGGGCGCGGCCGGTTGAGGGACATCAGCAGGGAGAACTGGCCGCTGGTCAGGCCGATGGGCCGCAGCGCCTCGTCGAAGCGGCGCGCCAGGGCCCGCGCCGCGCGCTGCACGTGGAGGCAGAGGCAAGAGTCGCGGACCATCAGGGTGACGTCGTAGGGCAGCTCGTCTTTGTTTGACATCGCGCCATTATGTTGATATCAACCTTTCTTGTCCAGCGAATCCCGCCGGACCGGCCGCCAAGGGAGAGGGTCATGGCCAAGAGCGTCGTCGTGCTGCTGGGCACCAAGAAGGGGGCTTTCATCCTGAAAAGCGACGAGTCGCGCCGCGACTGGGCCCTGCGCGGGCCGTTCTGCGAGGCGTGGCCCATCAACCACGTGGTCGCCGACCCCGCCAGCGGCACCGTTTATGCCGGCGGCGGCAACGAATGGTTCGGCCCCGCGGTATGGAAGAGCACCGACCTGGGCGACACCTGGAGCCATTCCAGCGACGGCCTGGCCTACGCCGCGGGCGAGGAGCCGGTGAAGTCGGTGTGGAGCCTGGCGGCGGGCGACGGTGCGCTCTATGCGGGCGTCCAGCCGGCCGGGCTGTTCCGCAGCGACGACGGCGGCGCCACCTGGAGCCACGTCACCGGCCTCAGCGAGCACCCCACCCGCAAGGACTGGAACCCCGGCGGCGCCGGGCTGATCCTGCACACCGTGGTGGTCGACCCGGATGACGGCAAGCGCCTCTGGACCGGCATCTCGGCGGCGGGCGTGTTCCACACCGCCGACGGCGGCGCCACCTGGGAGCCGCGCAACCAGGGCACCCGCTGCGACTACAACCCGGAAGGCCACAAGTACCCCGAGTTCGGCCAGTGCGTGCATTCCATCGTCAAGGCGCCGGGCGCGGCCGACCGGCTCTACCAGCAGAACCATTGCGGCATGTACGCCAGCGACGACGGCGGCCGCAGCTGGCGCAGCATCGAGGCCGGCCTGCCCTCCAGCTTCGGCTTTCCCGCCGCCGCCCATCCCCGCGATCCGGACACCGTCTACCTGCTGCCGCTCAACGGCGACTCGGTCGGCCGCTACGTGCCCGACGGCAAGGCCGCCGTCTGGCGCAGCCGCGACGCCGGCGCCTCGTGGCAGGACCTGCGGAACGGCCTGCCGCAGCAGAACGCGTTCTTCGGCGTGCTGCGCCAGGCCATGGCCACCGACACGCTGGACCGGGCCGGCGTCTATTTCGGCACCAATGGCGGCGAGCTCTACGTCAGCGCCGACGAGGGCGACAGCTGGTCATGCGCCGCCCGGCACATGCCGCCGATCCATTCGGTGGAAACCATGGTGCTCGGCGGCTGAGCCGTGCCGTGCCCCGTCACCGTCTGGCTGCCGGCCTCGCTGGTCGCCCTGTTTCCCGGCGCGCGGCGGCAGGTCGAGTTGGACGCCGCCAGCGTCGACGAGGTGATGGACGAGCTCGACGCGCTCTGGCCGGGCATGCGCGACCGGCTGTGCGACAGCCGCCCGGCGGTGCGCAAGCACATCAACGTCTTCGTCGAGGGCGAAAAGGCCGTCCTCGACACGCCGCTGCCACCCGGCGCGGAGATCACCATCCTCACCGCCATCAGCGGCGGCTGATCGCGATCGACAGGTTTCACCCCGTCCACGGAGACTCCAGATGAAAGTCCAGCCCTACATCAACTTCAACGGCCGCTGCGACGAGGCCCTCGACTTCTACAAGACGGCGATCGGCGCGGAGGTGCAGATGCTGATGCGCTTCAGCGACGCCCCCCCGCAGGACGGCATGCCGATGCCCGATCCGGCCCTCGCCGACAAGGTGATGCATTCCTCCTTCACCGTCGGCGAGACCACGGTGATGGCGACCGACGGCGAGTGCCGGGCAGGCACCGGATTCGTCGGCATCTCGCTGACCCTCGATGTTCCGGACGTCGACGAGGCCAGGACGCTGTTCGACGCCCTGTCGCAAGGCGGCCGACCGGCCACTCCCTTCGGCCCCACCTTCTTCGCCAGGGGCTTCGGCATGGTCGCCGACAAGTTCGGCGTGTCGTGGATGGTGATCGCGCCCGCCGAGATGGGCTGACGTTCCCCGCCTCGCGCGGCGGTCCCTCCCCGGCCGCCGCGCCCCTTTTTCCTCGCGGAAATCACGCCTGCCGAATCTCGCGTTGCCGTCAGGGCATCCCTAAACTAACATTATAGTCAGTATTGCCGGGCACTCCCCGGCAGCGTTCGAGACAACGCGGGAGACGATCATGGGACTGCCAACCGTTCATCCGAAGGCCATCGACGGGGGCGATCCGCGCAACGTGCGCGGCGATCCCATCACCGGCGAGCGGTTCTATTCCAGGGACTTCATGCAGCAGGAATGGGACCACATGTGGAAGCGGATCTGGCACGTGGCCGGCCGCGAGAACGAGATCCCCGAGCCGGGCGACTTCATGGTGCACGACTTCATGCACGAGTCGGTGATCTGCGTGCGCCAGGACGACGGCACCATCCGCGCCTTCTACAACGCCTGCCGCCACCGCGGCCAGCGGCTGGCCTGGGACGAGGGCCATGTGGACGCGTTCACCTGTCCCTATCACGGCTGGGTGTGGGGCAGGGACGGCCTGCTGGTCGACCTGCCCGACCCCGACGACTTCCCCCAGGGCAATCCCTGCGGCACCCGGCGGCTGAAGGAGCTGCAGTGCGACACCTGGGGCAGCTTCGTCTGGTACACCATGGACCCCAATGCGCCGCCGCTGATGGAGTACCTGGACCCGATGCCGGACCTCTACCGGCACTGGCCCATGGACCGGCTGGTGCGCGTCGCCAACATGCGCATCGCCCTCGACGCCAACTGGAAGTTCGCCTCGGAGAACTTCTCCGAGTCCTACCACACCCGCACGGCACACCCGCAGGTGCCGGCCTGGATCGACCAGGACCACTGGACCTCGGTGTTCGAGATGTTCCCCGCCGGCCACGGCCGCATCGTCCAGCCCGGCCGCCCGTCGCTGCGCGACCGGCCGGCGGACGGCGAGGCCGTGCCGTTCGACGACATCCTGCGCGCCTGGGACATCGACCCGGCCCGCTATCCCGACTACGAGACCAAGGTGATGAAGGGCTGGGAGGACCTGCAGAAGGCCAAGCAGGAGAAGTGGCGCGAGAAGGGCTATGCCCACTACGAGCACATGACGCCCACCGAGCTGACCGACAGCCCGCACAATGTGGTGTTCCCCAACGTCACCCTGTCGTTCCTGCCCGACGACGTGATCTTCTTCCGCACCGAGCCCCATCCGGACGACCCCAACAAGTGCTATTTCGACCTGTGGCACATGGTGTTCCCGGTCGAGGGCGTGGACGAGGCCCAGACCATGGCCGGACCGCGCCCGCTGGAGGAGGCCGAGCGCGTCCACCGGGTGTTCGACCAGGGCCGCGGCGTGCCCGAGATGCACGGCCAGATCGTCTTCCAGGACATGATGCTGGCCGAGGGCCAGCAGCGCGGCTGGCGCTCCCAGGGCTACGACGACGCCTACCTGGCCGGCCAGGAAACCCGCGTCCGCCGCTGGCACGAGGTGCTCAACGACTACCTGGAGGGCCGGCGGTAGGGCCTTCCCTGTCCGCTCAGGGAGAGTGATCCGGCGTGGCTGCATCTCGATACGCCGCTGCGCGGCACTTGATGCGAGCTGGATGCACCTGTCGGCCCCACGACCTTTTCCCGCGGCCGTGCTTCGCGACGACGCTTCGCGTCTCCTCAGCACGAACGGATTTCCTTTTAATAACAATCTGTTAGCCCCGAGGAAGCCCGCAGGGCCGTCGCGAAGGGCGGGAAGCGCGCAGGGCGTGACGCGCAGTGGACGAAGCATCGCCTACGCCGTTCACCCGCCTTCCGCCCGTAACCTTTCGGGCGCATGATTCTCCTGGCCGTTCCGGAGGGGGCGGGCGGCGCTGTTTCGCCATGTCATTTTCCAGGAGAGCCCTTCATGAGCACCATCACCACCAATGACGGCACCGCGATCTACTACAAGGACTGGGGGGCGGGACGGCCCGTCGTGTTCTCCCACGGCTGGCCGCTGAGCGCCGACGCCTGGGATTCCCAGATGCTGTTCCTCGGCGAGCGCGGCTACCGCGTGATCGCCCACGACCGGCGCGGCCACGGCCGCTCGGCGCAGACCTGGGACGGCAACCACATGGACACCTACGCCGACGACCTGGCCGCGCTGATGGACGCGCTCGACCTGCGCGACGCGGTGATGGTCGGCCATTCCACCGGCGGCGGCGAGGTGACCCGCTACTTGGGCCGCCACGGCACCGGCCGGGTGGCGAAGGCGGTGCTGCTGAGCGCCGTGCCGCCGCTGATGCTGAAGACCGACGCCAACCCCGAGGGCACGCCGATGGAGGCCTTCGACGGCATCCGCGCCGGGGTGCGCGCCGACCGCTCCCAGTTCTTCAAGGACCTCACCACGCCGTTCTACGGCTTCAACCGGGCGGGTGCGAAGGACAGCCAGGGGCTGCGCGACTCGTTCTGGCTGCAGGCCATGCTGTGCAGCATCAAGGCGGCCTACGACTGCGTCGAGCAGTTCTCCGAGACCGACTTCACCGAGGACCTGAAGTCGATCGACATCCCGGTGCTGGTGGCGCACGGCGACGACGACCAGATCGTCCCGTTCGCCGCCTCGGCCGCCAAGACGGTGAAGCTGCTGAGCCAGGGCACCCTCAGGGTCTATCCCGGCGCGCCGCACGGCCTCGCCAGCACCCACGCCGAGCAGTTCAACGCCGACCTGCTGGCCTTCATCGAGGGATAGGGGCTCGCCGCACGCCCCTGGATTGCCGCGCCCCTTCGGGGCTCGCAATGACGATCGCAAGGGGGCGCCTTCTTCTCCGTCCTTGCGAGGAGGCGCAGCCGACGAAGCAACCCAGGGCAGCCTGGACCAGCCTCAGCCCCACGGCTCTGGATTGCCGCGCCCCTTCGGGGCTCGCAATGACGACGGGGAGGCGCCCCCCTCGCCGTCCTTGCGAGGAGGCGCAGCCGACGACGCAATCCAGGGGCCGCGCGCCAACCCCATGGCATCCGCCTGCCCGATGTGGAACAATCGCGGCGGGGAGGACATTGCCGTGTTCAAGGTTTTCGCGTTCCTGAAGCGCAACGAGACGCTGTCCCACGACGACTACCGGGCGGGGCACATCGGCTACCATTCCGGCCATTCGCGGCGCATGAAGGGGATGCGCGGCTATCTGGTCAACGTCTGGGCGAACCAGGAGCTGGCCGACACCATCGGCCCGCTGCACGACGACATCGCCTGGAACGCGCCGCCCGACTTCACCGACGAGTGGGACGGCTTCCCCGAGGTCTGGTTCGACAGCGCCGAGACATGGCGCGGCTCCAGCGAGCCCGAGCCGACCCGCGCCATGAAGGGCGGCCTTGCGGTCGACCCCGACCGCACGCCGCAGGACGCCACCACCCTGTTCGACCCGGTGCCCGGCCGGCCCGGCGAGTTCCGCTCGCGCCACGTGCGGGTGGAGGAGCATCCGCTGGTGCCCGTGGAGCGCCCGGAGCGCAAGCTGACCAAGCTGGTGCAGTTCTTCCGCCGCAATCCCGCGCTGCCCGACGCCGCCTTCCGCACCGCCCTGCTCACCGGCCACGCCGCGCTGGCGACCCGGCTGCGCGGGCTGCACGGCTACACCGTCAACTTCCGCGACCCGGACGAGGACGCCGCCATCACCGACTTCTACCCGGCCGACGACTGGCGCTTCACCGACGAGGGCCGCGCCTGGCGCCGCGCCTTCACCAGCCTGTGGGACGGCTGCGCCGAGCTGTGGTTCGACGACCTCGACGCCTTCGCCGCCGCCCGCGCCGACCCGGCGCTCGCCCCCGGCCTCGACGCCATGGAGCGCCACCTGTTCGAGGCGGTCTGGTGGATCGAGGTGGACGAGAGCGTAGTCGTCATGCCCAACCGCGACCCCGCCCCCGCCTTCTACTACCGGTGACGGGCATGCACCCCGCCCTTCCCTCCCGTGTCATCCCCGGCTCGTCCGGGGATCCGTCTCGACCAGGGAAAGCTTCCCCATCCGTCATTGCGAGGCGGCACAGCCGCCGAAGCAACCCAGGGGCCAGCGGTACGGGCGGCCGGACCAGCCCGCGGCCCGCGGCCCTGGATCGCCGCGCCCCTGCGGGGCTCGCAATGACGGCGGAAGGGACCGCTTCCCCATCCGTCATTGCGAGGCGGCGCAGCCGCCGAAGCAATCCAGCGGCCACCCGCACAGGCTTGAAACCCGCCCGCCCCGAGGCCGCCCTCGGGGCCGTCTCGAACGGCATCACCACCCGAAGGAGCCCACCATGCTGAAGGTCTTCGGCTTCGTCCGGCGCAACGCCGACCTCTCCCATGACGACTACCGCGCCGCCCATGTGGGCTACCACAATTCCTACGGGCGGCGGCTGCCGGGCATCCGCGGCTACATCCTCAACGTGCGCGCCAACCGGACGCCGGACGAGAGCCTGGGGCCGCTCGCCGCCCGGATCACCCGGGGCGAGCCGGCCGGCTTCGACGCCATGTGGGACGGCTGGGGCCAGCTGATGTTCGACGACCTCAAGTCCTACCTGGCGGGCAAGAGCCCCGCACGGGACTTCGCCGGCCCGAACGGCCTGCAGGACGACCCCAAGGTCGGCGAGGTGGGCGGCGACGGCGACTACCTCTACAACGGCTCGCCGTTCCAGTTTCACATCGACGAGCACGTCGCCGTGCCGGTGCGCCGGCCCGAGCGCAAGATCTTCAAGCTGGTGCAGTTCGCCAAGCGCGCCGACGGCCTGTCCTACGAGGAGTTCCGCGCGATCTGGACCGGCCGGCACGCGGCGCTGGCCGCCCGGCTGCCCGGCCTGCGCGGCCACATCGTCAATTTCCGCACCGGCCTCGACGTGATGACCGGCTTCTTCCCGCCGGACTCCGAGGCCTTCACCGAGGCGGGCGCGGTGCGCCGCAACGGCTTCCTCGACCTGTGGGACGGCATGGCCGAGCTGTGGTTCGACCGCCCGGAGCAGTACGCCCAGGCCCGCGCCGAGGGCGACACCGCCGAGGCGCTGGACGCCCTGGAGGCCACCCTGTTCGGCGCGGTCTGGTACCGGGAGGTGGACGAGACCATCGCCGTCAACCCCAACCGCGGCGTACCGCCGGGGTTCTATTTTAGGTAAGAGGATGGTAATTTCAGTTCCCGTCCTCTGTAGTCTCCTTACTCTCTATTGCAATCCCGAAGCGACGTACTCGCAATCTGTTTAGCTTGCTCTCCTCTGCAATGCGCATAAGAGCGCCCTCAACGGCAGCATTGATTTTCTCCATTTCATCAGAGGGATTGATGATATTTCTAAACCTCACCGCTCCCGACACAATGTTCCGCACATCTCTAGCCGACTTAAATGTATCATAATATTCCGACTCATCCTTAGACGATAAGAACGCCATTTCATCCTGCGACCAAACATCATTTTGGCTTATTTTTCGGAGAACCTCCTCAATAGACATCTCCTTTTTGAAACTAATCTTCTTAAGATAGAACGCTTCCACAATTTTCTCATGGACCTCGCTCTCCATTATAAAGGCATTGCCTATATCAAAAAAATCGGCCGGCTTGTCTGCATTTCTTTCCATATAGAAATCAATTAGTTCCGACACCGAATCTGGATCAAGATCACTCACGATCTTAATCACTCCATTCAGGTAGCCAGGCGAAACCACCTCCGCACATTCCCTAAAGTAATAATATAGATTATACAGGGCATCCTTATCTCCCCCGTTGAAAGTTCCAAAAAACTCGTCTACTGCTTCATGCCATTGACGGACCAAGCCCTCTCGCCTAGCGGCGCTCTCATTCTTAGCCACTTCGCCCTGAAACAGCTCCTCGTCAATGTAGCCACTTTCAATTCCTTTCAAAATTGCACTATCTAAACTATCCATTGAGAAGAATCCGTAGTTATCCAGAAGCTCCTCCCAGCGCCGCTCTACCTCAGAAAAGGCACTACCATCTATATCTAAGACCTTTCCCTTTTTCTCAACAATGAACTCTAAGGACGGGGATTCGTTCGGCTGCTTGATGCTCCAAAAAATAAGGCAAGATGTTTGAACAATCTGGCGCTTTACCACTTCGTCTAAGTTCTTAGTGTAGGGGGCTATGTAATCGCAGAATTTGCGAATATGACTGATAGTACGAATATTTTTTATTTTAAGATAGACACAAAATTCGCTGATTAGACTCCCCCATATATCATCTGATGGCGCGCCGAGCGCGCTTGCCTCTAGCGGGCTAGGATCAAAAATTAGGAACCGATCAACAACCTTCTCCAAATACAAATCAAACTGCTCCTTGTCCACGCCATCAAGCGTGTCCTTATTTAAAAGAATAGAAACAGAGCACCCCTTCTCTTCCTTCAACAGTGAGGCAAGCCCAAGCACATCCCCGATCGAGAGGCCCCGGCTCTTCCGCTCAAGATCGTCGAGACAAATTAGCTGATTCCTAACAGTAAGAAAGAAGGCTGGCGTGGCGGTAGCAAAATAAGTCCTTAATCCGGGAACCAGATTGGTGACCCAAGCGTATTTTCGAGTGATCCCCTCGGCAGCTCCAACTACGTCCGCTAAGGTAGACATTGAAGCTTCAGCGCTTATCCGGTCTCTAGGAACGGTTGATTCGAATATTGCGTATTTTACTTGATCCAAAGATGATAGACCAAACAAGCTAGTATAGGAATAGCGGGGCATGCCCAAATTTGAGCCAGTCTCCGAAATACATGATTTCCAAGCGTACGTCTTTCCCACCCCCAACGCACCACTGATACAAATAATCTCCGGCTCATCTGACGAGGCAAACCTTCGGATCTCTTCTTTCACACGGTCGATTGTCATAGCGAACCAGTTTCCTGTTTTTCACTCAATTAAGAAGATGGAAAACCATTACAAGTCGTACCGAGTAAATATTTGATTTGGCGTTCAGGCTTGGTAGTAGGCCTGGTACTGTAGCGGTAGATTGACTTCAAGTGCTAAAGCCCACCCGCAACTCCATCATCACCTCCTCACAGAAGGGCTTGATAAGGGCGCGCTCGGCGCGCAGGCGGTCCTGCAGCTCAGGGTGGCGGCTGAACTGCCATATGCCATTGGCCAGCGCGCTCTGCAGCTCGGCCATGGAGAAGGGCTCGTCGTCGGCGGGGGCGTGGAAGTCATAGGGGTCGCTCTGGACCGCATGGTCCGTGAGGCTGAGGCCGGCGAGGCGGCCGTCGTCGGTGCTATCCATCTGCTGCTACCTGTTACGCATTCCCCTGCCGCGCATGCTGAGCGATGCGCGAGGGAACAGTGTGCCACCGCCGATGCCTGCTATGCTACCTGTCACGAAAAGCAGGAGCACCCATGAGCGACACCGGCATCATCCTCTACGACGTGGCCGACCGGGTGGCCACCATCACCCTCAACCGGCCCGACAAGCTGAACGCCTGGAGCCCGGAGATGGAGGCCGCCTTCCGCGCCGCCGTGGAGCGGGCGGCGGCCGACGACGCGGCGCGGGCGATCGTCGTCACCGGCGCGGGCAAGGGTTTCTGCGCCGGCGCGGACCTGGCGCCCGGGCCGGACGGCAAGCCGCGCCCGCGGGTGCAGCCGCCGTTCTCGGCCGACGATTTCGGCCAGCGCTATTCCTACCTGCTGGGCGTGGCCAAGCCGGTGGTTGCCGCGATCAACGGCGCGGCGGCGGGCGTCGGCCTGTGCCTCGCGCTCTACTGCGACATGCGCTTCATGGCCGAGGGCGCCAAGCTGACCACCGCCTTCGTGCGCCGCGGCCTGATCGCCGAGCACGGCAGCGCCTGGATGCTGCCGCGGCTGATCGGCGCCATGAACGCCATGGACCTGCTGCTGTCGGGCAGGGTGGTGGAAGCCGCCGAGGCCGAGGCGATGGGACTGGTCAGAGCGCTGCCCCGCGAGGGCTTCGCCGAGGCGGTGCACGCGCGGGCGGCCGAGCTGGCCGAGCTGTCGTCGCCGCGCGCGATGGCGATCATCAAGCGGCAGGTGTGGCACGGCCTCAGCCAGAGCCTGGCGGCCGCGACCCAGACGTCCAACGAGGAGCAGATGAAGTGCTTCGCCACCGAGGACTACGCCGAGGGCGTCGCCTCGTTCCGCGAGAAGCGCAAGCCGGCGTTTACCGGGAGGTAGGGGCGGACGCCCCCATCCCCGCCGTCCTTGCGAGGAGGCGCAGCCGACGAAGCAACCCAGGGGCCACCGCACCAGCCCTGCGGCCCTGGATTGCCCCGCCCCTGCGGGGCTCGCAATGACGGTCGAGGAAACGGCCTCACCCTTCAGCGCGCGGGAAGGTCGGCTCAGGCGAGCTGGTCGTACAGATCCCGCCATTGCGGGTTCGCCGCCTCGATCAGGGCCAGCTTGCGGGCGCGCGAGCCGGCCTTGATCTGCTTCTCGCGGGCGATCGCCTCAGTCATCCCGACGTGGAACTCGTACCAGACCAGCAGCGTACAGCCGTACCGGCGGGTGAAGCCGGGCAGCACACCCTCGCGGTGCTGCCATGCCCGCTGTGCGAGGTGGGACGTCACGCCGGTGTAGAGCGTGCCGTTGCGCCGGCTGGCCATGATGTAGACGGCAGGCTGCTTCAATGGCGGGCCTCCTTCGGCCGCAGGCTACCACAGGAATTATGCCCGTCGTTGCGAGGAGGCAAAGCCGGCGTAGCAACCCGGAGGGCAACATCAAACAGCCTGAACCCACGGCGCTGGATTGCCGCGCCCCCTACGGGGGCTCGCAATGACGACCGGAAAACACCCCCTCCCCGTCCTTGCGAGGAGGCGCAGCCGACGAAGCAACCCAGGGGCCACCTGGACCGGCCTTAGCCCCGTGGCCCTGGATTGCCGCGCCCCCTGCGGGGGCTCGCAATGACGATCAGCGGACGGCCGGGGCCGCCCGGGATCACTTTCCCGGGGCGGCGCTGGCGGGGGCCTTGGTCACGCCGACCATAGCCGGGCGCAGCAGGCGGTCGCCGATGGTGTAGCCCACCTGCAGCACCTGGTTGACGGTGCCGTGGGGCTGCCCGGCGTCCTCCACCTCGAACATCGCCTGGTGGAGGTTGTGGTCGAACTTCTCGCCGTGGGGGCGGACCTCCCTGACGCCGTGGCGCTCCAGCACCGCCGCCAGCTCGCGCCCGGTGATCTGCACGCCCTGCACCAGGCTGCCGAACGCCGGATCTCCCTCGGCGCCCTCGGGCAGCGCGTCGAGCGCGCGGCCCAGATTGTCGGCCACGGAGAGCAGGTCGCGGGCGAAGCCGGTGATGGCGTATTTGCGGGCATCGTCGGCGTCCTTCTGGGCGCGGCGGCGCACGTTCTCGGTCTCCGCCACGGCGCGCAGCAGCTTGTCCTTCAGGGCGGCGATCTCGAGCTCGGCCTCGGCGAGCCTCGCGTCGGCCTCCAGCGCCTCCGGGTGCTCGGCGCGGCCCTCCTCGCGGGCGGCCTCGTCGGCGTCGGTTTCCGGGGTGTGCTTGGGTTCGTTGTCCATCATGTCCTCAACTCAGCAGGCGGCCGACCACGCGGGCCGTGTAGTCGACCATGGGCACGATCCGGGCGTAGTTGATCCGTGTGGGACCGATCACGCCCAGAATGCCGATGACGTTGCGTTTCTCGTTGGCGTAAGGGGCCAGGATGAGCGACGAGCCCGACAGGCTGAACAGCTGGTTCTCCGAGCCGATGAACACGCGCACACCCTCGGCTTCCTTCGCCAGGTCCAGCAAATGGATGAACTCGCGCTTGTTTTCAAGGTCTTCCAGCAGCCGGCGGATACGCTCCAGGTCCTCGGCCGCCTGCAGGTTCTCCAGCAGGTTGCCCTGGCCGCGCACGATCAGCGTCTGTTCGCCGTCCACCGGGCCGGTCCAGATGGCGAGCCCATCCTCCACCACCTTGCCCGACAGCTCGTCCAGTTCCGCCTGGTGCAGCGCCAGTTCGGAGTGGATCAGATCCTTGGCCTCGTCGATGGTGCGGCCGTTGAGCCGGGCGTTCAGGTAGTTGCTGGCACGGCTCAGGGTGGAGGGCATCATGTCGACGGGCACCTCCATGATGCGGTTCTCCACCTGGCCGTCCTCGGTCACCAGCACGGCGAGCGCCCGGCCCGGATTGAGGCTGACGAACTCGATGTGGCGGATCGCCGCGTTGAACTTGGGCGCCAGCACCAGGCCGGCGGCGTGGGAGAGGCCCGACAGCAGCGCCGAGGCCTGCTGCAGCACGCCGTCGAGGGTCTGGCCGCCGGCGGCCACCCGGCCCTCGATGGCGTTGCGCTCCTCGGTGCTGAGGTTGCCGATCTCCAGCAGGCCGTCGACGAAGATGCGCAGGCCGCGCTCGGTCGGCATCCGGCCGGCCGAGGTGTGCGGCGCATAGAGCAGCCCGGCGTCCTCCAGGTCGGCCATGACGTTGCGGATGCTGGCCGACGACAGGTTGAGCCCCAATCGCTGGACGAGCGTGCGCGAGGCGACCGGCTCGCCGGTCTCCAGGTAGGCCTCGACGATGCCGCGGAGGATCATCCGCGTGCGCTCGTTGAAATCCTCGATCATCATGCCCGACTATATGTGAAAGGAGGGCGACCGCGTCAACGCGGCGTGCCGGGGGTGGACGCCGCCCGCCCCAGGGAATAGAACCCAGCCAGCCAATCCGACAGGGGAAAACCACATGCGTCCATCCGGCCGATCCGCCGACGAACTGCGCCCCATCTCCCTCGAACCGGGCTTCTCGGCCTATGCGGAAGGCTCGTGCCTCGCCCGATTCGGAGGCACCCACGTGCTGTGCACCGCCACGCTCGACGAAGGCGTGCCCGGCTTCCTGCGCGGCCAGGGCCGCGGCTGGGTGACCGCCGAGTACGGCATGCTGCCGCGCTCGACCCATTCCCGGTCGTCCCGCGAGGCGGCGCGCGGCAAGCAGTCGGGCCGCACCCAGGAGATCCAGCGCCTGATCGGCCGCAGCCTGCGGGCGGTGACCAACCTCCGGGGCCTGGGCGAGCGCCAGATCATCCTCGACTGCGACGTGCTGCAGGCCGACGGCGGCACCCGCACCGCCTCGGTCACCGGCGCCTACGTGGCGCTCTACCAGTGCCTGCAGAAGATGGCCACCGACGGCATGATCGACGGCGTGCCGCTGCGCGCCGAGGTGGCCGCGGTGTCGTGCGGCATCTTCAACGGCGTGCCCGTGCTCGACCTGGACTACGCCGAGGATTCGAAGGCCCAGGCCGACGCCAACTTCGTGCTCACCGGCAGCGGCGGCATCGTCGAGATCCAGGGCACCGCCGAGGACGAGCCGTTCGCCGAATCGGCGTTCCTCGAGCTGCTGGCGCTGGCCAAGCGCGGCATCGCCGAGCTGGTCGGCAAGCAGCGCCAGGCGCTCGGGCTCGACTGATGGCGCGGCGCTTCGCCGGCGGCCGGCTGGTGGTCGCCTCCCACAATCCCGGCAAGGTGCGGGAGATCGGCGCGCTGCTCGCGCCGTTCGACGTGGAGGCGGTCTCGGCGGGCGAGCTCAACCTGCCCGAGCCGGAGGAGACCGGGACGACCTTCCGGGCCAACGCCGAGCTGAAGGCGCTGGCGGCGGCGCGCGGCGCCGCCCTGCCGGCGCTGGCCGACGATTCGGGCCTGTGCGTCGCGGCGCTGGACGGCGATCCCGGCATCTACTCGGCCCGCTGGGCGGGCCCCGGGAAGGACTTCGCCGTGGCCATGGCGAAGGTCCACGAGCTGCTGGAGGCGAGCGGCAGCGACGACCGGCGCGCCTGGTTCACCTGCGCCCTGTCGCTGGCCTGGCCCGACGGCCACGTGGAGACCTTCGAGGGGCACGTCCACGGCACGCTGGTGTGGCCGCCGCGGGGCGGGCGCGGCTTCGGCTACGACCCGGTCTTCCGGGCCGACGGCCACGACATCACCTTCGGCGAGATGGACCCGGACGCCAAGCACGCCATCAGCCACCGGGCGGCGGCCTTCCGGCAACTGATCGATGCCTGCTTCTGAGCCGGGATTCGCGGTCTACGTCCACTGGCCGTTCTGCCTGCAGAAATGCCCCTATTGCGACTTCAACAGCCATGTCCGCGAGCAGGTGGACCAGGGCCGCTGGCGCGCCGCCCTTTTGCGCGAGATCGACCACTGGGCGGCGCTGACGCCGGGCCGCCGCGTCGCCAGCGTGTTCTTCGGCGGCGGCACCCCGTCGCTGATGGCGCCGGAGACGGTGGCCGCGGTGATCGAGCGCATCGGCGCGCGCTGGGGCTATGACCGGACGCCTGAGATCACCCTGGAGGCCAACCCCACCAGCGTCGAGGCCGGCCGCTTCGCCGCCTATGCCCGCGCTGGCGTCAACCGGGTGTCGCTGGGCGTGCAGGCGCTCGACGACGCCGACCTGAAGGCGCTGGGGCGCGGCCACAGCGTCGCCCAGGCGCTGGATGCGGTGGCGCTGGCGCGCGATACCTTCCCGCGCTACAGCTTCGACCTGATCTATGCCCACCCCGGCCAGACCGTCGCCGCCTGGCAGGACGAACTGGCCCGGGCCCTCGCCATGGCGGGCGACCACCTGTCGCTCTACCAGCTCACCATCGAGGAAGGCACCGGCTTCCACGCCGCCTGGCGCGAGGGCCGGCTGGTGCTGCCCGACGAGGACACCGCCGCCGAGCTCTACGAGACCACCCAGGCCATGGCCGAAGCGGCCGGCCTGCCGGCCTACGAGATTTCCAACCACGCGAGGCCGGGCGGCGAGAGCCAGCACAACATGACCTACTGGCGCTACGGCGAGTATGCCGGCATCGGCCCCGGCGCCCATGGCCGCCTCAGACTCGGCGGCGCACTCCACGCCACCGCCCAGCGTCGCAAGCCCGAGACCTGGCTGTCGCTGGCGGAGGCGCAGGGCCACGGCTCGGAGCTGACGACGCCGCTCTCCCCGCAGGACATGGCGGGCGAGATGCTCATGATGGGCCTGCGCACGTCCGAAGGCGTCGATCTGGACAGGCTGGAGGCGCTGAACGGCGCGCCGGTGGAGGACGCCGTCGCCTCACCCGCCGCGCTGCGCCTGATGCTGGAGGAAGGGCTGTTACGCCGGGACGGCGGCTTCCTCAGGGCGACCGCCCAGGGCCGCCCGGTGCTCAACGCCGTCATCCGCCAGCTGCTGCGCTGAACGGCCGGGCCGCAGCCGCGACGGCCAGCCTGTCAGGCAGCGCGCGACGGCGGCGACGGGACCCGCCTCCAGCACAACGCTCATGTGGTCGCCCTCGATCAGGTGCTCTTCCACGGGGCCGGTCAGCAGCTCGGCCCAGCGGTCCAGATTGACCTGGCGCGGCAGCGGGTCGAAATGCCCGCTGGTGGTGCTGCGGAACACCATGGCCGGTCCCGCATAGGGCGCCGGCACGTAGCCCATGCGCGCGGCGACGCAGCGCTGAAAGATCCGGTGGTCGTGGCTCAGGCTCTCCGATGGCGTGGCCGGGACATGGAGCGCGAGCTTGAGCTTGCGCCGCATGCGCTTCGCCTTTTCCCGCCAGTTCCGGCGCGCGAAACGCCCCGCCCGGTCGAGCAGCAGCCGCGCCTCGTCGCGCCAGGGCCGCCGGCCGGCGAAATGGCTTTCGATCAGCACCAGCAGGGCGACCTCTTCGCCCCGCCGCCGCAGCCGCTGGGCGGTCTCCAGGGCCAGCAGGCCGCCGAAGGAATGGCCGCCGAGCACGTAGGGGCCGGGCCCCTCGGCGAGGACCTGTCCCTCCAGATGCTCGGCCATGCTTTCGAGGCGGCCGTGGATGCCGGTGCCGAACAGCAGCGGCGAGATTTGCAGCTGGCGCCACGGCGCGCCGCCGCTCATGGCATCGCCGATGGCGTCGGGAATCTTCAGCATGTTCCAGGGCTGGCCGATGACGAAGGTCCGCGCGCCGATCGGCCGCGACGGTCCGGCCGAACCGCGGTCCTCGATCAGCGCCGCGAGGCCGCGGACGGTGGTGGGTTCGGCCACGTCGTCGACCGACAATTGCAGGCCGAAACGGCTCTCGACCTCCAGCACCAGTTCCAGGATCGACATGGAATCGCCGCCCAGCGCCCGGTACTCGTCGTCGAGGCCGATGTCGCGCCGCTGCAGGACGGTCTGCCATACCTCCAGCAGCACCCGCTGCACGGCCGTCTCCGGCGCCGGACCGCCGATGGCCGGCATCGAGCCGGCTGCCGCGGCCTCCAGCAGGGCATGCCGGTCCACCTTGCCCGTCGCCTTGAGGGGAAATGCATCGAAGACGTGGATTGCGCCAGGCACCATATAGTCGGGCAGCCGGCCCGCCGCCATCTCCCGCAGCGCCGGACCGGACAGCCGCGCGCCGCGGACGAAGCCCACCAGTTCCCGCGTGCCGAAGCTGGTCTCGCGCGGCAGCACGACCGCCTCCTCCACGCCGGGCAAGCTGGCCAGCACAACGGCGACGCCGGTGGGCTCGACGCGGTGGCCGCGCACCTTCACTTGCTCGTCCAGCCGGCCCAGGAACTCGATCGCGCCATCGGGCCGCGCCCTGCACAGGTCTCCGGTGCGGTAAAGCCGTCCGCCCGGCGACGCGGGGTCGGGCAGGAACCGCTCGCGTGTGAGGACCGGGTCGCCCAGATAGCCCAGGGCGACGGCGGGACCGCCGATCACCAGTTCTCCCTCGACGCCGGGTGCCACCGGACTCATCTCCGCGTCCACCACGGCGACCGTCCGGCCCCGCAGCGGCCGGCCGATGGGTATGCGGCCGGCGGCGACGTCCTCGGCGGTGATCTCGTGCCAGGTCGCCAGGGTGGTGGCCTCGGTCGGACCGTAACCGTTTACCAGCCGGCGCGGCGGCGCGCCGCCGTTCAGCACCCGTCCGACGGAGACCGGGTCGGCCGCCTCGCCGCCGATGACCACGGTGTCCACGGTGCGAAAGGCGTCGGGCCGGCGGCTTGTGATCGCGTTGAACAGCGAGGTGGTGAGCCACAGGCCGTCGATCCCCTTCCCCGCCAGGAAGTCCGCCATCGGGCCGGCCGAAAGCAGCACCTCCCTGGGCACGCCCACAAGGCAGCCGCCGTGCAGCAGCGTCGCCCAGACCTCCAGGGTCGACGCGTCGAACGCGAAGGTGCTGGTCTGTGCGAACCGGTAGCCCGGCGGAACCTCGATGAAGGCGGCATCCTCGACCAGCCCCTCGATCCCGGCATGGGCCACGACGACGCCCTTGGGCGCGCCGGTCGAGCCCGACGTGTAGCAGACATGGGCCGCGTCCCCCGGCCCGCCGCGCGGCGGCGGCGCGTTCGCCGGATGGTCGCGCAGGACCGACGGTTCGGCGAAGTCCCGCAGCCGTCGCAGGCCCTCGGGCTCGACGTCGTCCGGAAGATCGTCGCCCGCCAGCAGCAGGGCGGCCGAGCGCTGCGCCAGAACCTGGCGGGCGCGGCTCGCCGAATGGCGCGTGTCGAGCGCCAGGTAGGCAGCGCCCGACTTGAGGATCGCCAGGCTGCCGAGCGCGAAGACGGCGGCGTCGCCCGCCGCCAGCGCGACGATGTCGCCGGGCCCGATGCCCAGGCCGATCAGGCGGTGTGCCAGCCGGTTGCTGAGGAACTCCAGTTCGGCGTAGGTGACGACATGGTCGGCCAGTTCGACGGCGGGGCGGTCGGGCCAGCACTGACAGCGGCGGGCAAAGACCTGCTCCACCCGCCAGCCGGACCCAGACCCGCTCAGTCCCGTGCTTTCAGCCATCCCGCCAGCCCCCTCGGCGTCGACCCGAGATTACTGCGGAACCCACGGAGCCGACAACCGCATCGACGGCCTCAGGGCTGCGCGTAGGAGGTGCCGAACTCCTGCGGCGCCAGGTCGACCACGTCGGCGCCCGACGGGTTGATCTGAACCACCGCGAGGCCGCGGTCGGCGACGCCGTCCGGTCCGAAGCGGAACACGCCGTCGATGCCGGAGAAGCCCGTCGGACTGGTCAGCGCCTCGCGGCTGAACGGCCGCTCCGGCCGCAGCTTCTTGAGCGCCGCCACCAGCGAGACCGCGTCGTAGGCGATGGTCGAGACCCGCGGCGCCGTCTCGCCGTAGACCGTCTGGAACCGCTGGGTGAAGGTCGTGCCCGCCTGCGGCGGCGGCCCCGCATACCAGGCGCCCGCCAGTTCGTGCTCGCTCTTCAGCGAGGCGTCGTCCCACAGGCCGGTGCCGAGGAACTTCACCTTGTCCGGGTCGATGTCGTAGTACGGCAGCATGGGCGCGAGCGTCTTCAGCAGCCCGCCGCCGGCGGCGATGAGCACCGCGTCGAAATCGTACTTGTAGACCGGCTGCGGCTCGGCCGGCGGCTCGCCCGGCATCGCCGGCGGCGGACTGGCGTCCGGCGGCGGCGCGATCTCCACCCGGTGCCGGGACAGCCGCTCCACCGGGTCGGCCAGGGCGGCCTCGTTCGGCTGGAACGTCTCCGTATCCACCACCGTGCCGCCATAACGGCCGGCGGCGCTGCGCAGGGCCTCGACGACCATGGTGCCGTAGGCGGACTCCGGAACCAGCGCGGCGAGCCGCTTGTAGCCCTGGTCGATGGCGTACTTGACGATCCGGTCCACTTGCTGCTGCGGCGTGAAGCCCATGATGTAGACGCCGTTGCCGGCCACCGTGCGGTCGGTGGAGAAGCCGATCAGCGGCACGCTGAACTGCTGGGCGACGGGGCCGGCGGCGCGGATCGCGTCGGCGAAGATCGGGCCGAGCAGGACCTGCGCGCCGTCGTCGATGGCATCCTGGGCGGCGCCGGCGGCGCCCCCGGACCATTCCGTATCGCGCGGCAGCAGCACGATGGTCGGGTCGCCGACGTCGAACAGGGCGAGCTGGGCGGCGTCGCGCATGGCCTCGCCCAGCGCCGCGTTGGGCCCCGACAAGGGCAGCAGGAGGCCCACCTTGGTGATGTGCTCGCCGTAGTACTTGTCGGGCTTGGGCGGCGGCGCGGGCGGCGGCGCCTCCACCGGCGGCGGCAGCGCGGCCACCTGCTGAGGCGGCGGCGCGGCGCGCACCTCCTGGCGCATGCTGGCACCGCACGCCGCCAATGGCATCATTGCGACGATCAGGAAAAGCGGGCAAAGATGGGATCTGATCAGGCGCTTCAGGGTCATGGTCGGCTCGCGTCGTGGGCACCTGGTCGAGGGTGAGCAGGAGTGCCGGACGACTATGGAAGCCCCTGAAGGCCAAGTCAAACTCGCGCCGGGCCTCTATCTGGTCGCGACGCCGATCGGCAACCTGCGCGACATCACCCTGCGCGCCCGCGACGTGCTGCGCGGCGCCGACGTGATCGCCTGCGAGGACACCCGCGTCACGCGGCGCCTGCTCGACCGTTACGACATCGCAACCCCGCTGGTCCGCTACGACGACCACAGCGGCGACGGCGACCGGCGGCGGCTGCTGGACAGGGTCGCTTCGGGCGAGGCGGTGGCACTGGCCAGCGACGCCGGCACGCCGCTGGTGTCCGATCCGGGCTTCAAGCTGGTGCGCGCCGCCGTCGCGGAGGGACTCGACGTGGTGCCCGTGCCCGGTCCGTCGTCGGTGCTGGCGGCGCTCTGCCTGGCCGGGCTGCCCACCGACCGCTTCAGCTTCGCCGGCTTCCTGCCCGAGAAGGCCGCCGGCCGCCAGGCGGCGCTCGCCGACGCGCTGGGCCTGCCGGGCACGGTCGTCGCCTTCGAGGCGGCGCGGCGGCTGCCCGGCTGCCTGGCGGACCTGGCGGCGCTCGATCCCGGCCGTCCCGTGGTGGTGGCTCGCGAGCTCACCAAGCGGTTCGAGGAGGCGGTGCGCGGCAGCGCCGCCGAACTGGCCGAGCGCTACCGGAAAGAAGGGCCGCCCCGCGGCGAGGTGGTGCTGGTGATCGGCCCGCCGGCCGAGGCGGACGCCGGTGCCGCCGACCTGGATTCGGCCCTGCGCGCGGCGCTGCGCGACCTCAGCGTCAAGGAGGCGGCCAGCGCCGTCGCCTACATGACGGGCCGCAAGCGGCGCGAGGTCTACGCCCGCGCCGTCGAGCTGTCGAAGGAACGGGACGGGCGATGAGCCGCGGCACCGCCGAGCGGCGCCGCGCCTGGACCGCCGGCAGACGGGCCGAGACCCTGTGCGCCTGGTGGCTGCGGCTGAAGGGCTACCGCATCCTGACGCGCAACTGGAAGACGCCGTCGGGCGAGGCCGACATCGTCGCCCGGCGCGGCCGGCTGCTGGTGTTCGTCGAGGTGAAGGCCCGCGCCACCCACGGCGCCGGCCTGGAGGCCGTCTCGCCGCGGCAGCAGAAGCGGGTGCGCCGCGCCGCCGAGATCTTCGTCGCCGCCCATCCCCGCTGGGCCGCGCTCGACATGCGCTTCGACATCATGACGATTGCGCCGGGCGGCTGGCCGACCCATAGTCCCGGCGCTTGGGGATATGACTAGGAGCCCGGAATGAGCTTGGCCGTCGCCATCCAGATGGACCCGATCGCGGGCATCAACATCAGCGCCGACAGCACCTTCGCGCTGGCGCTGGAGGCCCAGCGCCGCGGCCACGGCCTCTACTACTACCTGCCGCGCGACCTCAGCTTCGTCCACGGCCGGGTGGTCGCCCGCGCCCATCCGCTGACCGTGCGCCGCGAGCCCGGCAACCACTTCACCCTGGGCGCCGAGGAGGTGATCGACCTCGCCACCTTCGACGTGGTGCTGCTGCGCCAGGACCCGCCCTTCGACATGGACTACATCACCACCACCCACCTGCTGGAGCACGTCCACCCGGACACGCTGGTGGTGAACGATCCCATGCATGTGCGCAACGCGCCGGAGAAGCTGTTCGTCACCCGCTTCCCCGAGCTGATGCCGCCCACCCTGATCAGCGCCTCGAAGCGCGACGTCGAGGCGTTCCGCGCCGAGCACAAGGACATCATCATGAAGCCGCTGTTCGGCAACGGCGGCGCCGGCGTGTTCCGGGTGCGCGAGGACGACGAGAACTTCAACTCGCTGTTCGAGATGTTCACCCAGTTCTACGTCGAGCCCATCGTGGTGCAGCGCTACGTGCCCGAGGTGCGGCTCGGCGACAAGCGCATCATCCTGGTCGACGGCAAGGCGGTGGGCGCCATCAACCGGGTGCCGGCGGCGGGCGAGAGCCGCTCCAACATGCATGTGGGCGGCCGCGCCGAGAAGTCGTCCCTCACCCGGCGCGAGCACGAAATCTGCGAGGCCATCGGCCCGGCGCTGGCGGAACGCGGCCTGATCTTCGTCGGCATCGACGTGATCGGCCGCTACCTCACCGAGATCAACGTCACCTCGCCCACCGGCATCCAGGAGATCGACCGGTTCGACGGCGCCAACCTCTCCGGCCTGATCTGGGACGCCATCGAGGCGCGGCGCGCAAGACGATAGCGCCGCACCGGCCCGGCGCGCGCGGTTCCTAACGCACCCGGAACAGAGTATCATTGCCCGGCTGGGGGCCCGGAGGGGGAGGCGCATCATGGATGCGGCGACCGTGCAGGATGGCGCCCGGCTGGCGGCATCGATCTACCGTGCGCTCGTCGGGGAGCGCGCCAGCGACAAGTACAAGGCCCGCGAGATCGCCACCGCGCCCGGCAGCGGCGTCGATCGCGGCGCGCTGCGCGCGCTGCTCATGCAGGGAATCTCGGGCCCGTTCGCGGCCGGCAAGGAAGACGAGAACGAGGACGAGTCCATTCGGGCGACCCGGTCCTGGCTGGTGGGCGTGCTCGCCTGCCTCTCGCTGGGGGACGACGCCGCCACCGCCATGGCGGCCGCCCATGTGGAGAAGGAAGGCGAACCCTATCACTGGGCGCGCTACTGGGCGCTGGAAGGGCTGATCTTCTGCGGCAGCCCGGTGGTCGAGGAGGCTGCGCGCAAGGCGGCCGCCCATCTGGCAGATCCGCTGGTATCGCTTCTCGCCGACGCTTTCCTCGCCTCGCGCGGCGACCGGAAGGCGCTTGCCAAGGTGCGCAAGGCGCTCGGATCAGACGGCGACGAGACGTGGTTCGCGCTGCGTGCGCTCCGCATCGTTCCGCTGCAGGCCACGGTGCCGGCGCTTTGCGACATCGTCCGCGGCGGCGACTATTCGGACGTCACGTATGACGCGGTCATGGCGCTGGGCCGGGTCCCAGCCGAGTGGAACCATGCGACCGCCGCCGCCCAGATCCTGTCGGCCGCCGTCGTCTCCATGCAGGGCGCGCCCTGGAAGGACGGCATGCGCACCGGCGCGATCAACGGTCTGGGCAACCTGCGGGTCGAGAGTGCCGCGCCGCTGCTCGTCCAGGAGCTGGCCGACGACAATCCCGCCGTGGTCCGCGAGGCGGCCCGCGCGCTCGAGCGCATCCTCGGCCTGGGCGTCGCCGTCACGCGGGTGACCGAGGCGGCGGCGCGCTCGGACGACGGCGGGCTGATCGCGTATGGCCGGGCGCTGCGCTGGCTCGACCGCGACGCCGTCGCCGAGGAGCTGGAGGCGCTGATGGGCGTCGGCGCGCCGCGCCAGCAGGAAGCGGCCCGCGCGCTGCTCGCCGAGCTGGGCGGCGCCGTCGCGTTCCAGAAGCTGCGCGCGCGAGCCGACGTCATGAAGCAGTACTCGGACGTGCTGGAAAAGGCCGAGGAGAAGATCCGCGAGCTGTTCGAAACCTCGGTACGCGAGGCTCAGCGCGGCTTCCACCTCGCCGTCGTCATGGATGTGACCGTGTTCTCCACGGGCGTGCTGCTGCTGCTGGGCAGCGCCTGCTACGCACTGCTGATGAAGGGCGACCTGAGCAGCTGGGCGGGCGTGGGCGTCGCCGGCGGGACCGGCGTGCTCGGCATCGTCTACGGCGTCCTGATCGCCAACCCGCGCAAGCAGGTGCGCGAGTCGGTCGATCATCTGATGCGGGTGAAGATGGTGTTCCTCGCCTATCTGCGCCGCCTGCACCAGGCCGACCAGGCCTATGCGCGCCGCCTGCTCGACGACCGGCCGGTGACGGTGGACGAGGTGCAGGGATTTTCCGCCGCCGTCGGCACGATCATGGACCAGACCCTGGCCCAGCCGCTCAACGGCGAGCCGGCACCCGGCCGGTGACGAACAAAGCCCGCTGACCGATTGGCGCGTTCACGCCGGGCCGCGATGGAACCGGACCCCTGCGAATTCCGTTGCTGTTTCGCCAAAACAACCCAATATCTTGTAGCTGAGGAGCGCGGCGATGGACCTGAGTGGGGTGTTCGACAATTCCGGCAGCGTGCAGGGTCCGACCTACGCGGACCTGCACCGGGAGTTCCAGTCGGCATTCTCCTACCGCCCCGAAGCGCTTCCCCAGGACGACCTGCCCGATGGCCGCGGCCACACGGTGCTGGTGGTGCCCGGCCTGCTCACCAACGACAATTTCACCACCGACCTTCGGACCTTCCTCGAGGGCTGCAACTACCGCGCCGAGGGCTGGGCGCTGGGCGTGAACTGGGGCCCGACGCCGCGCCTCGTGGGCGGCCTGGCCGACCGGCTGGCCGAACTCAACGAACGCGAGGGCGGCCCGGTGAGCGTGGTGGGCGTCAGCATGGGCGGCGTGCTGGTGCGCAACCTGGCCCACGACTTCCCCGACCGCATCCGCCGCCTCGCCACCATCTGCAGCCCGGTGCGCTTTCCCACCGCCTCGTCCCTCGAGCCGGTGGTGCGGCTGCTGTCGCCGTTCTACGCCCCCGACCTGTCGGCGGCGCGCTACGCCCTGCCGCTGCCGGTGCCGACCATGGCGGTCTACACCCGCGACGACGGCCTGATCGCCTGGGAGACGTGCAAGGGCGCCGAGAGCGACTGCCACGAGGTGGAGGTGGAGGGCGGCCACGTCACCATCTGCCGCAATCCCCAGGTGCAGCTCGCCGTGGCCGACTGGCTCGGCCGCGACCTTCCCTGACGCCGGCGAGGGCGCGCCCGTGACCCAGCCCGCCGAGGTCGAGTACGCCTCCCAGGACTACCAGGACTGGCTGGCCGACCTGAAGGCGACCGCCCTGCTGCAGACCCACAACCAGGCCCAGGCGATCATGCGCGGCGTGTTCCAGGAGTTGCGCCGCCACATGGGCACGGAGGCAGTGCTCGGATTCGCCGATTCCCTGCCGCCGCTGCCCCGCGGCATCTTCCTGGAGAAGTGGCGGCCGGCGCCGCCGGCGCCGCTCGCCTCGGCCGGCGACTTCGCCGCGTCCCTCGCGGCGCACCTGGCGCCGCACGTGATCCCGCCGGAGTCGGCGGCGGCGGACGTCTTCGCCGTGCTCGCCCGCCACGCCGGCCCGGCGCGCGCGGCGGCCATGGCCGCCGCCCTGCCGGCGGCGCTGCTGCCGCTCTGGCCGCCCCAGGTGCCGCGCTCGCCGCCGCCGCCCTCATACATGCGCAAGGGCGCCGCCGACTGACTCGTGCCGGCCGTGCCGAGCGGCTATGCTGCCCGCCTGTTCACCGGGGAGGGAGACGACCGTGAGACCGTTGGCGCTGCACCAGATCACCGCAATGGAAGCCTCGCCGCCCGACCTGCTGTCGATCGCGGCGGAGGTCGGATGCGCCAACGCCTGCGTGTTCGTGCATCTGCCGACTCCGAACGTGCCCTTCCCCGCCGTCACCCGCGCCATGCTGGGGGAGATGCGCGCCCGCATGGCCGACACCGGCGTCGGCGTGAGCAACATCGAGTATTTCCCGTTGATGGCCGACACCGACGTGGCCGACTTCCGCGCCGCCCTCGACCTGGGCGCCGAGCTCTCCGCCCACCGGCTGGTGACCCACATCCACGACCCGGACGACATGCGCGCCGCGGCGAGGCTGGCGGCGCTGGCCGACCTGGCCGCCGAGCGCGGCCTCGACGTCGGCCTGGAGTTCATGGGCCTGACGCCGGCATGCAACTCCATCGCCCGCGCCGTGCGCTTCGTCGAGCTGGCCGCCCGGCCCAATGTCGGCATCGCCGTCGACTGCCTGCACGTGGTGCGCACCGGCGGCACGGCAGAGCAGCTGGCCGCCGTGCCCGCCGAGCTGTTCAGCTACGGCCAGCTCTGCGACGGCCCGGACATGTCGGTGCAGGCCGACTACCTGCCCGAGGCGATGGACCGCATGGTCCCCGGCGACGGCGTGTTCCCGATCCGCGCCCTGGTGGAGGCGACGCCCGCCGCCGTGCCCTTCGACGTGGAGGTGCCGTCGCTCACTGGCCAGCAGGCGGGCGTCCCGGCCCTGGAGCGCGCCAGGAAGGCCGCCGAGGCCGGCCGCAGGATTCTCGACGCGGCCAGGCCGACGCGGTAGGCGGTCCCACTTTCCTGGTCGTGCCCGGCTTGTCCGGGTATGACGTCGAGAGAGGGTTCAGGCACCTCAGTCGTTGCGTTCCCCCTTCGTACCCGTAAGATGGCTGGCGGATTAAGCCGGCGTTCCGGGGACGCATGACCGCTCATATCAGCACCGTCGCATTCTTCGGCATCGAGGCGAGGCTGGTGGACGTGCAGGTGCAGATGACCGGCGGCGCCGTCGCCTTCAACCTGGTGGGCCTGCCCGACAAGGCGGTGGCCGAATCCCGCGAGCGGGTGCGCGGCGCGCTTTCCGCCATCGGCCTGTCGCTGCCGCCCAAGCGCATCACCGTCAACCTGGCGCCGGCCGACCTGCCCAAGGAGGGCAGCCATTTCGACCCGCCGATCGCGCTGGGCATGCTGGCGGCCATGGGCGTGCTGCCGTCGGACGTGGCCGACCGCTACTGCGTGCTGGGCGAGCTGGGCCTCGACGGCTCGATCGCCGCCGTCTCCGGCGTGCTGCTGGCGGCGCTGAAGGCGGGCGACGAGGGCCTTGGGCTGATCTGCCCCGCCGCCTGCGGCGCCGAGGCGGCCTGGGTCGGCACCGTCGACGTGGTGGCGGCGCCCAACCTCATCGCGCTGGTCAACCACCTCAAGGGCGCCCAGGTGCTGGCCGCGCCCGAGCCGCGCATCGCCGAGGGCCCGAACGACGCGCCCGACCTGCGCGACATCAAGGGCCAGGAGGCCGCCAAGCGGGCGCTGGAGGTGGCGGCGGCCGGCGGCCACAATTTGCTGATGGTCGGCCCGCCCGGCTCCGGCAAGTCCATGCTGGCGGCGCGCCTGCCCGGCCTGCTGCCGCCGCTGTCGCCGGCCGAGGCGCTGGAGGTCTCGATGATCGCCTCGGTGGCCGGCCAGCTCGACGGCGGGCGCATCTCGCGGCTGCGGCCCTACCGGGCGCCGCACCATTCCGCCTCCATGCCGGCGCTGGTGGGCGGCGGGCTCAGGGCCAGGCCGGGCGAGGTGTCGCTGGCGCACAACGGCGTGCTGTTCCTCGACGAGCTGCCCGAGTTCCCCGGCATTATGTAGCAAGCACACCAAGCCTCGGGCACCCTGATTCTGGCAGAAAGCCTAGAATCCGGCCATGGAAAACGAACACGTACTCTCGGGCCTGATGAAGAAGCGGGCCGAACTCGCGGGGCAGATAGAGCACACCCAGCGCCAGTTGCAGCAGCTCGTCATGGACCTGGACCACATTGACCACGCCATCAGGATCATAGACCCGCAGGCCGATGTGTCATTGGTGAAGCCGCGCCAGTACCCGGCACGCCACGCGGCCTACAAGGGTGAGATGCAGCGGCATGTGCTGCACTGCCTCCGCAACGCCTCAGAGCCGGTTACGTCGCTCGACATTGCCCGCTCAGTGGCATCCTCGCGCGGGATGGACCAAAACGACCAGCGGGCCATTGTGCTGCTCAGGAAGCGCGTGGGCGCCTGCCTCTACAAGCTGGTAGCCAAGGGCTTCGTGCGGGAGGTGCCGCAGCCGGGGGAGTACAAGGGGTGGGAGTTGGTGCGGTAACACCAACTCCCCAAAGCCCTAGATCATCTTAGGCTTGCGGTCCTGCTGGTCCGCCATGATGGCCTTCTTGATGAAGGCCGCGCTGCGCTTCGTTGCGCGTTCGCACGCAACATTGCCACGCGGGTCTTCATCGTTGATGCGCTGCTTGGCCAGGACTTCGGCCGCCATGACGAACACCAGTTCGTCCGTGGTCAGCTTGTCACGCAGGTTGCCGGATTTTGGCACGCCGAGTCTGGCCCTAAGCTGCTTTGCGGTACCACCGAGCACTTCCGTGTAAACGGCGTTCGTGCAGTTGCCATAGCCGAAGCGCTCGACTTCGTGCTTAGACAGCACTTGCGTGTACTCGTTGCGCTTCACCCGACCGAGTGCCCGAGTTGCTGCCCACTCGTTACCCTCGTCCGTTGCCCGTTCGAGGATTTCGTCCGCCAAGGTCGGGTCGCCTGCGCGGTAGCGCAGCCAGACCTGTTTCATCTCGATGGCGAGCTTGGGGCTCAAATAGGCAGCGTAGGATGCGGCGATCAGTGCATGACCATACGTACCGATGGCACTGGTGTAATACACTGGTTTCATTGTCATTTTCGCGCCCTTGTGGGATTTTCCCACAACCCTTTCATGGACGGCGATAATGAAGTTTACTGCAGTGTCCAAGCGACCCCATTGAGCTGGGCGCTTGTTATTTGGTTTACCTGCTGCCTGATAGATGTCGCTCAGATTGACGAGGCCGTTCTCGTCCTCACGGATGGTTTTTCCACGGAGAACGAAAGGTGAATTTCCCTTCGGAGAAGGGGCCTTAGGTGAGGTCATTGATGCGAATCCTTGTTTCGCGGTTGCAACAAACTGCCGCCTTGACAAGGATTCAGCCACCCTGTATGCATGGCTTCGTTATTCGGATCCTTGGCGGCGCACACTGCCCGGATTTGCGAAATGGAAGGCCGGATGTGGGGACATCCGGCTTTTCGCATTTCTGGGCACTGAGTCTTATAGCGTGCCACCCGTATTGTTGTCTACCGGTGCGCCCAAAAGCCTCTACTAGGTGCTGTCCTAATTCGGACACCCGGCCCCTCAAATTAGGACAACCCGCCGTCGATTACCCAGAAGCCGCCGACCTGGCGCGAGGGCGGGGTGTTCGGCAACTCGCCATTCACCGCAGCGTCGACCAGCTCGCCAATCGTCCAGATATGATCGGTCACGCCTAGCTGCATTGCCGGGGTGACGCGCAGGCTTTCGTGCACCCGGCAGAAATTGTAGTGCGCGACGAACAGGGCAATCGCGGCCTTGTGGTTCTCCAGCTTCTTGCTGAAGCCATTCGTCAACCGGGTCAGCCGTCGAGATTGCATACGCATGGTCAAGTTGCTGCGCTCGACGTAGCTGGTGCTGACGTTCATGCCTACCGGAAAGCCCCGCACCCGGCGCTTGGATACGCCTACTACGACACCGGGGGAGTACCGCCGGGCCGCATTTACCGGCGGCTCGCCTACATACTTCTTCACGATCTGGCCATAGTGGCAGTCGTCGCCGAACGCGTATTCGATGGCCTGCTCGTAAGCCGGGAAAGCGTCGGTGCTGATCTGCGGTACGTTGGTGATCCGGTGGCGCAGGTCGTAAATGAACGTCTGCGTCGTCTCCATGGTGCGCTTGCCAACCTCGTAGGAGAGGATCGCCTTACTGATCGCGTCCAGGGCGGTGAAGATGTACTGGTCGCCCTTATCCTCGCCATCGGCCGTCGTGAGCCGCTTCTGCTTCTTGCCCACGTAGGACCAGATTTCATCGACCTCGATCAGGTCGACATGCAGGTTGCGGAACATGGCGTCGTGCAGGCGGCGGCAGCCTTCGCCGACGCGCACGCCCAGGCGCATGATGGTGTCACGGTGAATGCTGGTGAGCCGTTCAGTGGATCGGATGCTGCACCCTTCGGTTAGGGCGCTGATAGCAGCGATCTGATGCTCGCGCGGCAGGATGTTCATAGGAACCCCCTCATCTTGAAGGGATGGCCCGCCGAGCGTATATTGGGCTTGGCGATCTTACGCAGGGGACCATCCCTGAGTTGGATCAAGGGGCCGGGGGTTGTTAGCGCAACCCTCGACCCCACCGAGTTCTGGTTCCCCGACCAGGATTCGGACCTGGACCTCGCCGACTGTAAACCGCGCGTCCTACCGTTAGACTACCGGGGAAACTTAGAGCCAATTCCAAGAGCCGCTGCCTTTTCCTTCGTGGGGATCGAGGCAGCGGCTCTTTCCATAATCCTGGTCCCTTCCGCGTCGGCTAGCCGCGTTGGAACTCGCACCCTCCTGACCATCTACCTTTCTCCGTGCTGCCTGGGACCGATTATAGTGGCCTTATCCGGTGGTTCAAGTTAAAAATCGCACAAGGAGATAATGTGTAACTTGATCTTTGCGGCACTCTGTGCGCATATGGTGGCGGAAAGGAGCCACACCTTGAATGACGCACCCGACGATGACGATAGCGGTGACACCAAACAAAAGCGTTGGCGTTCGCCGCCCTACCCCATGTTCGACTTGGCGCAAGCGGTTGAGCGTCTGTCTTTGATGTATGGGAAGGCGCGCCATCACTCGGTTGGCGTTGGGGTTCTCGCTGAAGCTTGGGGGCTGAAGTCCGGAGACGGCAAAGTCTGGCGTGCTGCGGCTGCGCTCATCCAATACGGACTGTTGACGAGTAGTGGGACCGGCAAGGGTCGTAAATTTCAGATCACCGATCTAGGCCGGCGGATAGTGCTCGACGAAGACCCAAATTCTGCCCGCCGTAAAGAGGCTATGAAGACCGCGGCTCTTAAGCCGATGATTAACAACGAACTGTGGGAAAAGTACAAGACTGCCAACGGCTTGGCTGATTCCGTCATCAAATCATATCTCACATTAGACCGTCAGGACGCGGGCAATGCGCCCTACAGCCCAACTGCCGCCGATGAGGTTTTGGGCGCGTTCCGTGCATCTCTGGCGTATGCAGGGATATCGGATTCGGATAGTATGGGCGGGCCAGCCGAGGTTACAACCACCGCTGAATCAGGGGATCGTGTCCCTCCAAATCCGATAAATGTCAAGGTTGGTGACTTTGTGAAGTGGACATCTGCGGGCGTGACGCAATTCGACGCCCGACAGGTCGAATGGATTTCGGATGACGCCACGCATCTTCGGGTCATCGGCAGCGCGACAGGTATTCCCATGTTGGAAGTCGAAAAAGTCGATAAGCTCGAAAAGCCTTCTAAAGCCGCCACGGCAACAGTAGCGGTCGATCCTCCGGCTCCGCATGTGGAGACCGCAGCAGATCGTGAGAAGTCAGCATCCCAGCCTGGCACAACAAAATTGAAGAACGTTACGGCATCGGTGATCGGAGGTCGGCTTCAGCTTTCGGCCGATGTCGGGGTGGATGAGATTGAGGCGCTGAAGCAGCTTCTAACGAAATATCATGACGTCCTAAAAATGTTGAACTGAAGCAGCATTCAGACCGCCGTACGTTAAATTGCAGTTCGGCTAATTAGGACACCCCGTCCCTAATTAGGACAGCACCCTCTACTACCTATTGCGCCCGCTGCCAGTAACCCTTCCAGACCCGCGAAACCGGGGACGCCATAGCAGCGGCAGCAACCATCAGATATTGGTCGCCATTGCTGACCCGGCGCTGATCCTCGCGCCACGCCATTTCATTGGCGTACTGGTAGAGGTAGACGCCGCTGATATGGTGGTGAACGCCGAACTCGGCACGGCGCAGGCGGGAGAAGTAGCTTTCGGCCTGATTGGTGCAGGCGTCCACGTCCTTGAACGTGACGGAGTGGTTGACGCGCTTCGTCTCATAGACGGCGTGCAAGGCATCCCAAGATGACGCTTCATCGGCATAGATGGTCGAGCCGGTAGCGACGCGCTCGCGGATGGTCGGGACCGACTGATCCTCAGACTTGAACACGAACGGCAGGGTGTGGCCCTTGCGCTCCCGCATGACCACCACGACACGGCGCTTGCCGGTCTGGTTCTCAGCCTTCCTGCGGTCGCGACGGTCGGCCTTGCGGTTCTCCGGGCGGACGTAGCCGCCGAAGTAGGCCCCATCAACCTCCACGTCACCGGACAGGATGCGGCCGGCATTGCCTGCTTCCATCGCCTCGCGCAGCTTGTGCGCCAGGACGAAGGCCGTCTTGTACTGGCAATCCAGGTCGCGGCTCAGTTGCAGCGCACTATGACCCTTGGCGCCGTTCACGAAGATGGCGATAGCGGCCAGCAGATCGCGCAGGGCCAGCTTGCGGCTGGCGAAGATCGTATCCGTGGTGACGGAGAACTGAGCATGGCAGGCCTTGCACTTGAAGATGCGGCGGGCCTTGTAGCTGTAGACGGCGACACAGCCGCAGCGCGGGCACCACGGCTCGCCACCATTGTCGGCCCAGCGGATCGCCTTGAACGTCTCGAACGCTTCATCATCCGAGAGGCGCATCACCTTCGCGAGGGAAAGCGTGCGAGCCTTGGCGGAAAGAAGGAAGTGTTGGGCCATTTCGTACTGTCTCCGTTACCTTAGTAACGAATGTAGTACGTTGACGTATCCCATACAAGGGCATATGTATCGTATGTGTTACTTTTTCACACAGAGGCGATACAAATGGTGGAAAGAACGGATTGGGAGGCCCGCGCGGCCAACCTGCTGAAAGCCGAACTGAAGCGCAAAGGCGTCACCTATGCCCAGCTCGTCGAGCGGCTGGGGGAGATCGGCGTTGACGAGAAGGAAGTGAACGTGCGGAACAAGCTGTCTCGGGGCAAGTTCACGGCGGCTTTCATGCTGCAATGCCTGACCGCTATCGGCGCGACAGACGTGCGTCTAGTTCCTTGATTGAATCGGTCATGTGGTCCGCGGCGTCCTTGGCCTCGTCAATATGGCCGGCCACAAGAAGACTTCCCACCAATTTGAGATAATCGCCTATCTGCCCGACGATCTTTGGGTCCGTCATATCGACCCCAACGGGGGCTACAATCCCAGCCTTTTGCAGTGTCAGAAGAAACGAATACAGCGGAGCCCCAATGGACGCTGACACGGTTCTCGGCCCATCGGCATAAAGAGGATGTAGCCAACTGTTTATGCGCGTGTAGGCCGTTTCGCACCCCCTTCCCAAGTTCTCATACCGTGTATCGGGTGCAGGAGCGGGTGGAGCGGTTCTCGCGAGCCTTCGGAGCAGCGCGTCTACCCATACACCAGCGGTGAATGCCAAGAGCGCAACCGACACCAGCGCCATGATCGGACTGACAAGGAAGTCCATCACGCGCTCCCAGAACGAGGGTTTGGCAGATGCTTGCGCAGCCTCAACCAAGAGGCTGTCCCAACCCCACGACTGTGCCAGCGTCTCAATGTTGAGATACAGCACGACAACGAACGGGGTTGAAATGCCCGCCAATACAATCCGAAACTTTCCCCTCCACCCCATGCCCAGATCATGCCCCGTCCCCCTGCCATTGTGGAGTCGGAACAGGCTCTCGACTCTCCCCAAGGGTGCCCCGTATCGTCGATCTTTTGGGGAGACGATCATGGAAAACAAGGAAGTTGCAGCGCTCTGCAATGCCGTGGCAGGGCACCTTATCAACCTGTATTACATCAACGTAAAACAGGGGCTCCTTACGATGGATGGCGTTAGGAACCTGCTCTTGGCGTCGACCAAACCACAGGATGATGCGGACGAGTTGACAATGGCTATGCGCGATCATCTGGCGAACCTGATGCTCGACTCATTGCAGAATCGATAGCGTCGAAGTTGACCTGGAGAGGCGTATCCCAAGTATTGGGGTGCGTTTTGCGCTCAGCCAGAACCGCCAACACGCTTGGCCGGATAAGCCACGTGATGAAACGGCGCGCGCTAATCACGCCCCGTCTCCGGGCTTGGTGTGGTTGCTACATAATGCCGGAGTTCCCGCGCCAGGTGCTCGATTCGCTGCGCCAGCCGCTGGAGACCGGCCGCGTCATGGTGGCGCGCGCCAACGCCCATGTGGAATATCCCGCCCGCGTCCAGCTCGTCGCCGCCATGAACCCGTGCAAGTGCGGCTACCTGGGCGACCCGTCGCTCGCCTGCACCCGTGCGCCGCGCTGCGCCGCCGACTACCAGGGCAAGATCTCCGGCCCGCTCTACGACCGCATCGACCTGCAGATCGAGGTGCCGGCGGTCGCCGCCGCCGACCTCGCCCTGCCGCCGGCCGCCGAGGGCTCGGCCGAGGTCGCCGCCCGCGCCGCCGCCGCCCGCGCCGTGCAGACCGGGCGCTACGAGGGCCTGGGCGCCGCCACGCGCTGCAACGCCCAGGCCGACGGCGAGGTGCTGGAAGCGGCCGCCACGCCCGACGAGGCCGGCCGCGCCCTGCTCGTCCAGGCCACCGAGAAGCTGAAGCTCTCCGCCCGCGGCTACCACCGGGTGCTGCGCGTCGCCCGGACGCTGGCCGACCTGGCCGGCGCGGAGCGCGTCGGGCGCGCCCACATCGCCGAGGCGCTGTCCTACCGCCGGCTGGCGGTGCTGCGCTGAGAGACGAAGAAATCGCGGCACCTGCCAAAAGCAGGTTTTTATAAAGGAGATTCGAAGCGATGAGACAGCAAGACCTCAAGAAACTATCCGACGATGAGCTGCTCAACGAGATACAGTTCTGCGAGCGGCAACTCGCTGTCAGCGAGCATGACTTTCGGAATCAGCGAAACAACATTTCGGACGCCGGATGGCTGGCTCTTCAGAATGCTGTGATCGAGTGGGAATCGAACCTGCAGAAATGTCTTGCGGAGAAGGAGAGAAGGAAGCTGGCAAAGAAAGCCTCTGCGGCGCAGCGCCAACCTGTACCGAACCGCAATGCTCAAAGGAAGCCCAGCCTGTATGCGACGGAAGGGGAAGGACATTTGGAAAATGAGGAAGCTGAAGCCGTCCCTATCATAATAATCGAGAATGGCATTCCTCGTCGTTGGCGGCCCGGGGATAAGATCCACAAATAGGAGCCACGGCACCAATGGCGGTCGCCCGGATCGGCAGGTGACGCAGGTTCCCGAACGAGGCAAAATCCAAACCCTCATGGATGATGCTCCTCCGATTCTTGACATGTGCCAACAAGACCGTTCCCCGGCGCCTGAGCACCGTGTCGAAATGAGGACAGGATGACCCCTGCCGCCGAAGACCCGTTTTCCCGCTTCACCGACGTGGTCGGCGCGTTCGAGGACGTCCGCGACCTGCTGGGCGCGCCCAACAAGGCCGTCCGCGACAAGGTGATCGACCGGCTCGACGAGGTGTGCCGCGCCTTCATCGCCCGCTCGCCCTTCCTGGTGATGGCGACGGCGGGCGCCGACGGGCACCTGGACCTTTCGCCGAAGGGCGACCCGGCCGGCTTCGTGCGCATCCTCGACGACACCATGCTGGCGATCCCCGACCGGCCCGGCAACCGCCGCGCCGACAGCTTCCGCAACCTGCTGGAGAACCCGCGGATCGGGCTGATCTTCGTCATCCCCGGCAAGACCGAGACGCTGCGGGTGGGCGGCACCGCCCGCATCGTGCGCGACCGGGCGCTGCGCGAATCCCTCGCCGTGCAGGGCAAGGTGCCGGAGCTGGCGGTCGCCGTCCACGTAGAGCGGGCGTTCATCCACTGCCCCAAATGCATGGTCCGCTCCGGCCTGTGGACGCCGGACGCCTGGCCCGACCACGCCGCCGTGCCCGGCATCGGCGAGGCCATGGTGCGCCACGCCCGCCTCGACATCACCGCCGAGGAACTGGACGCCATCGCCGAGCGCGAAGGCCTGAAGCGGCTGTATTGAGGGCGCACGCTTTGTCCTATTCGCTCGCACCGAGTGATTTGGCGCAGCCAAATCGCATCGAGCCCCGGCCGCGCTCTCGACACATGGCCCTGGATTGCCGCGCCCCTTCGGGGCTCGCAATGACGCCGGATGCCGGACTGTCATCGCGAGGAGCGAAGCGACGCGGCGACCCAGGGGCCACATGGAATGCGGTCGGAGACAGGGAGACTGCCCGTGGTCCTGGCCTCTCACCGCCGCGCCTCGAATCACTCGACGCGAGCGGCAGGACATGGACACGCCGCGCCACCATATCCCTAGGGCCGGCCATCGCCACAATCTCGCCCCGCCACCGACAGCAAGGATGAAATCTTCCTCCCCTAGGACATCCACCCAGACGATCCGCCCGAGGAGCGACACATGACATTCCACGAGGACAACCAGGCCTACGAGAGCTGGCTGCGCGGCCAGTGCGACGTGGTGGAGGAAGATCTGGACTGGAAGCACCGCCGCATGTGCTGCGACGCCTTCTCGTTCCTGCGCGCCACCCAGTTCCGCTGGGCGCGGCGCATCGGCGAGATATGCCCGGAGCTTGCCGGCGCGCCGGCGGTGCTGGCGGTGGGCGACACCCATGTGGAGAACTTCGGCACCTGGCGCGACGGCGACGGCCGCTGGGTCTGGGGCATCAACGACTTCGACGACGCCGCCGAGATGCCCTATCCGTGGGACCTGGTGCGGCTCGCCGCGAGCACCAGGCTCGCGCCCGGCTGGAGCCTGGGCAACCGGGAAGCCGCCGCCGCCATCCTGGAAGGCTACCGGGACGGTCTCGCCCGGCCCCGGCCGACGTTGCTGGACGAGGACGGCGAGGGGCTGAGCAAGCTGGCCAAGTTCACCCGGGAAGACCGCCACGCCTTCGCCCGCAGCGTCGAGCGGGCGCGGGACGCGGCGCCGCCACCCGACGTCGTCCGGGAACTGGCGGGCTCACTGCCCGAAGGCGCGTCCCTGCCCAGCTTCCGCCGCTGGACCAAGGGGCTGGGCAGCCTGGGCCGTCCGCGCTACATCGCCGTCGCGGTGTGGCGCGGCGGCAGGGTAGTTCGCGAGGCCAAGGCGCTGGTGCCGCCGGCCTGGCACTGGGCCCAAGGCAGCAACGACCCGGCGAGCCGCTTCGACGAGCTGGCGGGCGGCCCCTCCCGCTCGCCCGATCCGTTCCTCAGCGTCAACGGCCGCTGGGTCTGCCGGCGGGTGGCGCCCGACTCCCGCAAGCTCAACCTGGACGAGCACGCGGGCGCCAAGCTCACTGCCAGGGTACTGACCGCCATGGGGCGGGAGATCGGCTCGGTCCATGCCGCCGACGCGGACCGTGCGTCGCGGGTGGCGGCCGACCTGGTGGAGCGGCCGGAAGGCTGGCTGCACCAGGCCGCCCGGGCCGCCGCCAACGCGGTGAAGGACGACTTCCGCGAGTGGACGGAATAGGCCTCAGGGCCGCCAGCAGAGTCCGCCCCAAAAGAATAGGGCGGCCCGAGAGCCGCCCCCATCCTTCTCCCCAGAACGGGTTCGGCCTTACGGCATCATCTTGCCGCCGTTGAGCATGAAGGTCTGGCCGGTGATGTAGTCGGAACCGTGGCCGGCGAGGAACACGCAGAGCGGCGCGCCGTGGACCAGCGGGTCGCCCAGGTAGCGCATGGGCAGCGCCTGCTCCAGGGCGGTGACGAACTCGGGGCGCGCCTTGCGCCAGTTCTCGAAGGCGTCCGACGCGAGCGTCGGGCTGACGATGTTGACGTTGATGCCGAACTGGCCCCATTCGTTGGCGGCGGTGCGGCTGACCGCGCGGATCGCCTCCTTGGCCATGTTGTAGGCGGTGTTGCCGGTGGTGCCGAGGATGCCCGAGGTGGAGGAAAAGTTGATGATCTTCCCCCACTTCTTCTCCTTCATGATCGGGAACACGGCCTGCATGCCCCAGAAGCTCGCCATCGCGCCGCTGTTGAAGGTGTAATAGATCTCGTCGTCGGAGGAATCCTCGACGCCGACGAACACGGTCGAGCCCTGCGGCTTCTGCTTGGTGCCGAAGCCCTGCGCATTGTTCACCAGGATGTCGACGGTGCCGTAGGCCTTCACCGTCTCGTCAACCATGCGGAACACCTGCGCGCGCTCGGAGACGTCGACGACGACCGGGATCGCCTCGCCGCCCTCGTCGCGGATCTGCTGGACGACCTGGTCGACCGTCGCCTTGGTGCGCGAGGCGACCGCCACCTTGGCGCCTTCGCGCGCATAGGCGATGGCGATGGCCTTGCCGATTCCGCGGCCGGCGCCGGTGACGATCGCGACGAGTCCTTCGAGCTGCTTCATGGCATCTTTCCGTTCTTCGAGGGGGGCGCCCATTTTAAGCGCCAGTGCAGAATTCGGATCGCATGTTCCGGAATCGCCGGGGTCCCGTCAACGGCTTTTTCCCCGAGGCGCGTTCCCGAGCCGCGGTTTGGATGACGGCTGTCGTGCACCGCCCTATAGTGGGCGCCACCGCGGATCAGGGGAGGACCGGACCGATGGGCGACAGGGTGAAGGGCAAGGTGGCGCTGGTCACCGGCGGCGCCGACGGCATCGGCGCCGCGACCGCGCGGCTGCTGGCGGCCGAAGGCGCGACCGTGGCGGTGACCGACATCGACGGCGGCCGCGCCGAGGCGCTGGCGGGCGAGCTGGGCGGCCTGGGCATCGCCCACGACGCCGGCAGCGAGACCGACTGGCAGCGCGCCGTGGCCCAGGTGCGCGAGCGCTACGGCCGGCTCGACGTGCTGGTGAACAACGCCGGCATCGGCAAGGGCGTCGGCGACATCGAGCACCAGACGCTGGACGACTATCACGAGGTCATGCGGGTGTGCTGCGACAGCGTGTTCATCGGCTCCAAGCTGGCCATCGAGCTGATGCGCGAGACCGGCGGCGCCATCGTCAACGTCTCGTCGATCCACGGCATCCGTGCCGCCGCCCACGAGGCGGCCTATTCGGCGGCGAAGGGCGCGGTCCGGCTGCTCACCAAGTCGGTGGCGCTGCACTGCGCTCGGCAGGGCTACCCGATCCGCGCCAACTCGATCCATCCCGGCTACATCATGACCACGCAGATGAAGGCGTGGATGGAGCGCTCGGGCAACTACGCCGACATGCATGCCGCCCTGGTGCAGTTGCACCCGATCGGCTTCCTCGGCGCGCCCGACGACATCGCCAACGGCATCCTGTTCCTCGCCAGCGACGAGTCCCGGTTCATGACCGGCTCGGAACTGGTGATGGACGGCGGCTTCACCCTGTAGCGGCGGCAGGCGATGGGCCGCGTCGAGGGCAAGATCGCGATGGTCACCGGCGGCGCCGACGGCATCGGCGCCGCGACCGTCCGCCGGCTGGCGGCCGAAGGCGCCACGGTGGTGGTGGGCGACGTGAACGAGCCTGCCGCGCAGGCTCTCGCCGCCTCGGTGGATGGCATCGCCCTGCACCATGACGCGGGCGACGAGGCGGCGTGGAACGAGGCCGTCGCGGCGGTGGAGGCGCGCTTCGGGCGGCTCGACGTGCTGGTCAACAATGCCGGCGGCGGCCTGCCGGACGGCAGCATCGAACAGCGCAGCCTGGAAGACTACCACCGGATCCTGCGGCTCAACCTGGACAGCGTGTTCCTCGGCTGCAAGCGGGCGGTCGAGCTGATGGCGAGGGCCGGGGGCGGCGCCATCGTCAACCTGTCGTCGGTGCACGGCATCCGCGCGGCGGCCCACGAGGCGGCCTATTCGGCGGCCAAGGGCGGCGTGCGTCTGCTCACCAAGTCGGTGGCCCTGCACTGCGCCCGCGCCGGCCTGAACATCCGCGTCAACTCGGTCCATCCGGGCTACATCCGCACCGGTCGGATGCGGCGCTGGGTAGCCAGCTCGCCCGACGGCGCCGCGCTGATGGCGGCGCTGGTCGGCCAGCACCCGATCGGCTTCCTGGGCGAGCCCGAGGACGTGGCCAACGCCGTGCTGTTCCTCGCCAGCGACGAAAGCCGCTTCATGACCGGCGCCGAGCTGGTGATCGACGGCGGATATACGCTGTAGGCACCGGCCAAATCAGCTATCCTCCCCGGCGCAACCAGCCGGGAGACCGCCATGCGCCGCTTCGCCCTCGCGCTTCTTTTCGCCTGCCTCGCCCTGCCCGCCGCCGCGGCGCTGGCGCCGGGCGCCAAGGCGCCGGACTTCTCGGCTCCCGCCTCGCTGGCCGGCAAGAGCGTCGGCTTCTCGCTGGCGGACTCGCTGAAGAAGGGGCCGGTGGTGGTCTACTTCTATCCATCGGCCTATACGGGCGGCTGCAACGCCGAGGCCCACGCCTTCGCCGAAGCGGCCGACGACTTCGCCGCCGCCGGCGCCACCATCATCGGCGTGTCCCACGACAGCATCGCCCGGCTCAACGACTTCTCGGCCGACCCGAACTACTGCGCCGGCAAGTTCCCGGTGGCCTCGGACCCGGACGGCGCCATCGCCCGCTCCTACGACCTGAAGGTGATGGAGGGCAAGCCCGGCCTCAAGGACACGCGCGGCCAGGCGATCGACCACGCGTTCACCGAGCGGACCACCTTCGTGATCGCCCCCGACGGCACCATCGCCGCCGTGCTGTCGACGGCGGACGACAAGCTGGCGCCCGACGAGCACGCAGCCAAGGCTCTCGCCATCGTCCGCGGGTTGAAAACGGCCCCCTGATCGCCGCCCAAGGCGCGGCGAGGAGTGCACGGACCGCCGATTTCTGGCATCCTGTCTGCAACGAAACCGTAACGGGGAGACGGGTCGATGACTCGCGCGGAAAGGGCGGGGCCAGCCTGCCGTGCGCGCGGCAACCGGCAGGGGGAGGCACGGCCATGAAAAGGCTGATCCGATTCCTGCTCACCAAGCGAGGACAAGCCGTCGATCTCTGGCTGGTCCGCCGCTTCGGGTTTTCCCTGCTCAACGCCTTGATGGGACGGCGCCAGGGCTTCAAGCCGCAGCCCATGCTCATCCTGCGCACCCTCGGGCACCGCAGCGGCCGCTGGCGCGAGGCCGCCCTGCCCTATTTCGCCTTCGGCGAGTTCGTGGTGGTGGTGGGCTCCAAGGGCGGCGCGCCCGACGATCCGGCCTGGGTGACCAACCTGCGGAGGCACCCGGAGGCCGAGCTTTCGGT
The DNA here is from genome assembly GCA_016124315.1 of Alphaproteobacteria bacterium. GTDB lineage: Bacteria > Pseudomonadota > Alphaproteobacteria > SMXS01 > SMXS01 > RI-34. The sequence goes on from WGNW01000010.1 coordinate 77,637, forward strand.
GCGCGGGCGGGCCTGCCGGGTGCGGGCGCACATCGCCGGCGGCAACGAGCGCCAGGCGCTGTGGAACCGGATCACCGGGAGCATGGAGGTCTACCGCCGCTACCAGAAGCGCACCGAGCGGGAAATCCCCGTGGTCGTGCTCGAGCCGCTGGGCTGACGCCGCACCCCGGACGCGCGCAACGGCCGTTGGCGAAACCCGGAGCCGCGCGTTGACGCTCTCCCGGCATTCTGCAATCGTGCTGAAACGCTAACGGGGAGAAGCGGGGACATGGCGCTCTACGACAACATCTTCGAGCCCATCAAGGTGGGTCCGGTCACGATTCCGAACCGCATCGTGCGCTCGGCCCATGGCACCCATCTGGGCGGCGAGGACCTGATCGCCTATCACGAGGCGCGGGCCAGGGGCGGCGTCGGCATGTCGACCCTGGAGGCGACGGGCGTCCATCCCAACGCGCCCACCCATCTGGGCCTGCACACGGACGCCGTCATCTCGTTCTACGAGAAGATCAGCAGCCGCGTGCACAAGCACGGCATGAAGCTGTTCCAGCAGGTCTACCATTCCGGCGCCGCCGGCGAGGGCACCCCGGAGACCTGGTCGGTCAGCGCCGTGCCCAATCCGCTGATCAACGTCATGCCCGTGCCCATGACCAAGGCGATGATCGACGACGTGGTCGCCGCCTTCGGCAAGGCGGCGCGGCGTATCCGCGACGGCGGGCTCGACGGCGTCGATATCCACGCCTCGTCCGGCTACCTGATCCACGAGTTCCTGTCGCCCGCCCTCAACAAGCGCGACGACGAGTATGGCGGCAGCCGCGAGAACCGCATGCGCTTCCTGCTCGAGGTGATCGCCGCGGTGCGCGCCGAGGTGGGCAACGACATCGCCGTCGGCGTGCGCCTGCCCAACGAGGACTACGTGCCCGGCGGCCTGACCGCCGAGGAGAATGCCGCCATCGCCCAGGCGATCGACCCGCTGGTCGACTACGTGTCGCTGCACATGGGCGCCTACTGGCGCTTCCACAAGCTGATCGCGCCGGCCGACGACCCGCTGGGCGTGGAGATGGTCCCCAACCGCAAGATCACCAAGATGGTGCAGAGCCCGACCATCGTGGTCGGCCGCATCATGACCATGGACCACGCCAGTTCCATCGTCGCCAGCGGCGAGGCGGACATGGTGTCCATGGTGCGCGCGCTGATCGCCGACCCGGAACTGGTGAACAAGGCGCGCCGGCTGGAGGAGCACAAGATCCGCCCCTGCATCGGCACCAACATGGGCTGCGTCGGCCAGCTGATGACCCGCGGCGTGATCAGCTGCGTGGTCAACGTCGCCGCCGCGAAGGAGGCCCGCGTTTCCTTCGAGCCGGAGGGCAAGGCGGAACGGCCGAAGAAGATCCTCATCGTCGGCGGCGGGCCCGCCGGGCTCGAGGCCGCCCGCACGGCGGCGCTGCGTGGCCACAAGGTGGAACTGCACGAGGCCATGCGCCGGCTGGGCGGCCAGGTGGCGCTGGCGGCCGACGCGCCGCACCGGGCCGACGTGGGCCAGATCACCCGCTGGCTGGAGGACGAGATCGAGACCCTGGGCGTCGAAGTGCACCTCAACTCCATGGTCGACGCCGACATGGTGGCCGAAATCGCCCCCGACGAGGTGATCATCGCCACCGGCACGACGCCCCGCTACGACGGCTTCCAGGTCTCGACCCCCGCCGCGCCGATCCCGGGCTGGGACCTGCCCCACGTGCACAATTCCTGGGAGATGTTCGGTGTCGGCGGCAAGCCGGACATCGAGGGGCCGGCCGTGGTGTTCGACGACACCGGCACCTTCGAGGCGATCTCCGTCGCCGACGTGCTGCTGGAGGCGGGCGTGCCCGTCACCATGGTGTCGCGCACCGAGCAGCTCGGGCAGAACGTACCGTTCCCGCCGGTCACGGTGGGCGCGGCGCGCGAACGGCTGATGTCGGCCGACTTCGACTTCATCGGCGGCCACTACCTGCGCCGCATCACCCCCGACGAGGTGGAGATCGGCGTGCTGTTCACCGACCGGGTGCGCAGGATCCCGGCGAAGACGGTGGTGCTGGTCAGCTTCAACGAGCCCAACCGGGACCTCGCCAACGAGCTGGGCGCGCGCATGACCAATCTGAGCGTCCACCTGATCGGCGACGTGAAGGGCCGCAACGACATGATGACCGCCATCCACGACGCCGCCGCCCTGACCCGCGCACTTTAGACGGGGCGTCGCCGGACGCCGTTCCCGCGCTGCTTCCCGCCAGAATGGGTGTCACCCCCGACTCGTTCGTGGGTCCGTGGCGGCAACCCGAAGAGTGAGCGGAGTCCCATACGACGGCCCGGCCGCTTCCGGCACCGTTCGCGTCTGCGGAGAGACGGATCCCCGAACAAGTCGGGGATGACCTGCAATCCGGAGGGGCCGCACGCGATGCCGGCGGAAAAGGCGGCCCGGCCGCGAGGGGCCGGGCCTCCTTGCCTATTCGGCCTGGAACACCAGCAGCACGTTGCCGGGCATCTTGCCGGAGAAGCCGTAGCCCGAGTTGACGATCAGCATGCCCTTGTAGGCGATGGGCGCTGCGCCGCCGCCGATGGAGCCGCCGCGGGCCACCGTGCCGTTGACCGTGTCGTAGTCCCTCACCGTGTCGTAGTCCCACAGCACCTTGCCGTCGGCGGTATCGTAGATGCGGACGTGGCCGTCATTGGCGCCGGCCAGCAGCAGCTCGGGCGTGGCGGTGATCGCCCCCGAATAGCCCGGGTGGCAGAACTGCTTGCCGTCGCAGACGTCCTCCGACGGGGCCTGCCAGACGTAGTTGCCGGTCTTGATGTCGAGGGCGTACATGCCGGGTCGCGGCGGGTCCGGATAGACGTTGCCGTCCGGCACGTCGGAGACCGGCGCGAACACCGTGTCGCCGGCCACCGCGATACCGAAGTGGATGCCGGCGACCACGCCGCCGCGGCCGATCTTGTGCTTCCACGCCAGCTTGCCGCTGTCGGCGTAGAGGCCGTACATGATGCTCGACTTCTGCCCGGCCAGGATGTAGTCGCGCCCGTCGCTGGCGGTGGCGAGAGCGGTGCCGGCGCCGAAGTCGAAGTCCGGGCCGTCCTGCTTCGGGCAGTTGGTCTTGTCGGCCGCTTCGCAGGCGCCGTTCCAGGCGTCGTCCTCGGTGGCCTGGTAATGCCAGACGATCTTGCCGGTCTTCATGTCGATGGCGACGATGGAGTCGCTCAGGTCGGTGGGCGGCGACGAGTAGTTGTCGCCGGTCGCCTGGTAGAGCAGGCCGCGCTTCTCGTCGATCGAGGGCGAGTTCCACAGCGCCACGCCCGACGGACCGAACTGCTTGGCGCCGGCGGCATTGACGCCGCGCTCCTTCGGCTCGGGCACCATGAAGGTCTGCCACTTCACCGTGCCGGTCTTGGCGTCGAGCGCCACCAGCGAGCCGCGGAAGGTGCAGCATTCGTAGCTGGCGTCGATGCGCGCCTCCTCCAGCGACGACACCGGCACGTAGAGCGTGTCGTCATGCAGCACCGGCGCGGCGGTGATGGTGATGTTGGGATGATCGCCGGGGCGCATCCGCCACGCCAGCTCGCCGGTGCGCGCCTTGACCGCGTAGACGTTGCCGATCAGGTCGCCGAAATAGACCAGCGGGTCGGCCGACTTGTCGCCCGCCTTCCACGGCGAGACGACGATGCCGGTGCGCACCTCTGCGCCGGCATGGAACGTCCAGCGGGCGCAGCCGGTCTGGCGGTCCAGCGCGAACACGGTGCCGTCGTGGCTGCCGACGAAGATCGCGCCCGCCGCCAGCGCCGGCTGGGAGCGGGAGCGGACCGCGTTGGGGAACGACAGCGCCCATTTCAGCTTCAGCTTGCCCACATTGGCGTGGTCGAGCCCGGCGGTCTTGGTGTCGATGAAGTGGTCGCTATGCGGCTCCAGGCCCCAGCCGCTGAACACCGGCGGCTCGCCGACGTCGAATGGCGAGGCGCCGTCCGCGCACATCAGCGGCGGCGCCACCTTGTCGGCCGAGCCCAGCTTGCGCTTCGACAGGTATTCGGCGACGGCGATCTTGTCGTCGTCGGTCAGGCCCGCGGCCTCCGCCTGCGCCTTCATCACGCCCTGGGTGAGCGCCCGGTAGATGGATTCCGGCGTCATCAGCGACAGCATGGCCCGCTGCGGCGCCCGGTTCAGGCCCTTCTCGTGGCAAGCGGAACAGATGTTGGCGTAGACCTCGCCGCCGCGCCCGGCCTTCGCCGGATCCAGCTTGTCGAAGTCGCCACGATAGGCGTCATGCGGCGACGCCGCCTCCTTGACCGGCTGCGGCTCGGCGGGCTTCTCCGCCTCCTTCTTCTCGCCGCACCCACCAAGGGCCAAGGCGGCCAGCAGCACGCCGGCCACGATCCTGTTGAGGCTCATGCTCTCTCCCCGTTTCCTGCCGCGGCGACGGCGCCGCAGCCTTCCCGTTCAGCTTCCGCCTGGCAACGCTTTACCGCATCTTTACCCGGCGAAGCCACAACCATGTGGGCAGGCCCTTCCTCGGACCCGCTCAAATGGTTCTACGCATCAGAACTTCACCCGGACCGAGCCGCGCACCGTGAAGGGCTCGACCGGGTGGAAGTGGATGTCGTCGACGCCCGAGGATTTCTCCCGACAGGCATGACTCTTTGTACGCGATATCGTTGTCCTTGCGGTTCAGCAAGTTGAGCAGTTTGAGTCCGACCGACATGCCCGCGTCTGCGTTGCATGCCGAGGTCTCGCTAGGATACCGGAACGAACGCCCATAGCCTCTCCACCATCCAGAACGCCGCCAGGGAGCCGACCACATAGGCCGCCGGCCGCTCGACCCTTGGCAGCAGTCGGTCGGGCGCCAGCCGCTCGCGGCCGAGAGCGCGGGTGACGGCCAGCATGGCGACGATCAGCGCGCCGATGAACATCAGCTGCCCCGCCTCCACCCCGACGTTGAAGAACAGCAGCGCGGTGGGCACTTCGGTCTGGGGCATGCCGGTCTCGCCGAGAGCGGCGGCGAAGCCGAAGCCGTGCAGGAACCCGAAGCTGCCCGAGACGGCGACGGGATAGCGCCAGGTCAGCGTGTCGCGGCGCGGCCGGGCGATCTCGGTGGGGAGGAAGACGATGCTGAGCGCGATCGCCGCCTCGACCGGCGGCACGGGCACATGGACCAGCCGCAGCGCCGCCAGCGCCAGGGTGATGGAATGGGCCACGGTGAAGCCGGTCACGACGATCAGGATGCGCCGCCCCGTGCCGGCGATCAGCAGCAGGCAGGCGAGGAACAGCAGGTGGTCGACGCCGCTCAGGATGTGGTGGACGCCCAGCATGAAGTACTGCCCGGCCACACCCGTCGCCGTCTCCGGGTCGGGGATGCCGATCGAGAGCGTCTCGGGCGGAGACACCACGGTGCGGGTTTCGCCCGACAGCCAGGAGACCCGCAGCATGGTGGAGAGCGACGGGTTGAACTCCGGATATTTCAGGGTCACCGTGCCGCCGCCCAGACCGTCCGTGCACCGGTAGAGGGCCTGAACGGAATAGGCGGGCCTGGCGGACGCCTGGCCGCCGGCGCGCAGGCAGCCGTCGGGCAGCCGGGCGCTCGGCACGTCGAAGATCGGCACCGATGGCGGCGTGACCACCCGCGCCAGGTAAAGGTCGCCGCCCTGCTGGGCGATCGAGACCAGCACCGGCCGGCTGTCGTGCGCCTGGACGGCCGCCGGCAACAGGGCGAGGGCGGCGGCGAGCAGAAGCCGTGCCAGCCGGCCCCTCATTGGCTCGACGCCTGGTCGAAGACCTTCGGCCGCACCCGCAGGTCGACCTTGTACTGGGCGACCATCTGGTCCTCGAGCTTGCGCTGCCGTTCCCGCGCCTCGTCGGCCAGATAGTCCTGGCGCACCTGGGCCCGAATCTCCGCAAGCGGCTGCAGGTGCTCGGTCTCCTTCTTCGTGATCATCACCAGGTGGACGCCGTAGGCGGACTCCACCGGGCCCTGCCACTGCCCCGGCTCGGCCTTCATGGCGAACACCGCCTGGGCGAACGGACTGCCGAAATGGGCGGCCAGCGCCTCCGGCGTATCCTCGACGTAGTTCACGTTGTAGAGGAAGTGGTCGCCGTAGCGGGAGGCGTCGTCGAAGCCCACATGCTGCCGGTTGAGGGTCTCCAGCGCGGCCTTCGCCCGCTGGCGCGCCGTTTCCAGCCCGCCGCGGTCGGCGCTGAAGAACACGTGGGTCATGGTGAGCTGCGGCTGCACCATGTAGGCTTGGCGGTGCGCTTGGTAGTAGCCCTGCAGCGCGTCGTCGGACACGTTCGGCGACGGCGCGGTGGCGTTCCCGGTCACGAACTCCAGCGTCTGGATCATCCGGCGCTTGATCACGTAGTCGGACGAACCCAGACCCAGCGACTTGGCCTCCCGGTAGAGCGCTTCCTCTCGGACATAGTCGCGGACCGTGCGGGCCAGCTGGTCCGGGCCCATGGCGTCGAGGGTGGCCTCGGCATGGGCGGCGTCGAAGGTCTTGGTCCGGTACTGGATGAACTCGAGCAGCGCCGGCCTGTCCACGACGATGCGCGAATCGTCCCCGCCGCCGCCGTCCGGCGTCACCGCCGAATAGACGGCGAACAGTGCGAGCCCTGCCGCCAGGAAGTGGGTCAGCGGGTCGGCGAGGACCCGCCGGACCGACCAGCGGCCGGAGCGCGCGTCCTCCCTGCTCACGGGGTGTACCAGATGGGCGAGGTGTAGGCCCGGTCCTGGACGGTCATCGGCACCTTCTCGGGCATGTCGATCTGGTAGAACTTGGCGTCGTAGGCGGTCCAGCGGGGCTTGGGGATCTCGATCACCCTTGCGTAGTAGAACGAGCGCTGCGAGGCGTCGAAGTCGGGGTCGCTCCACACCGTCGCCAGCTGGGCGGCGCCGATGCTGTTGTCGTAGGAGGCGTTCTTGACGTCGACGGTCGAGCCCACGGGCGGCGCCTTGCCGGTCTGCGGGTCGACCTTGCGGCCGTTGGAGAGCGCCACGTCGTAGATCTTCTCGTGGGTCTTGCCGGCGGCGTCGAGCCAGCCCTTGATGATCTGGATGCGGTCCAGGTTGGCGTCCTCCGGATCCTTGGCGGCCATCACCATGAACACCGGCGCCTTGCCCTGGGGCGCGTGCGTCAGGTCGCCGCCCATGGGCACGCCTTCCTTGTAGCCGACCTTCACGTAGTCGGGCCGGCTCACGTCGCCGGACTTGTAGTCCCAGCCGCCGAAGAAGCGCACGACGATGCGTGAGCCGGTGGTGGCGTAGACCTCGCGCCGCTTCATGGCGGCGAACAGCGCGTCGCGGGTGTTCTCGGTCGCCCAGACCGCCGCCAGGCCCGACGCGCTCAGCTTCCAGTTGGGCGCGTATTCCAGATGCGCCATCAGCTGCTCCCAGCGGTCGGCGCTCGGCTCGGAGCCCTTGAACTTGCCGAAGAAGTTGTCCTCGGACGTGGTCGACAGCGAGGTGTGCTCGTCGGTGCTGCCGATCATGCCGAACTTGAACGGGTTGGCGCCGAGCTTGGCCTCGAAGGCCAGACCCTTCTTCAGCGCCGAGCGCGCATAGGAGCCGGGCAGCATGTCGGGCGTGGTCTTGTGGGTGCCCATGATGTTGTACTCGTCCCACCGCTCGAAGTCGGCGAACTCGTCGGTCGGCGAGAGCACCGGGTCGGTCTCGCTGTCGCCCTTGATCTGGGTGACCTCGACGATGGGCTCCCAGCGCGAACGGGTTTCCGCGTAGGCCTTGGTGAGCGGCTTGCCCATCAGGGTCTCGTCGGCGAACATCAGGCCGTTGCTGAGGTTGCTGTTGTGGGGAATGGCGATCACCTCGCCGCCGGTCTTCTGCTCGTAGCGGGAGAGGTAGCGCCACAGGTCCTCGGGATCGATGCTGTCCTGGGCCGAGAACGGCAGCACCTTGGTCACGGTCTTCCAGCCGTCCTTGAAGATCACGCAGCGGTGCAGGTTGTTGCCGTCGAGCATCGACGTCCACTCGTAGCCGCTGAACGCGGTGAAGACGCCCGGCTCGTTGTACTGGTCGGCGGTCCGCGCCACGTCCTGCCAGACCGACTTCTGGAAGTCCTCCGGCAGCTTGTAGCGGTCGGGCGACGGCTGGTTGGGCGCCGTGCGGTCGGTGACGCTGGAGACGAACTCGCCCATCATCTCGGCCTTCTTGCCGGCGTCGATGAGCTGCTGCCAGCGCTTGCCGACCTGGGAGTCGACCAGCAGCGGATCGTGGATGTCAAAGCGGTAATAGGCGCCGATGTATTCGGCGTGGTCGGTGACCGCCAGGAAGTCGAGCGGTCGCTTGAGGCGCGCCTTGACGCCGTTGGAGGCGACCACCTCCTCGCCGCGGGCGAACCGGTAGGCGTCGGCCGGCGAGAGGTTGGTGTCGCCCATGATGTAGGCGTCGGGAGAGTTGCGCGTGTGGTGGTGCAGGTCGCCGAAATAGACGTTCTTGGGGTAGTCCTCGCCCACGCCCGGCGAATAGGGCTGCTGCTGGGCCATGACGGCGGCCGTTCCAGCCACCAGTGAAATCGCCATTGCCGAAGCGCCCACCGTCAGGCGCCGTTTCCCTTTGCTCATCTTCCGTCTCTCCCGTTTGCGCACCGAATAGGGCGCGGTCTTCCCCCTCCCCGAAAAATGGAAGGCGCCCGCCGCCGCTGCCGGCGAGAGGCGCCTTCCCAGGGGAGTTCACATCATCGTCGATCGTCTAGAGGTGCCAGGACAGCTCGACGCCCCAGTGCCGTGGCTCGCTCAGGCCGTAGGTGTCGAACAGCGCAGCCACCTCGGTGATGTTGTTGAGGTAGATGTCGTTGGTCAGGTTCTTGCCGTAGAACGAGATGCTGTAGCGGTCGTCGATGTCCTTGAAGGTGATGCTGGCGTCCACCAGGTCGACCTTGCCGCGCCAGCCGCGGTCCGAGCCGCTGGTCGACACGTTCAGGTTGCTCACATGGGTGTAGTTGGCGTTGAGCACGATGGAGCCGGCATTGCCCACGTCGAACTCATAGGTGGCGCCGAGGGTGATCTGGAACTTGGGCGCACGCTGGAACGGCGTGTTCGAAAGATCCTCGTCCACCAGGTAGTTGCCCGGCCCCGTGCCGCCCGGCGTGGTCACGTTGTTCACGGTCCCGCCACAGTCGGAGGACGGCAGCGAACTGTAGAACTCCGGACCGTTCACGTCGGCGCAGAAAGCACTGTACTTGGCGTCCAGGTAGCTGACGTTGGCATTGAGCTGCAGGCCGGTGACCGGCACGGCGGTCAGTTCGAGCTCGACACCCTTGATGCTGGCGCTGGCGGCGTTGGAGGTCACCGTCTCCTGCGGATTGGCGGCGCCGGGCAGGTAGCGGATGACCGTGCGCTGCAGATCCTTGTACTTATTCAGGAACAGCGCGAAGTTGGCCCGCAGCTTCCGGTCGAACCAGTCGCTCTTCAGGCCGACCTCGAAGCCGTCGACGATCTCGGGGTCATACGGGCCGATGGTGGTCGCCGTACCGCCGCGGCCGTTCCAGCCGCCGCTCTTGAAGCCGCGCGAGTAGGTGAAGTAGGCCAGCGCGTCGTCGGTGACCTGGTAGGAGACGCCGGCCTTGGGGCCGAAGTTGCTCCAGCTCACCGGGTCGGGCTCGATCCGCGGACCGGTGTTCGGATACGGACCGAAGGGCTCCTGGAAGAACGACTTGCGCTCCCAGCTCCAACGGCCGCCGGCGGTCAGGGTCAGGCGGTCGGTGACGTGGTAGTTGCCTTCGGCGAAGGCCGAGAAGCTGTCGTGGCCCTGCCCGGTGTCGCTGACGATGTCACTCTCCGCCGACGCGGGCGTGAGGTGCAGCCAGGTGCGGCGGTGCAGGAAGAACTTCTGGTGGAAGTAGAACACGCCTGCCACGAAGTCGAAGTCGTCCCACGCCGTCGACGCGAAGCGCAACTCGGTCGAGTACTGGCTGTGGGGCGAGTCGCGCGACGTTGCGAACATGGGCACGTCGGTCGCGTCGATGTCCAGGTAGATGAACGAGTCCGTGTGGCGGTAGTTGGACACCGAGGTGATGACGCCCGGCCCGACGTCCCACACCAGCTCGCCGGTCAGGCCCCAGGTGGTGTTGTCGATGGCGCCGCCATGATCGAGGCTGGTGGTGACGTTGAAATCGTCCTTGGTGAACTTGCCGTTCATCGGACGCGGCGTGCCGCAGCGGCCCCAGGTGGCGCAGAGGAGCTGACTGGGCTGGGCGGCGTTGATGCCCGGCGTCGGATCGCTCTTGGTGCGGTTGTACTCGCCGATCAGGGTGAAGGTGAGGTTGTCGCTGGGCCTGAACCGGATGGTCGGGCGCACCGCGATGGTATCCTCGCGCCCCAGGTGCTTGGTCTGCTGGTCGTTGGCGCTGAGATTGGTGTAGTAGCCGTTGAAGTTGGTCGACATCATCGCGACGTGCGCGTCGACCTTGTCCTGAATGATCGGAAAATCGACCGAGGCGCGGACGTCGAGGCGGCCATACTGGCCGAAGGTCAGGCGGCCGCGCGTCTCGAAGTCGCCGGTCGGCCGGCGGGTGCGCACCTGGATGGCGCCGGCCGTGGTGTTACGACCGAACAGGGTACCCTGCGGACCGCGCAGCACCTCGATGGACTCCACGTCGAACAGGTCGACGCTCGAGTTCTCCGGCTGCGGGATGTAGACGCCGTCGATGAAGATGGCGACCGGCGGGTCGACCGTCGAATCGTTGTCAGAGTTGCCGATGCCGCGGATGAACACCGTCACCGCGTTGCTGAACGCCCCCAGCCGCGCCAGGTTCACGCTCGGCGCCGGAAACGCCATGGCGTTGAGCTGGGTGGTGTATTTGAGCGCCAGGTCCTGGCCGCTGATGGCGGTCACTGCGACCGGCGCCTTCTGCAGCGGCTCCTCGCGCTTGCGCGCGGTGGTGATGACCGTCTCCACCTGGGTGACCGGCGCGGCGCGGACCCGTGCGGGCGCGTCCCCCTCCGCGGCGTATGCCGGCACGCCGCCGGTGATCGCGGCGAGGCCGAGGCACAGCGCCGCCCCTGAAACTGAATATAATGCTTTGGACAATGGCCAAGCGTTCACGCCAACGCGTGTCATCGCACTACCCTTCCCGTTGTGGCTTCCCAACGCGGCCTTTCTTGGTGGGGACCGCACATTCAATGCTGTTTTTTTCTGACAGCGCTGTAAACTAATTTGGTAAGAGAATCGTGGAATTTATTTTCCAAAAGAGATCATATTGCCAAAACAGAAAAATTTTCAGGAGATTGAGGGAAAAATATTCCCATTTCCGTAACGAGGAGGGGCCATGCCCATCAATCTTGAAAGACTTCGCGAAGCGCGCCAGATGAAAGGGCTCACCTTACAGAAAGTGGCCGCCAGGATGGGAATCAGCCCGCCCCAGGTTCAGCGGCTGGAAACCGGCGAGCGGCGGATGACCATCGACATGCTCGAAGACTATTGCGCCGCCGTGGGTTTAAGCCCGCTGACCCTGTTCAGCGGCGACGTGCACGTGCCCATCATCGGCGTCATTGACGTGCACTCCAACATCCTGCCGGTTCCCGCCGGCAGCCCCTCCTCCACCCGAGCCCCCCATATCGTGCCCGACCCGCAACGACTCGCCGCCGTGCGCTGGGAAGCACGCACCCGGTTCGAGTTGATGACCGGGCACCTGGCGTTTTTCCTCGCTGATGTCAAAGGGGTACCGGACTACGCCTGGGGACGTCGCTGCCTTCTGCGGCGCGCCGACGGTACCCAGCGCATCGGCTGGCCGTTCCGCGAGGACGGCCAGATCCACATCAACGAGACGACGGGCCAGGTGGAATTTAACGTTCGCCTCGAATGGGCCAGCCCGATCCTGGCGATGGTGGCGCCACAGGTTCTGGAATAGCAATATATTTCCTATATGGAAATTATTGCCAACAAAGCCGGCCGCGCGTGTAAGGACGTGTAAGGAGGGGAGTAGGCAGCCGTCAACGCCGCGGCACGCGGACGTGCACGGCATAACGGGAAGCACGTGCCAGTAGCACGCGCGGCGCGGTGGCCTGACGCCGAATGATCGGACGGACGGCAGTCCGGTTCGCTCACGGAGGGCCCTGGGGCGCGGTCGATGGCGCCGCGCCCGGGCGAGTTCAGGCCTTCAGGTACTTGTCGAGGGTCAGGTGGACCTGGCGGATGCGGGCCTCCTGGTAGTTGGCCAGGGATTCGGCACGCTTGCCCGACGCCTTGAAGCCGCGCTGCTGGCGCTCCAGGTTCGAGGTGTCCTCCTCGTAGACGCCGGCCAGGCCGGGGTCCATGTTGGGCACCCTGTCGTAGGTCTCGTGCACGTCGAGCTTCACGACGCGGGGCGGCTCCGGATGCTCCTCGCCGTCCTTCAGCGGCCGCAGGAACAGCAGGTCGAACCAGCAGGTGTCGACGTCGTTCCCCGCCGGCCGGAACCGGTAGATCATCGGCAGCGTGATGCCGGGGAAGATGAACATGTTGGGGAACAGGAAGTACTCGATGGAATCGAGCATCTCGCTCTCCGAGAACCGGCTCATGTCCACGTCGTACTTGGGCTGCAGCCGGTCGCGGTTCTTCTGCGCCATCATGATGCGCTCGGCCATGGCGTCGGCGATGTCCTCCTCGGTCTCCGGTTCCGGCCAGGTCGGCGTCGGATAGCCGATGGTGTGGATGAACCGGGTGACGTTCTCGCCGAAGATGTCGTACTGGGCGTTGGTGCAGGCGTTGCCGACCGTGTTGCCCGCCATGTGAGTCTCGCGCACGTGATAGGCCTCGAGGAACGCCTCCATGCCGGCCTTCCAGTTGCACGGCAGGGTGCGGCGCAGATGCACCTCGATGTAGCGCCGGTCGAGCGGGAAGAAGTGCTTGAAGTGCTCGGGCAGCACCTCGAGATGCTCCTCCAGCGGCCTGGCGTCGCGGTCCATGTTGATGAACACGAAGCCGCCCCACAGGCCCACCTTCGCCTCCGGCAGGCACAGCTTCTCCTTGTCCAGATGCGGGAAGTC
>WGNW01000079.1 GCA_016124315.1 Alphaproteobacteria bacterium
CCATGCCGTCGCACCAAACCTCCCAGCCGAGGCCCCAGGCTCCCAGCGTCGGGCTCTCCCAGTCGTCCTCGACGAAGCGCATATCGTGGATGGCGGGATCGAGGCCGAGCTCCTTCAGCGAGCCCAGATAGAGCGCCTGGATGTCGGGCGGCGACGGCTTCAGGATCACCTGGAACTGGTAGTAGTGCTGCAGCCGGTTCGGATTCTCGCCGTAGCGGCCGTCCTTGGGCCGGCGCGACGGCTGCACGTAGGCCGCCTTCCAGGGCTGCGGACCCAGCGCCCGCAGGGTCGTCGCCGGATGGAACGTGCCCGCGCCCATCTCCACGTCGTAGGGTTGCAGGATGACGCAGCCCTGCCTGGCCCAGTAGGCCTGAAGCGTGAGGATGAGCTCCTGGAAGGACGGCGCGGCTGGCATGATGGCGGAACCCCGGTGGAAGGCGCGCGCAACGTAGCGTCGGGGCCGGGAACGGTCAAGGAAACGGAGCACGGCGACGGCCGCGCTGCCGGCTGCAACAAAACTGTAAAGCGCCTGTGCTCCTATGGGTTCAGATGCCGTGGGCGGGCGCCGCGGCGCACGGGGGGCGTGCGGCCGCTGACAGGAGGACGAGGTGATCAATCCGAACAAGGACGGCGACGAACTCGACTGGCTGGAGGCCGAGCTGGCGGACACGCTGGACGAGGACTACGAGCTGGAGATCTCCGAGCCGGCCCTCTCCATGGAGATCCGCAAGATCTACAACCGGGTGCACCCGGATACCATCGACCGCAGGGTCTACTTCCGCGAACTGCTGAAGCTCCAGGCCGAACTGATCAAGCTGCAGGACTGGGTGGCGCACACCAGGGCCAAGCTGGTGGTGGTCTTCGAAGGCCGCGACTCCGCCGGCAAGGGCGGCGTGATCAAGCGCATCACCCAGCGGCTCAACCCGCGCATCTGCCGGGTCGTCGCCCTGCCCGCGCCCAGCGACCGCGAGAAGACCCAGTGGTACTTCCAGCGCTACGTGCCGCACCTGCCGGCCGGCGGCGAGATCGTGCTGTTCGACCGCTCCTGGTACAACCGCGCCGGCGTCGAGCGGGTGATGGGTTTCGCCAGCCCCGACCAGGTGGAACGGTTCCTCCACGACGTGCCCGAGTTCGAGCGCATGCTGGTGCGCGACGACACCATCCTGGTGAAGTACTGGTTCTCGATCACCGACGAGGAACAGCAGATGCGCTTCCTGGTGCGCATCCACGACCCGCTGAAGCAGTGGAAGCTCAGCCCCATGGACCTGCAGTCGCGGGTCCGCTGGGAGGACTACACAAGGGCCAAGGAGGAGATGCTGGCGCGCACCAACATCCCCGAGGCGCCGTGGTACATCGTCGAGGGCAACGACAAGAAGCGGGCCCGGCTGAACTGCATCAGCCACCTGCTCGGCCTGATTCCCTACACCGAGGTGGACCACCCGCACGTCGAGCTGCCCGACCGCGTGTTCAATCCGGACTACGAGCGCCGGGTGCTGCCCTCGGAACTGTACGTGCCCGAGAAGTATTAGGACACCCCGGCCGGCCGCCTGCGAAACCGCGCCCGCATGGTTGCCGGGAACGCAGGTCTCGCCCCCGAATACTGCAACATCCCGCGCGCTTGAGCGTTAGTGCATCGCTTTTATATCCAGCCGTGGAGCCCCTGTTGAGGGGCCCGGCACAAGCGAAAGAGGTTGTCGCCATGAAATGGAAAACGACGTTCCTTGCAGCGCCTGCCCTCGCTCTCGCCGCCCTGATGGCGGCCCCAGCGGCGGGCATCGTCTCCCCCGCCCAGGCCGCCTGCGGGCCGGGCGACCACATCAACGGCAGCAGCGCCTCCTGGGCGCGCCAGAAGTTCCAGGAAGCCGGCTACGGCAAGGTCACCGACCTCAAGAAGGGCTGCGACAACTACTGGCACGGCATCGCCATGACGTCCGGCGGCCAGCAGCAGCGCGTCGTCGTCTCGCCCGACGGCAACGTGATGAAGGAAGGCGGCGACGGCGCCGCGCCGCAGGCCCACTTCGAGGGCTGACCCTCGGCTGAAACGGAGTGTCGTCCCGCGGCCGGATGGGCGCGGGACGAACGCCGCTCAGGGCTCCAGCCCAGCCTTCTTGAGCATCTCCACGGCCGGCGGAATCGGCATGGCGAAGGTGATGCCGGACGGCCGGTCGAGGGCGTGCTCCTTGGTGGACTGGACAAAGGTGGAATCGACGATTCCCACCACGGAGCCGTCCGACGGGTCGACCAGCGGACCGCCGCTGTTGCCGGGAAAGCTGGTGGCGTCGAGCTGGTAGGCAATCACCTTGTCGTCGATGGCGCGGATCATGTCGGGCGTCAGGTCGCCCGACTTGACCTGGGTCCGCGCGATCGGCGTGATCGCCGAGACGATACCGCGGTGGGTGGCCGGATAGAGACCGTAGACGGCGCCGATGGGAAAGCCGATGAACGCCACTTCCTGGCCTTCGTCGAGCTTCGGCCCGAGGAACAGGTGCAGCGCCGGCAGCTTTGCGCCGTCGACGGTGAGCAGCGCCATGTCGTGGGCCTCGTCGGCGACGATCTGGGTGACGCCGTAGATGGTCGCGTCGTCGCCCTGGCCCACATAGACGGAGAGCCCGGCGCCGCCGGCCGCGCGCACCACGTGCAGCGCCGTGAGGATATGGGTGCCGTCGCCGACGGCGAAGCCGGTGCCCAGGATGTCATCCACTTGCTGGCGGGCCGGATCGTGGGTGCCCACGGCCACCACGCTGGGCTTTACGTGGGCGACAAGCTCGACCACGGAGTCGGCCCGGGCCGGCGACACGGCAAGGGCGGCGGCGATCGCGACGATCAGGAGGACGGCCCGCATCAGCGCATTCCCGCCAGTTCGGTGGTGGGTGGCAGGGCGTCGATGAACGCCTGCACGAGCCGCGCCGCCCGGCGAGCGTCGCCCTGGTAGTCCGTCGCCACGGCCACCACGGCCGCGCCGGGGGTTCCTCCCAGCAGCCTGGCCGCCGTCGTCTCGATCTTCGCCTTGATGTCGCCGCTCACAATGCCTCCATTCACCCAGTACCAGTAGAACACGATGCGCTGGCGGTCGCCGCGCACCAGCCGCACATATCGGACGCCGGTGGGCGTGCCGTCAATGTTCAGCGTCGAGTCGTGCCGTTCGCCGGTGTCGTCCCAGCCGTCGCCGGCCAGGTCGTTGCCCGTGTTGACCAGCTCGGCGCCCTGGCGCTGCCGGTCGTAGCGGGCGACGTAGAGATCGACCAGTTCGGCGTCGCGTGCGTAGCGGCCGATCGCCTCGGCGTCGGCACCGGCGTAGTGAGGCCGCCAGTCGACGCCCAGATAGGCGGTGCGCCGCCAGCCGTCGACGCGCACGGGCACGGCGAGCGGCGGCGGGTTGCGCAGGACGGCGCGGTCGAGGGTGACCGCATAGAGCGGCCCGGCGGCGGCCGCCAGCAGGGCGAGGCCCGCGGCGGCGGCGAGCCCGCGGCGGTAGCTGCCCTGAGCCGGCCTGCCGGAGAAGTGCACATGGGACCGCTTGGGCGGCGGCTCGGCGAACAGCCAGCAGACGCCGATATAGACCGCCAGCACGAACAGGAAGAACCAGAAGCCGTAGATGATGTGGTCCACGTCCATGCCGCGGGCGCCTCTGGTGTAGTAGACCAGCAGCACGATGCCGAGGGCGCGCAACCAGTTGGCCAGCACCGGGACGACCAGCGCGACCGCCACCGCCGCGACCCGGCGCGGCCAGCTGCGGAACAGCAGGTAGGCAGTCAGCAGGCCGATCTGGAACATGGCCGTGAGGTAGCGGATGCCGGAGCATTCCTTGGCCACGTGGAACAGCATGTAGGGCTGGTTGCCGGCGCCGAGGGTGATGAGGAAGCCGTCGGTGCCGGTGGGAATGCCGAACAGCCGCACCGACCAGACCACGAACTGGGCGGTCCAGCGCTGCAGCATCGGCACCAGGGCGTCGCCCATGGGCACCAGGAACACCATGAACAGCAGCGGGAACATCAGCACCCGCACCACCGCCCAGCCGAACACGGTGAGCACCAAGCCCTGGATCATGAAGATCAGGGCGAGCTGCTCGACCACCTGGACCTGGGCGGCCGAACCGACCAGCCAGAGGGCCGAGGCGCCGAGGATCAGCGGGACGCCCCACCACTGCGTGCGCGGCGCGTGCGGCGCCAGACGGTCCCGGTCCTCCCAGACCAGGTAGGCGAGGATGAACGGCACCACATAGGTGTGCTGGAAGCTGTCGGAGCCGCGCCAGGTGCGCTCCATGGAGAGCGCGGTCTGCCAGAACAGCGCCAGCAGGACGGCCAGCGCGCCGGCGAAGACCCAGCCGGCCAGCCGCCAGCGCGACCAGCCCGCGTCCTCGACCGGGTCCACCGCGCCGCTCATCCCTCAAGCACCCGGTCGAGCGCGGCGAAGCTGGCGGCCCAGCCGTAGCTTTCCGTCACCCGGCGGCGGGCGGCGGCGCCGTCCGGGCCGCCGGGCGCGCCTTGCAGCACGGCCATGACCGCCGCGGCCATGGCCGGCGCGCCGTCGGCGACGGCCAGTTCGCCGGGGGCGACGCCGGTGAGGCCCTGCGCCGCCTGGGACGAGACGACGACCGGTCTGGCCATGGCCATGGCCTCGAGCACCTTGTTCTGGACGCCGCGGGCGACGCGCAGCGGCGCCACCACGCAGGCGGCGTGGGCGAGATAGTCCCGCGTGTCGTCGACCGCGCCGGTCACCACCACGCCGGGCAGCGCGGCGAGCTGGCGCACCTCGGGCGCCGGGCTGAATCCGACTACGTAGAACACCGCCTCGGGCACCGCCGCCCGCACCGCCGGCAGTACCTCGCGGGCGAACCAGCTGACGGCGTCGGCGTTGGGCCAGTAGTCCATGGCGCCGGTGAAGACCACGGCCTGCGTCCCCGCCGGAAACGGGTCGGGATAGTCCCGCGCCGGCGAGAAACGCGCCGTGTCCACGCTGTTGGTGACGGCGAACGTCTTGTGCGCCGCCGGCGGCACCAGCCTCCGGAACAGTGCCGCCTCGGGCTCGGAGACCAGCACGCAGGCGTCGACCTGCGCCGCCACCCGCGCCTCGAACGCCGCCAGCGTGCACGCCTCGCGCCGGTAGAGCCAGCGCAGCGGGCCGGAGCGGGCCTCGGCGTACTGGGCCCACTTGTCGGAATCCACGTCGACGAAATCCATCACCGTGCGGATGCCGGCGAGGCTGTCCAGGTAGAGGCCGGTCTGGGACGAGTAGAGGAAGGCGGCGGCGGGCCGCGATGCGGTGACCGTCCGTCGGACCCAGGCGCCGAGGCCCGCGTCCCGGTAGCAGGCGACGCTGAGCGCCTCGCCCCGCGCCAGCCCCAGCAGGCTGCGCGCCCTCGCCTTCAGCGTCGGCAACGGCGCGAAATGGGCGGAGGCGCACAGGTCGCGCAGCACGCCGGTGTGCCGCCAGTCGTCGGCATGGTCGACGAAGCAGCCCAGATGCACCCTGTAGCGCTCGGCCAGGTGCTGGAGGATGTGCCAGGAGCGGATCTTGTCGCCCTTGTTGGGCGGATAGGGAATCCGGTGGGCGAGAAACAGCAGGTCGTCCACGGCCTACCCCAGCGACCGGGAGATCAGCGGCCCGAGCGCGTTCGCCACCGGCAGCGGCAGCCGCGACCACGCCTGGATCATCAGCCGGTATTTGGGATTGGTGGGGCTGGTCTCGGGCATTCCGCCGCCGCCGCGCAGATAGAATTCGTGGTGCAGCGGCGTGGGGTCGAAGCCGAAATTGCGCTTGAAGGCATAGGCGCCCGAGCCGACCTTGCTGCGGCCGAAATCGAAGCCGGCGCAACCCCGCGCCCCGGCGCGGCACATCAGGTCGTAGTACATGAAGTCGTTCGCGCCCAGCGCCCTCGCCTCCCGTCCGCCGCCGCCATAGTAGGGCAGCACCTCGCCGCGGAAGTAGAAGTTCATCACCGCGCTGACCGGCGTACCGTCATGGCTCACCACCAGGACGTCGCAGGCCTCGCCGAAGACGTCCTTGAGCGCCGCGAACCAGCGCCGGGGAAAGACCGGCGTGCCCAGGTTGCGCACGCTGGTGGCATAGAGCCGGAAGAACCGGTCGAGGCCGTCGTCGATCTCGCTCGCCAGGCAGCGCTCCAGCGCCTTACGGACCACCGCCCGCTGCTTGCGGGGGATCGCCTTCAAATTGGCATCGGCGTCGCCGGAGATGGGGCGCCGGAAGGTGGCGTAGGCGTCGTCCTTGGACGGCCAGCCCAGTTCCGATTTGCGCAGATGGCGCAGTTCCAGGTAGTCGACCCGCATCTCGTCCGCCAGCGCGACCGCGCGCTCGACCAGCGCCCGCGAGACGTCCGGCGTGTCGCCGAGAGCACCGCCATAGACGGCGAAGGCCGTCGAGGTGAGCGAATGGCCGAACAGCCGGCTGCGGATGCGCACCAACGGCAGAACGCCCGCGACCACGCCGCCGGACTCGGCCAGCAGGTACGGACAATCGTGCGCGAAGGCGGCCTCCACGGCGCGCCGCCAGCCCCAGAGATGGAAGAAGGTGGCCTCGTCCGCGCCGCGCACATAGGCGTCCCAGGCCTGCTCGTCGCCGGCGCCGGCGAGGCGCACCGAGACCGGCATGCTCAGCCCGCCGCCTCAGGCCGGGCCGAGGAAGACGCGGTCCATCCGGTCCCACTGGAAGTCGCGCAGCGCCCGGCGGATCTTGCCCTCCATGGCCGACAGCCGCGAATAGTGGCGCACCCGGGAGCGCAGCGGCGCGCCGTGCTGGCGGGGCTGATCGGGGTCGATCTCCCACGGGTGGAAATAGAGCATGGCCGGCTGCCGGTCGTCATGGTTGACACGATGCCACGCCCAGCGGGACCAGGCATAGGGCAGAAGCCGGAAATAGCCGCCGCCGCCGCAGGGCAGCCGCCGGCCGAACAGGGTGACCGTGGTCACCGGCACCTCGGTGATGCCGCTGCCGGCAGCATAGGTGAACCGCTCGCCGCCGGGCATGCCGTAGATGTCGTGGGCGATGGGATAGATGCTGGAGCTGTAGGTATGGCCCTCCTCGGCCAGCACGTCGTGCGCCCAGAGCGTGCGGGCGTCGATGGAGAAGCTGGCGGCCCGGTAGCCGTTCACCGCGGCGCCCGCCAGGTCCTCCAGCAGGCCCTTGGTGCGGCGGGTGTCCTCGCGGAACTGGTCGGGCGTCATCTCGCCCACCCGGCGGTGGCGGAAGCCGTGGCTGCCCACCTCGTGGCCCTCGGCGACCATGCGCCGCAGCAGCGCCGGGTAGCGCTCCGCCACCCATCCGAGGGTGAAGAACGTCGCCTTGACCCCCGCCTCGGCGAACACGTCCATCACCCGGTTGGTGTTGCGCTCCACCCGGTGGGGCAGGCCGGCCCAGTCCGATTCCGAAATCTGGCCGGCGAAGGCCTGGACCTGGAAATAATCCTCGACGTCGACGGTCAGCGCGTTCCGCATGGTGCCCGCCGACGGATGCGCCTAGTCGGCCTTGTCCGCGGCCGCCAGCAGCTCGTCCAGCGCCTTGACGGTCTTTTCCAGCAGCCTGTCCTGGTGCCGCGCCCGCTCCTCCAGCGCCTCGAGGCGCGCCCCGAGGCCCGACGGCGCCGGCTGGGGTGCCGCCGAGGACGTCGGGGATTCGCGCAGCACCTGGTTCAGCACCTGGGCGACCTCGGCGGGGTCGCGGTAGCGAACCTCCTTGAGGAAGCCATACATCATCATCTGGGCGCAGTAGCGCTCCAGGCCGCCGCCGCTCTCGCCCAACGGCAGCGAGACGCTGGCGGTATCCTCGCCGGACAGCGCCGCCGCGACCATGTTCAGGACGCCCGGGTCCAGGTCGCGCACCTGCCGCAGGAAGCCGTACATCAGCACCTGCACGCCCGCGCCCTCCCACTGGGCCGCCGAGGCGGCCGTGGAGGCCAGCGCCCGGGGCGCCGGTGCCTGAGCGGACGCCGACGCCTGGGCGGAAGCCGGCGCGTCCTGTTCCGTGGCGGCGAACCCGACCGGCGCGACGGCCGGGGACGGTTCGTCCTGGCCCTGCGCGTCGTTGTTCCGCTCGACGATGAATTCCGAAATGACCTGCTTCACGATGGCCTCGTCAATCTGGTGCAGTTCCTCGAGGTAGCCGAACAGCAGCAACCGGGAGCAGAGCTGGTTCAGCCGGCGCGGCATGCCGCCGCAGAAGTCGTGGATCGCCTGGATGGCGTCGTCGGTGAACGACGGGTCCTGGTCCCAGCCCACCAGCCGCAGCCGATGGTGGATGTACTCCCGGGTCTCGTCCCAATCCGCCATGGGCAGCAGGTGATAGGCGGCGATGACCCGCTGGCGCACCTGCTCGAGCGCCGGATCCTTGGCGAGCCGGCGCCGGAACTCGGGCTGGCCCACCAGGACGAGCTGCACCAGCGCCGAGCCGCCCACCTGGTAGTTGGACAGCATGCGCAGTTCCTCGAGCGTCGCGTTGCTCAGGTTCTGCGCCTCGTCGACGATCACCAGCACCCGCTTGCCGGCCTGGTGCGCCTCCTGCATGAACGCTTCCATGCGGCCGAGCACGGCCGCCTTGTCCAGGCCCTCGTGCTGGATGCCCAGCCCGCCGGCGACCATCCGAAGGATCGTGTCGGGCTCGAGCTGGGTGGTGACCACCTTGGAGATGAAGTAGCGGTCCCGGTCGATGTTGTTGAGCAGGTTGCCGACGACCGTCGTCTTGCCCGCCCCCACCTCGCCGGTGATCACGATGAAGCCTTCGCCCTGGCTCAGGCCATAGGTGAGATAGGCCATGGCCTTGCTGTGGGTCCGGCTGCCGAAGTAGAAGCGCGGATCCGGCGTGAGCTGGAACGGTATCCCGGTTAGCTTGTAGAAACTGCTGTACACAGGCCTCAACCTCGTCGTCTGTTCAAGGTCCAGTCCCGGAAATCCGATAGCCCCATTCGGTTCCGGACCCTGAGCGACGGCTTGCCGCGCCGCTGCGCTTCGCCGTCGTGCAATTCCGCGACGCGCCCAAACGTCAGTTACTCGTACCGCAACGACTTCCTGGTCATGCGAGGCTAGAACGCCTGCTCCCCCGCCCGACCCTCATCGAAGCGACCTGACCTGTTCCCGAAGTCGTTACAGGGAGTAGCGGTAATCGGCGCCGATGGCAACGAGAATCATTTTAACAAAATCAATTGCTTAACTGTATGCACCTTACCCCAAGCATTAGCTGTGCCGCGTCCGCGTGTCCCAAGATGTTGCGTTGCGTCAGCCCGCTCAGAAATTCGCCCGCATCTGCACCTGCACCACGTTTTCCGTCTGATTCCGCGGCGAAACGTTCGAATCGAGCAGCGAGAACACGTACGCGATCTGACCGTCCACGTATTTCGAGAAGGTGTAATGCAGTTCTGCGCGCGTTCCGTAGAAGTTGTCCACCCGGCTCGGCCCCAGATCGAAATCGGTGCGGCGGTAGCGCAGGTGAAGCACGCCCCGCCAGCGGCGGGTGAAGTAGTGCGACAGCCTGGTCTTGATGTCGAATTCGTGCTGCTCGCGCCCCGTCGTGTCGAACTTGCGTATCTCGTAATAGGCCCGCGCGTCGAACGAGGTCAGCCGGTGATCGTAGGCAAACTGGACCTCCAGACGGTTGCTCCGGAAGGTGTCGTTCTCGAAGCCGAAGACGATGTCGTCGGGATTGAGGATGGCGCCGAAATCGTTGACGAAGAAATCGAAGTCGTTGAACTGGCCATCGCCGTTGATGTCGGCGAAGCGGCGTTGGCTGCTGGTGACTTCGTGCTTGTAGGTGACGCCGATCTTCCACCGCTTGCGCCGGTAGAGCGCGTCGACGCTGAACGAGAGGTCGCCGTCGTTGCGGCCGTAGCGGACCGAGACGTCGGTATTGCGCGTCGGGTTGAAGCGGACGCCCACATCCCACAACGCGGAATCGATGTTCTTCGACAGGTCCGGATCGTCGATCTTCTGCCATCCCGCCGACGCCAGGATACCGAGCCACCGTACCACCCGGTACTCGCCTTCCGCTTCCAGGTCGATCGTTTTCGACCGGCGGCCGTCACCTCGCTCACCGCGGTTGTAGCTCCCGAGCAGATTCCAGTGCAGCCGACCGAAGCGGTCGCCGCTGTCGGCGGTGACCTGGCCGGTCTGGCTCAGATAGCTGGCGATGTATTTGGGCGTCGGGTCATTGGCCTTGGGCGGGGCGACGGTGACGTAGCGGAAGCGGTACAGCCACTCGACGTCGGCGATGTTGCCGATCTTGTGCCGGAAATAGGGCTGCACCGTGTAGGACTGGGTCTGGCGCCGGTTGATGGAGTAGTTGGAGTCGGAGAACGTCACCGTCTCGGTGTTGTCGATGAACGGCTCGGCCATGGTGCCGGTGGC
Organism: Alphaproteobacteria bacterium; assembly: GCA_016124315.1. Taxonomy (GTDB): domain Bacteria; phylum Pseudomonadota; class Alphaproteobacteria; order SMXS01; family SMXS01; genus RI-34. Next base: position 10,350 of record WGNW01000079.1, read on the forward strand.
GAGGATGTAGAAGTGGTCCTCGATGGGCTCGATATAGAGCTTGGACTCGAGATGGTTGCGCCAGTCGGTGCGGCCGAACTGCACGAACTGCAGGAAGCTGCCCTCGTAGTCGGCCTCGAACTTCATCCGCTTGCCCTTGGCCTTGATCGCCAGGCCCGGATTGACCCGCAGGACGACGTCGGACTGCTTGGTCGACGTGTCCAGGTCGACATTGTCGGTATAGCTCACCTGGGCCTCGAGCCGGGGCGTCACGCGCCACTTGGCGGCGGTCGCGGCGTGGCTGACCGCCAGGGCGGAACCTGCCACCGCGGAGACGAACAACAGGGATTTCGGGTCTGCGACCCGCCGGCACGTCACCCCCAGCGACCTCCCCCCAGGAACGCCAAGCTCAGCTCCTGTAATATTCGTAGTAGGAACCGAACCTCACCTTGCCGCCCATGAAGCGCGACTTGTTGAGCAGCATGCTGATGTGGCGGCAATCGCTGATCAGCGACAGTGCTTCCATCACCTGGGTCTCCCGCGTGCGGTCGGCCTCGACCACGAACAGGATCTGACCCATCCGGCCAGCCAGCACGCCCGGCGCGCTGCTGGCGAGCACCGGCGAGCTGTCGAAGATGACGACGCGGTCGTGGTAGCGCCGCGCCATCTCCTGCAGCAGGTTCGCCATCTTTTCGCTGGACAGCAGTTCCGTCGCGCCGGGATGGGGGCGTCCGGCGGGCAGAACCGTCAGATTGTCGATGTTGGTGCGCAGCAGGCAGTCGGCCACGTCGAGCCGGTCGTCGACCAGCACGTCGATCAGGCCCTTGTCGGATTCGATGTCGAGCGCGCTCAGCAGCTGGGGCCGCGCCACGTCGGCGTCGACGAGCATCACCGTCAGGTCGCGCTCCGAGGCGATGCTGAGCGCCAGATTGATGGAACAGAACGTCTTGCCCTCGCCCGGCTGGGTGCTGGTGACCAGGATGAGGTTGCCGTTCGGTATCTCCTCCGGGCTGTTGGGCAGCGCCTTGCGGAGGAGCTGGCGCTTGACGATGCGGAACTCCTCCGCGACGCGGGTCGGCGCGTCGTCCGGAACGATGAAGCCGCCCTGGCGCAGCCGGTCGAGATCGATCATCGCTGACTGCGACCGCTTCCTGTCCCGCGACCGCGACGGCTCCGTCGCAGAAGGCGGCTGGCTCTGTCCGGGCACCGGCTCGGCGGTACGGGACACGGCGGCAATCAGCTCCGGCCGGCTCGGCGGCAGCTCGGCCGCCTGCGGCGGCGGCGGATGTACGCCAGAGGCCGTCGGAGGCGCCGTCGGGATGGCGTTCGCGCTTCCGGCAGGTTGAGCCGGGGCGGCCGGCGGCTGGGCAGTCGGGGGCGGAGTTGCAGCGGCCGGCTGGGCGGCAGCGGCCGGCCGGGGTGCCGCAGGCCGTTGCGCCGCGGCGGGCGCCTGGGTCTCTGACGGCGGTTGCGCCTGCCGGGGCTCTCGCGGGGCACTCGCCTGGCCGGGAGCGGCGGCGGCGCCGGAAGCGGGCCTGGGAGGCGCTGGCGAGGCGCCGTCCTGCCGCGGCGCCGCTGATTGGGGACTGCCGGCAGCCGGCGCTGCCGGCGGACCGGACGGTGCCAGCGACCGAGCCGGTCGTGGAGCGCTCTCCTGGGGCGGCCTAGCGGCAGGCCGGACCGAGGGACTGGCCTGTTGCGTGGCGGACGGCCTGGTCTGCTGGGGCGCAGCCGCAGCCGGAGACGGGGTTGCCGCAGGAGGCGCCGGCCGGGCTGACGGCGCCGCATCCGCGCCGGCCTGGCGGGCGTCCGGCCGCGGCGGCGCCGCTGGCGGCGGCGACGGTTGCCTGGCGGCGGGAGGCGGCGGGGCGTCGGGTTTGGCAGGTGGCGAAGGCGGCTCGCTCGGCTTCAGGGCCTCGGGGCGTGGCGAAGGCGGAGCCGGACGGTCCTCAGCCGGCTTTGCCGCCCGGTCGGACTCCTCCCTTGCCTGCTCCCGTTCGGGTTCCATGGAGAGGGCTTCTGAGATTCGCTGGGCAGCGCGTTCGATGAGGCTCTTGCTTGACTCCTCTGCTCCCATCAACCCGATCCCGACAGTGTCAGCGGTCCAATCCGGTAGGTCATGACAAACACATATGCCACAATAAGACCTACCAGCACGACAGAGAAAGAGGCGATCTCAATCCTCTTGCGCCGGCTGTAACTGTCGAAGGATACGGCGGAGATGGTGCCGAGGACGGGCAGGTCGAAACTCGCCCGCAAGCGGTTTGCCGTCGAGAACGTGTGGTGGATCTGGCTCAGCAGGAAGGCGACGCCCAGGCCCGCGCCGAGTCCGACCAGCAGAGAGGCCGACAGCAGCGCCGCCCGGTTGGGGCTGCTGGGGCCGCGCGGCAGATCCGGCGGCTCGATGACGCGGAACTGCACCTTGTCGGTCTTGCCTTCCAGGTCCTGGGTGATGCGGGCCTGTTCGCGCCGCTGCAGCAGGTCCTCGTACTTCTTCTTGATGATGTCGTAGTCGCGGTCGAGCCGCAGCAGCTCCGCCTCCACGTTGGGAACAGTGCGCGCCAGATCCTCGAGCTGGGCGATGGTCTGCTCCTGCTCGGCCATGCGCGAGCGCAGGCTGGCGACCTTGGTATCCGTCTCCACCAGCTTGACCTGGATCTGCTCCCAGACCGGGTTGATCATGGTGGCGTTGGGGTTCAGCGGGCTCTCGTCGCCCTTCGCCGACGCGGCGGCCTCCTTCTCCTTGTTGTACTCGGCGATGGCCTCGTCCAGCGCCTGCTGGGCGGCGACCACGTCCGGGTGGGCGGCCGTGTAGCCCTGCGCCTGCAGGTCCGCCAGCTTGTGCCGCAGTTCGGCGACATGGTCGGCCGCCGTGAAGGAATCGCTGCCGTTGCCGTCGGCGCTGCGGATGGCGACGTATTTCGGCACGTTCTGAAGCTGCTTGCCCAGCTCGGTCCGGGTGAGCACCGCGTCGTTGTACTCGCGCCGCCGATCGACCAGTTCGCCCCGTTCGCGCTGCATCCGCGCGAAATAGTTTTCCTCGCCCGGCAGCAGGCCGATGTTGTCGCGCCGGAACTGCGCCCGCCGCTGCTCCGCCTCGGACAGCTGCTGCTCGTAGTCGCGGATCTGCTCGTCGAGGAAGCGCCGGGCCTGGGAGATGTCCTGCCGGCTGAGGCCCAGATTGCTTTCGACGAAGATGGTCAGCAGCGACTGGACCACGCGCTGCGCCTTCTGGCGATCGTGATCCTCGTAGGCGAGACGGAACAGGTTGGGCGCCACGGGGGTGAGCTGGACACGGCTGCGGATCTGGCTCGCCAGGGCGGCCACCTGGGCGTCGCTGGTGGCGTTGAGGTCCATGTCCGCCATGCGGATGACCCGTTCCATGTTGGGACGGCTGAGCAACGTCTGCTGCATCACCTGGACCTGACGGTTGATATCGACATCCACGGTGACGCCCTGCAGCAGGTCCTTCAGCATGGTGTCGGTGTCGATGTAGATCTGGGCGGAGGATTCGTACTTGTCGGGGATCGACGTCACGTACATCCAGCCGCCGAGCGTGACGAGCCACGCCACGCCGAGCGCGTACCAGCGCCGCAGCCACAGGGACCGCAACAGGAGCAGAAGCTGTACATAGTTATCGTTCATGTCTCACTTCGGAGCCGTTGAGCCTCTCGAGCCCCCTTCTTTACGGTTGCCGCGCTCCCTAACCGCGAACCGTGTTTCCTCCAGTTATTCCCGCCGCTTTCACGGCTGGATCACGTCGCCACGTCCGGGGGAGTTCCCCGCCCACGCCGCCGTCCTGGCCGGACGGTACAGCGTCGGCGTCCCTCGCTCGCGCCGCCGCGAATTTCCAAACCAATGACTTCTTCAAATCGTTCCGCAAGTGTTCAGAAAAAGCTTTCAGGAATGATGATCACGTCGCCCGGCAGTATCTTGACGTTGGCCGAAACGTCCCCGTCGCGGATCAGGTCGCTGATCCGCACCGTATATTCCTCCTGGCGCTTGTGCTGCGCGTCGTAGCGCACCAGCGTCGACCGGTTGCCGGCCGCGTATTCGGTCAATCCGCCGACGCTGATCATCACGTCGAGCAGGGTCATGTTCGAACGGTAGGGAATCGCCTGCGGCTGCGTCGCCTCGCCCACCACCCGGACCTGCTGGGCGAACGGCCCGGTGAAGCCGGAGACGATCACGGTGACGATCGGGTTGCGGATGTACTTGGACAGCGCCTGCTCGATGTCCCGCGCCAGCTGGGTCGGCGTCTTGCCGGTGGCGGGGAGGTCCTCGATCAGCGGAACTGAAATCCGGCCGTCGGGACGCACCGTGACGGTGGTCGTCACCTCCTGATTGCGCCACACGAAGACATTCAGCGTGTCCAGGGGGCCGATGATGTAGTCGGGCCCCGGACCTTCGCTCGGCGACACAAACTCCGCCGACGGCAGCTGCTTGTGCGTCTGGGCGCAAGCCGCTACCGCCAACACCATCATCCCAAGGGCGATGGAGCGAATCACTTGCTTCAACGTTTCGACCGACAAGCCGTAGTCCCTCGCGTTAACCTCTGACCGCGCTACCGCCGCGAGTTGATGCCCCCAGCACCCCGCAACGGATGACGCGTCCACCGACATGCCAGCCCGATCCCGAAACCCTCTGCATTAGGGTATACCCCCAATTCATTCGATTCACTAGTCATTTGTGCAGAGTCGCTCTGCGCCCCACGCCACAGAGAACCGCCCTATCCCTCGGGGTCAGAGGAGGATTTCGGCGGGCGCCGGATGGCCGAGAAAGGCTGTCGGGCTCGCCGACGCGCCATAGGCGCCCGACTGGAAGACGACGAGCAGGTCGCCCGGCGCCGCCGCCGGAAGGGCGACGTTGTCGCCCAGCCGGTCGAGCGGCGTGCACAGGCAGCCGACCACGTCGACCGGAGCCGCGGCCGCCTCGTCCAGCCGGCCGTCGACGGCGAGCGGATAGTTCTTGCGGATGACCTGGCCGAAATTGCCGGACAGCGCCAGATGGTGGTGCAGCCCGCCGTCGGTGACCAGGAAGGTCTTGCCGCGCGACACCTTGCGGTCGACCACGCGGGTCACGTAGAGGCCGGCCTCGCCCACGAGATAGCGGCCCAGCTCGATGGCGAACTCGGCCTCCGGACAGGCCCGCCGGCCCTCCGCCAGCGGACCGGCGAGCGCCTCGCCGACGCGGCCGAGGTCCAGCGGACGTTCCCCGGGAAAGTACGGAATGCCGAAGCCGCCGCCCAGATTGGCATAGCGCGGCGGCGTCGGACTGTCGGCAGACAGCCGGACAACCAGCTCCACCGTCCGGGCGAGGCACTCCGCCAGCACCTCCTCGTCGAGAATCTGGGAGCCGGCGAACACGTGAAAGCCGAGAAACTCCAGGTCGAGCCCCGCCAATTCCCGAAGCAGCGCCGGCACCTGCTCCTCGTCCACGCCGAACGGCTTGGCGCCGCCGCCCATGCGCATGCCGGACTGGCGCAACTCGAACAGCGGGTTGACCCGGACGGCGACGCGCGGCCGCGTGCCCGCTTGCGCGCCGATGCCGGCGACGCGGCGCATCTCCCCGGCCGATTCCAGGTTGATCGCGGCGCCGGCCGTGACCGCCGCGCGCAGTTCCGCGTCGGTCTTGCCGGGTCCCGCGAAGCTGATCCGGTCGGCCCGCTGCTGGATGCGCAGTGCGAGATCCAGTTCGCCGCCCGAGGCAACATCGAGACCATCCACCAGCCGCGAGAGGTGGGCAACCACGTCGGGCAGCGGGTTCGCCTTGACCGCATAATGCAGCCGCAGGCCTTCGGGCATGGCGGCGCGCAGATCGGCCACCCGGTCGGTGATCTGCCGGCGGTCGTAGGCGAAGAAGGGCGTGCCCAGTTCCGCGGCGAGGTCGTCGAGCCGGCGCCCGCCGACCAGCAGCCGCCCGCCCCGCGTCTCGAAGCCACCCGGCGGCGTGGGACGCGCGATCACGGCGCCGCTCCGAACAGGCCGGCCAGTTCGGCCGCGAGGCCGGAGCGGTCGATCTTGCCGTTGGGGCTGCGCGGCAGCCCGTCCCGCAGCATGATGGTGCGCGGCACCATGAAGGCTGGAAGCTGGGCCCGGCAATGGGCGAGCAGGTCGTCCGACGACACGGCATCCTCCACCCTGGGCGCCACCACCGCCACGACCGCTTCGCCGAGCGTCGGGTGGGGAACGCCGAGCACCGCCGCCTCGGCGACGCCGTCGGCCTCGTAGAGCACGTCCTCGATCTCGGTGGGACTGACCCGGTAGCCCGAAGTCTTGATCATGCTGTCGTTGCGCTCGACGAAATAGAGGAATCCTTCGGCGTCGCGCATCACCGTGTCGCCCGACCATACCGCGGGAGCGCCGTCGTCGAGCCCGGCGGGCAAGGGCCGGAAGCGGGCGGCGGTGCGCTCCGGATCGTTCCAGTAGCCCTGCGCCACCAGCGGCCCCGAATGCACCAGTTCCCCGGCTTCGCCGGGTGCCGTCTCGCGTCCCTCGGCGCCGATCACGCGGACGGTGGCGTGGGGAATGGCCTTGCCGATGGACTCCGGCCGCCCGGCCACCTCGTCCGGATCGAGATAGGTGGAACGGAACGCCTCGGTCAGCCCGTACATGAGGAAGAGCCGGGTGCGCGGCGCCTTCAGGCGCAACGCCTCGATGGCCTGGCGGGGCATCCGGCCGCCGGAATTGGTCGCGTAGCGGAGCGTCTCCGCAACGGCGGGCGGCCAGTCCAGGCCCAGCAGCTGCAGCCAGAGCGGCGGCACGCAGGCCAGGCCGGTGATCCGCTCCCGTTCCAGCACCGCGACGATGTCCTGGGGAAACAGGTGGTTGATCAGGACGGCCGTGGCGCCGGCGAGAAACGCCGTCGAGAGCTGGGAAAGGCCGTAGTCGAAGCTGAGGGGCAGCACGCAGAGGATACGGTCGTCGGCCGTGTTCCCCAGATAGGACGCGACGCTACACGCGCCGAGGGTGAGATTCCGGTGCGACAGCATGACGCCCTTCGGCAGCCCGGTGCTGCCCGAGGTGTAGAGCAGCGCGGCCAGGTCGTCCTCGCCCGGCGGCGCCGCGTCGTCGGGGCCGCCTGCGGCGAGAAACGATGACCAGCCCGTCGCGTCGGCGAGGACCACATGCTCCACCGAAGAGAGATCCGCGCCGTCCTGCCGCAGCGCCTCCAGCCGGTCGGGCGTGGTGACCAGATGGGTCGCGCCGCTGTCGCGCAGGATGTGCGCCACCTGCCGCGTGCGCAGCACCGGATTGACGGGCACGAAGACGCCGCCGGCCCGGGCCGCCCCGAAGATCGCCTGGACGGCGGCAAAGGATTTCGGCAGGTAGATCGCCACCCGGCCGCCCGGCTGCAGGCCGGAGGCCAGAAATGCGCTTGCCGCACGGCGCACCGCTGCCGCAAGATCGGTGTAGTTCATGCCCTCGCCGCCGAGGCGCACCGCGTCTCCGAGGGGGTTACGCTGCAGACCGCACTCGATGAGGTCGCCAAATAGCATGTTGAAGCGGCTGCCCTTTCGCAGCTTGGTGGTTGCTCTCCACTGGTCCGGCTGCTTGTTAGACGAATGACCGTCGTAGTGGAAGAGTTTCGCGACGTCGGGTCGCTTCCCGACCGCTTCCGCGGGCTGCTCGCACAACACGAGACGCGCAGCTTCTTCCTTACCGGCGAGTGGTTCGGCCTGCTGGCGGCACACGGTTTCGACCGGGGCTGCGTCCGCACCGTCGCCACGGCGAGCCTGGCGGACGGCCGTCCCGTCGCCGTGCTACCGCTGGCCGCCGCCTCCGGCGTGGTGGCGGGACTGGCCAACTTCTATTCGCTGCTCTACGCCCCGCTGCTCGACGGCGAACTGCCCGCTTCCGTTCTCTCCGAGGGCGTGCGGGCGATCGCCGCGTCCCTGCGGCGGCACTGCGCCCTCGTCCATCTCAGGCCCCTCGCACCCGACGATCCGGCGCTTCCCGCGCTTGCCGACGGCTTTGCGGCCGCCGGCTACATGGTCGACAATTACGTCAATGCCCGCCTGCGCTACGCGGAGACATCCGGCGTCGATGCGGACGCCTTCGAGGCGGCCCTGCCGTCCCGGATGCGCCACACCATCGCGCGTAACTTCAGGCCGCTGCGGGAGAGCGACGGCTTCGCCCTCTACACCACCCCGGAGGAGGTGGCCGCGGGCATGCGGGCCTTCCAGGCGGTCTACGCCGCGAGCTGGAAGGAGCCGGAGCCGTTTCCCGCCTTCATGCCGGCGCTGGCGGCGGCCTGCGTCTCGGCTGCCTGTTCATCGAGGGGGATCCGGCTGCCGCCCAGTTCTGGATCGTCCACGGGGGCCGGGCCACCATCTACAAGCTGGCCCATGACCCGCGCTACGACGACCTGTCCATCGGCAGTGCGCTGACGCTGCGCATGTTCCGGGAAATCCTCGACGTCGACCGGCCGTCGCGGATCGACTTCGGGCTGGGCGACGAAACCTTCAAGCAGGACTGGACGCCCCTTACGGAGGACAGGCTGGGCTGGCTGGCCTTCAATCCGCGGACGAGGCGGGGCCTGCTGGCGGCGGCACGGCACCGCGCCGGCCGCCTTTTCGGCTTATCAGGCCGCCGTAACCGTGTATAAACCCGGAACGATCTGGGAAGGCGACATGGCAACAATCGATACGGTTCGCACATTGCTAGGAGACACGCTTGGCCTGGGCGCCCGTACGCAGGGCCTGACCGCTTCGACGCCGCTTCTGGGCAACCTTCCCGAGCTGGACTCGATGGCGGTCGTCGAACTGGTGACCCGCCTGGAAGCCGAGTTCGACATCCGTATCCACGACGACGACATCAGCGCGGAAACCTTCGCGACGCTCGGTTCGCTGACCGCGTTCGTGGACGACAAGCTCTAGCTGCCGGCAGGCCGGACTTGCAGGCCGAGTTCATTCCGGGTTCCAAGGGCGACCTGTTCGCCCTCTACCTCCCGCCGGACCCGTCCGTACCGGACCGCGGCGACCTGATCTTCGTGCCGCCCTTCGCCGAGGAGATGAACCGCGCGCGCAGCACCGTCGCGGCCCATGCCCGGATGCTGCAGCGGCTGGGAACCGGCGTGCTGCTGCTCGACCTCTACGGCACCGGCGACAGCGAGGGCGCCTTCGCCGACGTCCGCTGGGAGACCTGGCGCGGCGACGTGCTGGCGGCGCGGCAGTGGCTGGGGCAGCGAGGCCGCGAGCGGATCGGCCTGTGGGGATTGCGGCTGGGCGGTCTGCTGGCGGCGGACGTGCTGTTCGAGGCGGCCGCCAGCTTCAGCCGCGCCGTGCTCTGGGAGCCCGTGGTCTCCGGCAAGGCCTATATGGACCGGTTCCTGCGCATCGGCATCGCCGAGGGCATGGAAGCCGGCGGCCGGAGCCTGACCCTCAACGAGATGCGCCTCAAGCTGAGCCGCACCGAGCCCATCGAGGTCGCGGGCTACGTCGTCTCGCGCAGCCTGGCCCACGGCATCGACCGCTCCAACCTGGTCGATCTGGCGCCGGCGCTGGCACTGCCAGTCACCTGGATCGACTTCTCGCCGCCTTCCGGGGAACGGCGCGAGGCCTGCGCGCGGTGCGCCGCCGCCGGGGTGGCGCTGGAGCTGAGGGAGTTCCGCGCCGCGCCGTTCTGGGCGCTGCAGGAAACGGCTCCGGATGCCGCGCTCGCCGCCGCGACGGCGGCCGCGATGGTGGCCTAGCGTGTCCGCCGCCGAGGAACGGCCCGTGCTGATCGAGGTCGACGGCGGCGCCCTGGTCGCCGTCGCCCACCTGCCCGAAGAGTTCGGCGGCCGCGGCGTCCTTATGGTTCCCGGCGCCCCCCAGTACCGGGCGGGCCCGCACCGGCTGTTCGTCGACCTGGCGCGGCACCTGGCGAACCACGGCGTCGCGGTGCTGCGCATGGACCGGCGCGGCTACGGCGACAGCGATGGCCCGGTCACCGGGTTCGAGGACGCCGGCCCGGAGCTGGCGGCCGCCGTCGAGGCGCTGCGGCGCGAAGCCGGCGTGTCCGACATCACCATCCTCGGGCTGTGCGACGGCGCCAGCGCGGCGCTGCTGCACGGCACCCGGCTCGCCGGCGTGAGCGGCCTCGTGCTGCTCAATCCCTGGGCGCGGACCGAGCAAGCCGCGGCGCGCGCCCTGCTCGGCTCGTACTACCTGCCGCGGCTGCTCAGGTGGCGCCGCTGGCTCGCCGCCGCCAGCTCGTTCGCGCGGTTCCGCGGCGCGCTGGGCGGGCTCGCCGGCGCCCTGCTCGACGGACTTCGGGCGGGCGGGCGGGGCGCGGAGCCGCCGGGCTTCGTCGCGGACATGCTGCGCCACCTGGTCGAGTTCCGCGGCGCGTCGCTGCTGGTGCTGAGCGGCCGCGACCTGACCGCCGCGGAGTTCGACGAGGTGGTGCGGCGCACGCTGAGCTGGCCGGTGCTGCAACGAACCGGCGACGTAGCCGTCGCCCACCTGAAAGAGGCCGACCACACCTTCAGCAGCCGCCAGCAGAAGGCCCTGCTGGCCGAGACGATCCTGCATTGGCTGAACGAGACCGGCCCGGCCGGCAGCGGCGCCGGTCCTTCGTGAGCATGCGGCCGCCGGCCGTGCCTCATTCAGGCGGCCGGCTCTCCTCCCTCCCGTGCTGCGGCGGACGCCACGGTCCCTTCTTGCCCTCGCCCGCGTTCTTCTCGACGCGCAGCAACGCGTACGCAACCACCGGCACGGCGAGACAGAACGCGATGAACATGACGGTATCGAACAGCGGCGGCTCTCCCGGACAAGCGGCGGCGCTTGTTCGGCGCCTCCGTGCCTGATACCACAGAAGACCAGGTGCGAAAAACGGAGACGGAATCGGCCCCATGCGAAGCCTGTTCGTGCTGGCGCTGGTATTCTCGTGGCTTCCCGCCATCGCCATGTGGCCATATCTGGGCGTCTTGGCCTGGATGTGGATCTCCTACATGAACCCGCACCGGCTGACCGACGGCCTCGCCTACGATTTCCCCGTCGCCGAGGTGATCGCCATCGCCACGCTGCTGGCCTGGGTGTTCTCCCGGGAGCGCAAGGACCTGCCCATGCGCCCCGTGGTGATCCTGATCATCCTCTACACCCTCTACACCACCCTGACCTCGGTCACCGCCCTCAACCAGCCGCTCGCCTGGGAGAAGTGGCAGCTCTTCGTCAAGGTCATCCTGTTTACCCTGATCGCCATTCCGCTGATGAACAGCAAGGTGCGCCTGCACGCGATGATCTGGGTGATGGTGATCTCCTGCGGCTACTTCGCCGCGCGCGGCGGGCTGTTCACCGCCATCACCATGGGCGCGTACCGGGTGTTCGGGCCGCCGGGGACCTTTCACGGCGACAACAACGGCATCGGCGTCACCTTCCTGATGATCCTGCCGCTGATCCGTTACCTGCAGCTGCAGACCGACAACAGGTTCGCCTGGCTGTTCCTGCTCGCGGCCCAGGTGCTCACCCTGCTGGCGATCTTCGGCACACAGTCCCGCGGCGCCGTGGTCGGCCTCACCGCAATGGCCTTCTACATGCTGGCGCGCTCGCGCCGCATCGGCACCATGATCACCATCGGCCTGGTCGCCGTGCTCGCCTACCAGTTCATGCCAGCGAGCATGAAACAGCGCCAGGAATCTACCTTCGACTATCAGAGCGACGCCTCGGCGCAGGGCCGCCTCACCATGTGGAAGTTCGCCATCGACGTGGCCAACGAGCGGCCGATCATCGGCGGCGGCTTCAACGTGTTCTACGACAATCCCACCCGGGACCGGCTGCTGCCCCGCAACGACAAGGGCCAGGTCGAGCAGGGCCGGGCGGCGCACAGCATCTATTTCGAAGTGCTGGGCGAGCACGGCTATGTGGGCCTCCTGCTCTACCTGATGACCGGCATCTGGGGCTTCTTCTCCGCGGAGCGGACGGCGCAGCGGGCGAAGAGGCGACCGGACACCAAGTGGGCGGCCGACCTGGGCCGGGCGGTGCAGCTCGGCCTCATCGGCTTCGCGGTCGGCGGCGCCTTCCTGTCGAAGGCGACCTTCGACCTCTATTATCACCTGCTGGCCGTCGTGGTGATCGCCGACCTGCTGGTGACGAAGGCGCTGAAGGAGCCGGCGCCGGAGGTGGTACCGCCCGGCGACCCCATCCTCGCCTACTTCTTCAAGCCGCGCGCCCAGAGCTTCCGTCCGGGCCCTGCCACAGGCGGCCGCGATTTCCGGCGCAAGGCCTGAGCGGCGACGCTACAGCAGCAGGTGCCGGTAGGCCTCGACCATGCGCCGGACGTCGAAGGCGGCGAACGCCCGCCGCCGGTTGGCCGCGCCGATCGCGGCGCGCCGCTCCGGCTCGCGGGCCAGCTGCCCGATGGCCGCGGCCAGCGCGGCCACGTCCCGCGGCGGCACCACGAACGGAAGGTTGTCCTCGGCGACCATTCTCGCCACGTCGCCCACCGCGGTGGTGACGACGGGCAGCCCGGCGGCCATGGCCTGGAGCACGCTGTTCGGCATCTGCTCGGTTTCCGACGAGAGGGCGAAGATATCGAAGCCGGCGTAGCAGTGTTCCACGTCGCGCCGGAAGCCGGTGAACTCCACGTCGGCGGAGAGGCCGACCCGCGCGGCGTGCCGGACCAGCGCCTCCCGCTCGGGCCCGTCGCCGACGATGACCAGCGACGCCGGCATCGTTCCCCGCAGCACGGCGAAGGCATCGATCAGCAGGTCGAGCCGCTTTTCCTCGCGCAGGACCGCCACCGTGCCGACGACCAGCCGGCCATCAGGCGGCCGCGGCACCCGCGCGGCGCGGGCGAACAGGGCGCAGTCGATCCCGTCGGGCACCAGCATCACCCGGCCGGCGGCCAGTCCCCAGCTGTCCAGCGCCCGATCCAGCAGCCGGCGCGAGGGAACCACGACGCGGGTGCTCCCGGCGAGCACGAACCGGCGGGCGAGCGCGCGGCGGGGAAAGTCCCGCTCGGCCTCCTCCGAGCCGAAGCCGCTTTCCACGTGGAGAAGCTGGCATCCGGCGCCGTGGCCCGCCAGCGCCCACTCGATGCTCCCCCAGTTGTTGGTGATCAGGGCGTGAGGCGCGGCGGCGCAGATGAAGCGGCGGCAGGCCAGCAGCCGGCCGGGCAGATGCCCGCCGGCATCGGGCGCGGTCGCAAACGTCACTTCCAGATCGGGGTCGAGCCTGTCGCGGGCGCCGGTATCGCCGTCCAGGGAAACGATGGTGTGCCGGTATTCGGCGCCAAGCCCGTTGATCCAGGTCGCCGTCCTGACCTGGGCGCCGCCGACCTCGAAGGAAGGAAAGACATGGAGCAGGTGCCGGGTCACGACGCCCTCCCCGCCGGCATGATCAGTGGCAGGCCAGGGAATCCCGCAGTCGTCGCGCCGCCTCGCGCTGGCGGAAGTGCATCTCGCTGTCGGCAATGGTGAGGAGCAGCGCGCAGGCCTCCTCGGTCTTGCCCTGCTTGGAGCGCGCCAGGGCCAGATGGTACTGGATCTCGGGCTCGTCCGGCGCCAGGGCGCTGGCCTGTTCCAGCAACGCGGCACCCTTCTGCACGTCGTCGTGTTCGACCAGCACCCAGCCGTAGGTGTCCTTCACCACGGCGGCGTCGGGCGCCAGTTCGTAGGCCCGCTTGGCCTCGGCCAGCGCGCGGGGATCGTTCACGTTCTGATAGAGCCACGCCAGGTTGTTCAGGATCATCGGATTGTCCTTGTCCTGCTGCTTGAGGACCTGGTGATGGGCGATGGCCTTCTGGAACTCGCCGGCGGACATGTAGGCGCTGGCGAGGATGCGGCGGATCTGCCGGTCGTCGGGTGACTTGGCCAGCCAGTCCTCGAGAACCTTGAAGGCGGCGTCCGGCCGCTTGATCTCGTTGTAGCCGTAATAGAGCCGCAGGGCGGCGTCGGCGGAATTGATCTTCTTCTCCGCCGCCGCAAAGGCACTGGCGGCATCGCCGGTCTTGCCCATCTTGGCGTAGACATGGCCGACGAGCAGGTCGCCGATGGGCAGCTGGGGCTGGGCGTCGCGCAGCGCCGAGGCGACTTCCAGCGCGCTCTGGTAGTGCTCGTTGCCCACTTCCAGGTTCACCAGTTCAAGCACCGCCGGGACCAGCTTGGGATCAAGCTTCAGCGCCTGCTCGTAGGAGGCGCGCGCGCCGAGCCCGTCGCCCGAGAGGAACTGGGCCTTGCCGAGGGCATAGAGCACCTTGGCGTTGTTCTTCACCATGTCGTTGAGCCGCGTGTAGGTCGCCACGGCGCTGACCGCATCGCCGGCCAACAGCTGGGTCCGGCCGAGCGCCTCGACCACTTCGGCGTTGTCGGGGATGCGCCGGTCGAGCGCACTGGCGGTGGCGAGCGCCTTCACCACGTCGCCCGCCTGCATGTAGACCTCGACGAGGCGCAGCCCCGCCATGGGCGACTTGGGATTCTCCGAAGACGCCTTCTCCAGCCACTGGATGGCCTTGTCGCGCTGGTTCTGGGCCATGGCGATGCGGGCCAGCTCGATCATCGCCGCCTCGTTCTTCGGGTCGCGCTTGAGCACGTCCTGGAAGCGCCCTTCGGCCGCCTGGAAATTGTCCGCCTTCATGTCCATGCGCGCGAGGTTCTGCGCCGCCGGCATGTAATCAGGATCGGCGGCCAGCGCAGCCTGGAACGCGTTGCGTGCCTCCTGCGGGTTGTTCTTGGCGCGGTAGGCGACGCCCTTCAGGTTCAGCACCACCGCGTCCTTCGGGTTCTCCTTGAGCATCCCGGCGATGACGTTGAGCGCGCCGTCGTAGTTCTTGCTGAACAGGTAGAAGCGGATCAGCAGCAGGTGCGGCCGCTTGGCCTCCGGATCCTCCTTGACCGCGGTCTGGAGGTCCTTGACGGCGTCGGCGCTCTGGCCGGCGGCAAGCCGCGCGACCGCCAGCTGGGTGCGGTACAGGGTTTCCTTGGGGTCGAGCGCGATGGCCTTCTGGAACAGATCGATCGCGGTGTCGTACTGCTCGGCCCCCATATAGGCCGTCGCCACCAGCGAATAGACCCGCGGCTCGGGCTTGGGAGCATCGAGCAGCGGCTGGAAGACTTTCACCGCCTCCTCGAAGCGGCCCTGCCGGATCAGGGTCGAGCCCAGCAGGCGCCGGCCGTTCTCATTGTCCGGCACCGCGGCGACGAAGGCGCTGAGATAGGTGTAGGCCTGCTCCAGGTTGCCCTGGGCGTAGGCGGTGGCGCCGCGCAGGTACTGGGCCGGCAGGTAGCCGTCGAGCGACGCGCCGGCCCGGTCGAGCACCGCCTGGGCGGCGGCGTAGTCGTGCTTCTTGGTGAGGATCAACGCGTTGAGGTAGAGCCCCAGCGGGTGTTTCGGGGCCAGCTCCAGGGCCTTGTCGATGCTGGCCTGGGCTTCCTGGTCCTTGTTCATGTCGATCAGCGCGGCGGCCCGCCCGAGCAGCGCCTCCACGTGGTTCGGATTGGTCTTCAGCACCTCGTCGAAGGTCTGCAGCGCCGGCTGGAGCTGCTTGTTCATGCGCAGCATCTCGCCTTTCAGGATGCGCGCGCCCGCCGACGCCGGGTCGAGCTTCAGCGCCTCCTCGACCAGCTGCATGGCCTTGTCGTTGTCCTTGCGCTGGATCAGCACCCGGGCGAGCCCGATCTTGGCCGTCGGCGACTTGGGCGCCAGCTCGGTGGCGGCCTCGAAGGCCGCCTGCGCCTCGTCCAGCCGGTCCAGCCCCAGATAGGCGCGGCCGCGCAGGGTCATCGCCGCCGCCCGCTGGTCCGGATCGATGCCTTCCGGCTGGATCTCCTTCAGCGCCTCCTGATACTTGCCCTGCATCAGCAGCGCCTCGCCGATCTGGTTGGTCACCTCGTCGGTATTGCGGCCGTAGGAGCGGGCGGCTCGGAATTCCTTTTCCGCCGAGGGGCCCTGCTGGGCCATCAGGTAAAGCCGGCCGAGCATGAACCGGGCGTCGGCGTCCTTCGGGTTCTCGGTCAGGGCCTTCTTCAGGGACTCCACCGCATCGGACACCTTGCCGGCGTCGAGCTGCGCCTGTGCCTTCGCCAGCAGCGGCTTGTTGGCCGGGGCCTCCGGCGCCGCATGCGCCGCGGGTGACGCCAGCGACGCCGCGGCGAGCGCAAACATCACCGTAGCCGCCCTGAAGCAGCGGCAAGCCGATCCGACCAATCCCATGTTGTTGAACCTCATCGCAACGTTGGCATGCACTATAAACGGGGTGCCGAGCCGATCAAAGGGGCCACGCATGTCCGTCACCGCGCTCCGGAAGGGAAGAGAATCACCCGGAATGTCTTGATCAGGATCAGGATATCCAGGAATACCGAGAAATTCTTGATGTAGTACAGATCGTACTGGACCTTCTGCTTGGCGTCCTCCACCGAGGCGCCGTACGGATAGTTCACCTGCGCCCAGCCGGTAATCCCCGGCCGTACCGTGTGGCGCTCGGAGAAATAGGGGAGCTGGCGCGACAGCTCGTCGACGAAGAACGGCCGTTCCGGCCGCGGCCCGACGAAGCTCATGTCGCCCTTGAGCACGTTGAAGATCTGCGGCAACTCGTCGATGCGCAGCTTGCGGATGACCCGTCCGACCGTCGTGACCCGCGGATCGTTCTTGTCGGCCCAGCGGGGCACGCCGCCGGCCTCCGCGTCGATCCGCATGCTGCGGAACTTGTACAGCATGAACACCCGTCCGTGCTGGCCCACCCGCTCCTGCCGGAACAGCACGGGCCCCGGGCTGGTGAGGCGGATCAGCAGGGCCGTCAGCAGCACGACGGGAGCGGTGACGGTGACCAGCGCGGCGCTGGCCAGCAGGTCGACGCCGCGCTTGAGCAGCAGCCGCGCCTGGGCGCGCGTGGAGCCTTCGGAATAGATCAGCCAGCTCGGGACGAATCCTTCCAGGTCGATCTTGCCCGTCTCCCGCTCCATGAACGCCCCGTATTCGGTGATGCGGATGCCGGCGAGGCGGCAGTCGAGCAGGTCGCGCACCGGCAGGCTGCCGCGGCGCTCGGCGAGCGCGGTGACGATCTCGTCGATCTCGTGCGCCAGGGCGAAGTCGCGCAGCACGCCGATCTCGCCACGCTCGATGACCGGCGAGACCTCCGGCTCCTCCCGGTTCATCCGCACGTAGGAGATCTGGCCGAAGCCGCGCGACCGCGACGCCTTCTGCACCTCAGCGATCCGTCCGGCAAGGTGAGCGGCGCCCAGGACGAGCAGCCGCCGCTTGAACACGTCGAGCGCGATCAGCCGCAGGAACAGCAGCCTGGCGACGAGGATGGCGGCGAACGCCAGCAGGACGGCCGAGACGAAGATGCTTCGCCAGAGGGCAATGGGCGGGTAGAGAAAGAAGATCAGGGCGAGGATCAGTGCACTCAGCGCGAACGCGGCGCTGGCGGTCACCACGGTCTTGCGCAGGTCGCGGCAGGTATCGCGCTGGTAGAGGCCGAGGATCAGCATGACGATCTGGATGGTGCCGACGAAGATGATGTAGGCGCCCGTGGAATCGTCGAGGCTCGCCTCCGACAAGTCGGCCAGCGAAAGGCGCAGCGACTGGGCGCCGTAGATGGATGCCAGGAGGATGCCGGTTTCGGCGACCGCCAGTCCCAGGATCGCCCGGGAGAAATAGTGACCGAACAGCCTGATCATGGCTCCGAAGTCCCCTCTCCGCCCCGTCCGGAGCATGGCAGTCGCTTAAGTTATTGTCACCTATCAAATTATCGTCCCGGCGGCCGGCCTTGTGCGGCGACGCGGCAGGGTCGTCCGAGCGCGTTTCCGGGGTTGACCGGGGCTCGTCGGCCGGATCAGACTGGCATCGCCTGCGGGTGGCTTGGGCCATACGATCGAGTTGCTGATGACTCACAAGATCCATCCCGCCATTCTCTGTGGCGGGTCGGGAACGCGGTTGTGGCCCCTGTCGCGCCGCGCCCATCCCAAACAGCTGCTTTCGCTGGTGGACGCGCACAGCCTGCTGCAGGCCACGGCGCTGCGATTCGCCGACATCGGCCGGTTCGCGCCGCCCATCGCCCTGTGCAGCGAATCCTACCGCTTCATCATCGCCGAGCAGCTCCGCAGCGCCGGCGTGACCCCGGACGCGGTCATCCTGGAACCGGAAGGCCGGAACACGGCGCCGGCCGCCGCCGTGGCGGCGCTGTGGGCGCTGCGACGGGATGACGAAGCCATTCTGCTGCTGTCGCCGTCCGACCATGTGATCGGCGATCTCGAGGCCTTCAACAAGGCGCTCGACGTCGCGGCCGAAACAGCCCTGCGCACCCATGCGCTGGTTACCTTCGGCATCAGGCCGACCCGTCCGGAGACCGGCTACGGGTACATCGAGGCGGGCGGCACGCTCGAGGGCACCGATGCCCTGTCGGTCCGCCGCTTCATCGAGAAGCCCGACGCGGAGACGGCCCGCGGCTATGTGGAAGGCGGCAGCTACCTCTGGAACAGCGGCCTGTTCCTGTTTCGCGCCGCCGACTTCCTGGCCGAACTGCGGCGGCTGGAACCGGAGATGATGTCGGCGTGCAGCGAGGCGGTGGAAAATGCCCGCGGCGACCTCGATTTCCTCCGGCTGGACGAGGCGGCGTTCCGGCGCGCGCCCGCCAATTCGATCGACTACGCGGTGATGGAGAAGACCGACCGCGCCGCGGTGGTGCCGGTCTCCATGGGCTGGAGCGACGTGGGCTCGTGGAATGCGCTGCTCGACGTCGCCGACAAGGACGCCACGGGCAATGCCGTCTGGGGCGACGTGGTCGCCGTCGGCACCCGCGACAGCCTGCTGCGCAGCGAAGGGCCGCTGGTGGTCGCGGCCGGCCTGAGCGACGTGGTCGTGGTCGCCACCAAGGACGCCGTCCTCGTCGCCAGCCGTCAGGCGGCGCAAGACCTCAAGCCCGTCGTCGCGACCCTGGACGGACTGAAGCGGGAGGAGACGGAGGGCCACCCGCGGGTCTTCCGGCCCTGGGGCTGGTTCGAGACCATGGACCTTGGCACCGGCTTCAAGGTGAAGCGCATTGCCGTGAAGCCGGGCCACCGCCTGTCGCTGCAGAGCCATCGGCACCGGGCCGAGCATTGGGTGGTGGTGACCGGCAGCGCCGAGGTGACGCGCGGCGACGAGGTGCTGCGCCTGGAAGCCAACCAGTCGACATACATTCCGGCCGGCACCACCCACAGGCTGGGGAACCCGGGCGACGGGGACCTGCACATCATCGAGGTTCAGTCCGGCGCCTATCTCGGCGAAGACGACATAATCCGGTTCGACGACATCTACGGCCGGCGGTGAACGGCCGGAGCCCGTTGTTTCAAAATTGAAATACCCGCTGCCGCCGCGCCGGGAAATATGGTATTTCCCGTAACGACCTGCCATCCTGTAGAATTGGCAAGGTGAGTGGTCCCTGTTCGGCTTCATCCGACGGGCCAGTCGAGGACGAGGCCATCGGCGCCGCACGGAACGTCCGGCGCCCCGGAGTGACGGAATGAAGTCCAGGGATATCCTGGCCAGTGTGATTCTGGTTTGCGCGGCGCTGTTCGTGGCGGCGACGATCTTCATCAAGCCGGCCTCCGAGCGCACCGACGATTCCCAACTCGCCGACTGGCTGTCCGCGCACCTGAGCGCCGGCCAGCAGGAGGAGAAGGCCGCCGCGGCGCCCGTGCGCGTCTATGAGACGCCAAAGGCGCTTGGCAACCAGCTCTGGTCCATCCTGATGCCCAGGCCGAAGACCCAGCCGGCCAAGTTCTCCGGCACCGGCGGGACGTTGGCGCTGCTTCGCGTCTCGACCGGGGACGGCTCCGGCGGCGGCGGCGGCAACGCCCTGCTCACGTCCGACGAATTCAAGGCGGCCGCGGACGGCGCCCTCAGCGGCACCCAGGAAGGCATTGCCGCCCTCCTCGCCTATTTCGACGCCGCCGGCGGCAACGAGACCATCCTCGCCTACCGGGCCCAGCTCCTGCTCAACGCCATCAGCAAGGACAGCGAAGCCGCCGATTCGCTGACGGCCCTGCAGGAAGCAACGACCAACATCTCCGAGGCGGCGTTCACCGCGCTGTGGACCGGCTACGTAATGAACGTCGACTTCCAGCCGGATTTCGCGGTGCCGCCCAACGCCATCGGCTACGACCTCGGCCCGGTGATGGAGCAGAACGGCGAGGTCAACCCCGTCTACGACGACTTCATCCGGGTGCCGGCGGAAAGCAACCACGTCGAGGGCGACGGCCAGGACGTGGAAACCAGCCAGACGCTGCTCTGGGGCGACGGCGTCAAGGGCATCTCGGCATTCGTCGCCCCGATCCCCAACGGCATCTACCGGGTCTACGTGATGACGTCCGCGGAAGGCGGCGTCGACCCGTCGGTCGCCTTCGGCACCCTCAACACGCTGAAGCGGGACGAACCGATCCGCCGGGTCGACCTGCGCAGCCGCGACAGCGCGTTCACCCAGTGGCGCAACGACCACTGCGAGACCCAGACGGTCGGGACGGACCAGCCGATCGTGACCGCGGAGACCTCCGAAACGCAGGCCTTCGCCGGATGCATGCCGGGCAGCGGCGGCAATCCGCTGCCTGTCGCCGAAGTGCTGATGAGCCATCAGGGCATTTCGGCGGAGATCGAACCCGAACTGACCATGGCCTCGCTGCAGCAGGACCACACCAGCGGCATGGGCTCGGTCTACGCCCTGCGCGAGGAAGTGAAGAACGGCCAGCTCTACGTCGACTTCAAGCAGGGCTACATTCCGTCCTACGTGGTCGGGATCATGGTGGTCGCCGAGGACGATTCCTTCGGTGCCCAGATGTCGGCCATGGTCAGCGCCGTGCTGGAGACGACGACGCCGGCCGCCGGCGCGGGCGGCTCCTCCCAGGGCCCGGGCCTGGCGACCAACTTCGCGGCGACGAGCCTGCCCAGCGACACCCCCGGCGGCAGCGGCACGGGGACCGGCGGCAGCAGCACGCCGGGCGGCGGCGTGCCGACGACGGGTCCAGGCGCGCCTTCGGGTGACGGCAGCGGCGGCGATGGCACCGGCGGCGACGGCGGCACCGGCGACGGCACCGGCGGAGACGGCGGCACCGGCGGAGACGGCGGCGGCCAGACCGCGCAGCTGGTCGCCGAGGGTCTCGGCCCCTATCAGGGCTTCTTCGGCGACGAACTCACCCTGGACGGCACCCAGTCGACCTACAACGGCGAACTGATCCTCAGCGCCCTCGACAACCCGTCCGACCTGATGGTCGAATGGCTGTTCGACCTGGACCACAACGGCACCTACGAGACGCTGGTGTCGAACGACCTGGTGGCGCTGATCGACAGCAGCGTGTTCGGCAGCACCGGCGAGTATCAGGGTATCCTGCGCCTGACCCTCAATGGCCTCGTCAGCATCGACCAGGTGATCGTCATCCTCATCGGCGACGGCACCGCGGTGCCCGAACCGACGGCGCTGCTGCTCCTGGCGCTGGGCCTCGCCGCCCTGCTGCTGTTGCGCCACCTGCACCGGCGACGCGCGGCCTGAGGGCCGGCCGGGCTTGCAGGGCCTTGGAATCCGTCGCCTTTTCTCCAGATGCGTGTTTCCGCCCCCGGGCAGGATGATCTAACATCGCGCGAGGACGAGCACCGAGAGCCGATACTCCCCCCATGGCGCGCAGACGAAGAAGGTCCGGCACTGGCTCCCGCGGCTTCCTGGTCGCGAGCATCCTGCTGTTCATGGCCTCGGTCGCCGCGTTCATCGTGCTGCGCACCCAGTCCGGCGAGGAGCTGATCGCCAAGGTGAAGTCGCTGACGGCCGGCGCGGCACCGTCCTGCTGCGGCCCCGGCGTCGTGCTCAACCAGTTCCAGATTCCGGTCGTCGCCTACCTGGTGAACGATCTCTGGCGCGACGGCCGGGCCCGGGCGCTCAAATTGCCGCCCCGCATGTCCACGCCAGCGCAGGCGGTCTATGTCGGCCTGTCGTCCAACGGACACATCCTGCGCGAGACCTGGGTGCGCGAGGGAACGGTCGAGGACGCAGTGACCGCGGCGCTGACCCGCTTCCGCAGCGAGATGCCGGCCGCGGACCGGGCGAGGGTGGACGCGATCGAGCTGTTCCTCGGCCACTCCTTCCGCCCGGTTGCGTTCGACGACTACGACGAGCAGATCGCCGCCAACCACCACCGCGGCATCCGCGGGCTGGAGATTTCCTACCAGGACCGCACCGAACTCCACTCGCCGCTGGAGCTGATCCGCCGCAACGTGTCCGCCGACCGGCTGGTGCGGGACTTCGCCGCCGCCAACCATCTCGACCGCGCCACCCTGCTGCGGCACGGCAGCTTCCGCATCTTCGACGGCGAGCAGATCCTGGTGGAGCTGGGCAGCGAGCCCAAGGGCTGGCTGATGGAGCGCGGCAACACCTATGTCGACGTGCACGACATCGACCAGAGCAAGGTGCGCAAGGCCGTCCGGCTGGCGACGGACTGGCTGGCAAACAATGTGGGCCTGGACGGCGCCCTGCCCTACGGCTACCGCCCCAGCGAGCTGAAGCCGCTGGAGGGCACCAACCGGGTGCGCCAGTGGATGGCGAGCATCGCCCTGGAACGGGCGACCCGGCTGCGGCTGGACCAGGGCATCTGGGAGCTCGCGGAGCGCAACCTCGCCTACAACATCGACACCACCTATCGGCAGGAAGGGCCGCTCGGCGTCATCGTCGGGACAGCCAACGACGTTTCGCTGGGCAGCGTCGCCCTCGCCGCCATGGCGATCACCGAGAGCCATGTGAGCAGCCGCTATACGGAGCAGCGCGACGGGCTGGACGCGACCATCTCTGCGCTGCACCAGGACAACGGCGCGTTCCGCACCTACCTGCGTCCGCCCAGCCGCGACGACAACCAGAACTTCTACCCCGGGGAAACGCTGCTCTACTGGGCCGAACGGTACCAGAACCAGCCCGATCCGGCGCTGCTCGGCCGCTTCATGACCTCGTTCCGCTACTACCGCGACTGGCACCGCGAGCACCGCAGCCCCGCCTTCATCGGCTGGCACACCGAGGCCGACTACCTGATCTGGCGGCAGACCAGGGACCCGGCGCTGCGGGACTTCGTGTTCGAGATGAACGACTGGCTGCTGCCGCTGCAGCAATGGGCGATCCCGACCGAGTACCGCGACCTGATGGGGCGGTTCTACGCCCCGAACGGCCATTTCGGCCCGCCGCACGCATCGTCCACGGGCATCTACCTGGAAGGGCTGGTCGACGCCTTCCGGCTGGCCCGGGAGAGCGGCGACGCCAAGCGGGCGGAGGCCTACCGCATCGCCATCCTGCGCGGCCTGCGCGACGTGCTGCAGTTGCAGTTCGTCGACGACGTGGACATGTTCTACATTCCCCGCGGCTTCCGTCCCCGCGTCAAGGGCGGCATCCGCACCCGCGGCTACGACAACGTGATCCGGGTCGACAACGTGCAGCACAACCTGATGGCCATGCTGAAGGTGCTGGCCGCCTTCAAGCCGGACGACTACCGCTACCCGGCCAATGTGCCATAATCCGCAAGGCGTGTTGACATACTCCAAACATGTTTGAAAATGCTCCCATGAAAACAGCAACCGCCGCAGCCAAGCCCGACCCCAAGGAAGAGATCATCACCGCCGCCGAGGAGATCCTGGCGGCCGCCGGAGCCAGCGCGGCGACGGTGCGGGCGATCACCGCCCTGGCCGGCGTGAACACGGCGGCGGTCAACTACCATTTCGGCTCCCGCGACGGCCTGTTCGTGGTGGTCTGCGGCCGCCGCATGCAGCCCGCCAACCAGCGCATCCTGGCGCGGCTGGCCGAGTTCGAGGCGCGCACCGAGCCGCCTGGTGTGGACGATATCTTCCGGCCGCTCGTCGAAACCGCCTTCCAGATCTGGGTCGACGACAAGGTGCTCAAGGCACTGCGGAGCCTGCTGTTCCTGAGCCCGGAGACTGCCGAGCGGCTCGGCGTCTCGCAGATGTCGGAAGTCTACGACCGCATGCGGGCGGCGCTGATCCGGGCCTGTCCCCACCTCACCGCGCAGCAGGTGCGCCAGCGGTTCTCGTTCTCCATCGGCGCGATCATGAACCAGGTCTACAACCGCGACGCACACCTGCACTGGCTCTATGACGACGCGCCGGGCGACGAGCTGGTCGCCTTTATCGCCGCCGGGTTCCAGGGCTGACGCCGGTTCAGACGCGGCGTTCAGACTTCAGCTGATGCACAGGCCGCCGTCCACGGCCAGGCACTGGCCGGTGATGTAGTCGCTGTAAGGCGACGCGAAGAACACGGCCAGTCCTTCCACGCCCTCCAGGCTCCCCGATTTCCGGGCCGGGATGCGCTGCATCATCCACTCGTGGAAGCGCGGGTCCGCCTTCGCCGTCATGTCGGTCTCGAAGTAGCCGAACAGCAGCGCGTTGGCCTTGATGCCGTAGCGCGCCAACTCGAACGCGGCGGCGCGGGTCAGCCCGTTCACCGCGGCCTTCGAGGCTGCGTAGTGGGCATTCCGGTTGACGCCCATGATGGACTGGCCCGACGACGACGCGATCAGTTTCCCGCCCTGTCCCCGCGCGATCATGTGCTCGGTCACGTAGCGGTAGGTCAGCGCAACGCCCTCGGCGTTGACCTGCATGACCGCGCTCCAGGCGTCGGACGTCATCTCGTCCAGCCGGCGGGCGCCGCCCGATCGTCCGGCGTTCGCGAAGCACACGTCCACCTTGCCGAACGCGCGCAGCGTCTCCGCCATGGCGCCGGCGATCTGGCTCTCGTCGCCCACGTCGCATGCAAAGGCCCGGATCCGTCCGGCGCCCGACGAGGCGAGTTCGGCGCAGGCCGCGCGATTCTTCTCCGCGTCCCGCGCCCAGACCGCGACGTCCGCACCGGCCTTGGCCAGGCCCCTCGCCAGCGCCAGGCCGATGCCGGCGTTGCCTCCCGTCACGACCGCAACCCGGCCGGTGAGATCAAAAAGATCGAGCATCGTCTATTCCTTCCGTCGCCGCAGGCGACACACGGTTCCCTGTCCTGGAGTCCTCAGCGCGCCAGGCTGAGCGGCAGGGATCTGACACCCCTGAGCGCGAAGCTGGGGTGGTAGCCGATCTCCTCCGGCGCCACGGCCAGGTCGATGGTCTTGAAGTGACGCAGCATCGACCGGAACGCGGCCAGCATCTCCGCGCGGGCGAGCTGCGACCCGACGCAATGGTGGATACCCGAGCCGAAGGCCAGATGCGCGCCGTTGTTCGGCCGGTCGATGTCGAAGGCCGCGGCCTCGGCGAACTTGCGCTCGTCCAGATTGCCGGCGGCGTAGCGGATATGCACCACCGAGCCCGCCGGGATGGCGCAGCCGCCAAGTTCGGTATCCGCCATGACGTAGCGGAAGAGACCCTGTACGGGCGACTCGTAGCGCAGGGTTTCCTCCACGAACGCCTTCACGTCGCCCGGATTCGCCCGCAGCCTGTCCTGGAGCACGGAGTCCGTCGCCAAACGCAGCAGCCCCGCCGAAATTCCGTTCGTCGTGGTTTCGTTGCCCGCGACGAGCAGCTGCTCGACCATCGAAAGGATTTCCCGGTCGGCGAGCGGACGTTCGCCGCCATAGGTCGCCTGCGTCAGGTCGCTGAGGATATCGTCGCGGGGCGAGGCCCGACGCTCGTCGATGCGCTCCTTCAGATAGCGCTGCAGCTCGACGACCTGTCTCGCCGCCGCGATGAGCGCCTCCTCGGGCATGGGCATGCCGAGCCCCGCCAGCCACGCATCCGACCACTCCTTGAACCGCCTGTATTCTGAGCGCGGAATGCCGAGCTGATCGGCGATGACGTAAAGGGGAACCGGCACCGCCAGCTCCGCCACGACGTCGCAATGGCTCAGGTCGGAGAACCGGGAAATCCGCTCCTCCACGACGTCGTCGATATAGGCTTCCATCTCGCGGATGCGGCGGGCCCGGAACGCATGATCCACCAGCTTGCGGTAGACCGTATGGGCGGGCTCGTCGTTGTTCTGCATCGAGGGCGTGCCGCGGCCATATCCCTCTTCCTCGACGATCCGCTCCGCTTCGGGACAGCTCAGCCCCGCCCGCGCGCCCGGCGGCGGCTTGCTCGAGAACAGCGCCGGGTTGCGCATCACCTGCAGCAGCAGGTCGTAGCGGCTGACCACGTACATGCCGGTTTCCGGCATGCGGTAGACCGGCGCGTTGTCCCGCAGATCCCGGTAGTGGGCGTGCGGGCATCGCTGGGTCGCGGGATCAAGGAGACTGCCTGCAACGGGTCCGTTCATCGCCACCTCCCTGTTCCGGCGTTCAGTAGAGGACCACGGAGCGGATGGACTTGCCCTCGTGCATCAGGTCGAAGGCGTCGTTGATGCGCTCCAGCGGCATGGTGTGGGTGATCAGGTCGTC
>WGNW01000005.1 GCA_016124315.1 Alphaproteobacteria bacterium
AGATCCTCGATCGAGTAGATGTCGTGATGCGGCGGCGGCGAAATGAGGGTCACGCCCGGCGTCGCATAGCGCAGCCGGCCGATCATCTCCGACACCTTGATGCCGGGAAGCTGGCCGCCCTCGCCGGGCTTGGCGCCCTGGGCCATCTTGATCTGGATGTCGTCGGCATTGACCAGATACTCGGCGGTCACGCCGAACCGGCCGCTCGCCACCTGCTTGATGGCCGAGCGCATGGAATCGCCGTTGGGCATGGGGATGAAGCGGTCAGGCTCCTCGCCGCCCTCGCCGGTGTTGGACTTGCCGCCGATCCGGTTCATGGCCACCGCAAGCGTGGTGTGCGCCTCGCGGGAGATGGAGCCGAACGACATGGCGCCGGTGGCGAACCGCTTGACGATCTCGGCGGCGGGCTCGACCTCGTCCAGCGGCACCTTGCCGGCCGACTCCTTGATCACGAACAGGCTGCGCGGCGTGATCAGGCGCTTGCTCTGCTCGTTCACCAGGGCGGCGAACTCCCGGTAGCGGTCGCGGCTGCTGCCGCGCACGGCGTGCTGCAGGGCGCTCACCGTCTCGGGCGTCCACATGTGCTCCTCGCCGCGCAGGCGGAAGGCGTAGTCGCCGCCCACGGCCAGCTGGTTGGCGTAGACCGGCGAATGGCCGAAGGCCAGCTTGTGCCGCCGCACGGTCTCCTCGGCGATCTCCGGCAGGCCGGCGCCCTCGATCTTGGTGGGCGTGCCGAAGAAGTACTGCTTGACGAAGCCCGACGAGAGGCCGACCGCGTCGAAGATCTGCGCGCCGCAATAGGACTGGTAGGTGGAGATGCCCATCTTGGACATCACCTTCAGGATGCCCTTGTCGATCGCCTTGATGTAGCGCTCGATGGCGTACTTCTCGGAGATCTCCTCCTCCAGGTGCGGCAGCATGTTGACGATGGTGTCGAACGCCAGCCACGGGTTGATGGCCTCGGCGCCGTAGCCCGCCAGCAGGCAGAAATGGTGCACCTCGCGGGCCTCGCCGGTCTCCACCACCAGGCCCGAGCCGGTGCGCAGGCCCTTCTCGATCAGGTGGTGGTGCACGGCCGACGTGGCCAGCAGCGCCGGGATCGGGATGCGGTCCTGGCCGACCAGACGGTCCGACAGGATGACGATGTTGTAGTCTTCCAGCACGCCCGCCTCGGCCTCGTCGCAGATGCGGTCGAGCGCCGCCTTCAGGCCGTCGGCGCCCTCCTCGGCGGGATAGGTCACGTCGATGGTGAGGGTGTGGAACGGATTGCTGGCGATGTCGCCGATGTGGCGGATCTTCTCCAGGTCGGCGTTGGTCAGGATCGGCTGGTGCACCTCGAGCCGCTTGTGGCCGCCGGCGCCCAGGCCCAAGAGGTTCGGGCGCGGTCCGATGAACGAGGTCAGCGACATCACCAGTTCCTCGCGGATCGGATCGATCGGCGGGTTGGTGACCTGGGCGAAGCGCTGCTTGAAATAGTTGTAGAGCAGCTTGGGCTGCTGGGAGAGCGCCGGAATGGGCGTGTCGTTGCCCATGGAGCCGATGGCCTCCTGGCCGGTCAGCACCATCGGCGTCATCAGGACGCGCAGGTCCTCCTGGGTGTAGCCGAACGCCTGCTGCTGCTTGAGCAGCGGCGTGGAACTCTCGGGCGTGTCGACGCCGTCCCGCTCCGGCTGCTGCTCGAGCTGGATCTGGGCCGCGTCCAGCAGCTTCTGGTAGGGCTTGGCGGTCGCCAGCTGGGCCTTGATCTCCTCGTCGTCGATGATGCGGCCCTCGATCATGTCGATCAGCAGCATCTTGCCCGGCTGCAGCCGCCACTTCTTGACGATCTTGCTCTCGGGCACGGGCAGCACGCCGGCTTCCGAGGCCAGGATGACCGTGTCGTCGTCGGTGATGATGTAGCGGGCCGGGCGCAGGCCATTGCGGTCCAGGGTGGCGCCGATCTGCCGTCCGTCGGTGAAGGCGACGGCGGCCGGGCCGTCCCACGGCTCCATGAGCGCCGCGTGGTACTCGTAGAAGGCGCGGCGCTGGTCGTCCATCAGCGGGTTGCCGGCCCACGCCTCCGGGATCAGCATCATCATGGCGTGCGCCATGGAATAGCCGCCATGCACCAGCAGCTCGAGGGCGTTGTCGAAGTCGGCGGAGTCCGACTGTCCCTCGGGGATCAGCGGCCACAGCTTCTCCAGGTCCTCGCCGTAGACTTCCGAGCGCAGCGCGTCGCGGCGCGCGTTCATCCAGTTGATGTTGCCGCGCACCGTGTTGATCTCGCCGTTGTGGCAGATGAAGCGGAACGGGTGCGCCAGCTTCCAGCTGGGGAAGGTGTTGGTGGAGAACCGCTGGTGCACGAGCGCCAGCGCCGACTCCATCAGCGGGTCCTGCAGGTCCAGGTAGTAGCGGCCCACCTGCTGCGCCAGCAGGATGCCCTTGTAGAGCAGCGTCCGCGACGACAGGGACGGGATGTAGTACCAGTCGTAGACCTCGTCGCCCATGGCCGCGACGGCCGAGGAGACCACCTTGCGCAGCACGAACAGCTTGCGCTCGAAGGTGTCGTCGTCGCTAACGCCGGAGCCGCGGCCCACGAAGAACTGCTTGATGCACGGCTCGGTCTGCTTCAGCGGCTCGCTGAAGTCGGAATTGTCCACCGGCACCTCGCGCCAGCCCAGGAAGCGCTGGCCCTCCTGCGCCGTTGCCTCCTCGACCAGCGATTGGATCTTCTCCTGCAGCGCGGCGTCGCGGGGCAGGAAGATCACGCCGACGCCGTAATGTCCCGCCTTGGGCAGGGTGATGTCCAGCTTGCCCGCCTCGGTGCGCAGGAAGGCGTCGGGCACCTGGATCAGGATGCCGGCGCCGTCGCCCGCCTTCGGGTCGGCGCCCACCGCGCCCCGGTGGTCGAGGTTGATCAGGATCTGCAGGCCCTGCTGGATGATCTCGTGACTCTTGACGCCCTTGATGTTCGCGACAAAGCCGATGCCGCAGGCATCGTGTTCCTGCTGCGGATCATAGAGCCCCTGCGCCTCCGGCAGGCCCGGTTTGATCGACTTCATGACTGGCTTCGACATCCTGGGGTGTCTCCCTTCAGGCCGCAAAAACACCGCGTGGCCGTCTTTCGGGGTCACGGGCGTTTTCCGGTCTTTTCTTAAAGGCCGTTAAGACTACCGATTCGCCGCGCGTATCCAAAGCCCTAGCTTCTCCACCCTGACCCTGCGCTTCGGCATTGGGGCAGAAGCTACAGGAACACCCGGCGATCCTGCGCCATCCTCTCGGCGAATCCGCCGATTTATATCAGCATTACTTACCTTTTTTCCCAAAGCTCGGCAACCAGTTTGTCTATCGATCACAGGCCCTCCACGCTACACTCGCTGCGGTTGCGGGCGCTC
Organism: Alphaproteobacteria bacterium; assembly: GCA_016124315.1. GTDB lineage: Bacteria > Pseudomonadota > Alphaproteobacteria > SMXS01 > SMXS01 > RI-34. Next base: position 3,375 of record WGNW01000005.1, read on the forward strand.
CGCCGTCCGGGGCGCCGAGCCGGAAATGGGGACGCCATGACGGATCTTTCGCGCATCGATCTCCTCGACTCGGGCACCCTCGAATGCCCGTTTCCGGCCTACCGGACGTTGCGCCGGGAGGCACCCGTGTACCGCGTTCCGCAGACCGGCCACTACGTCGTCACACGCTACGACCTGGTCATGGAAGCCGTCCGGAACACGAGCGTGTTCTCGAGCCAGATTAACCAAGCCGCCTCAGGCGGCAATCATTCCGAGGTTGCCGAGCTGCTGCACAGGGAAGGCGTGCCGTTCGCCAGCACCCTCATTTCGGCCGATCCGCCTCAGCATACGCGGTACCGGTCTCTGGTCAACCGCGCGTTCACCGCGCGACGCGTGCGTTCCATGCAAGGCTACATCCAGCAGATCGTCGACGAACTCATCGACGGCTTTGCCGCGCGGGGCGAGGTGGAGTTCGTCTCGGAGTTCGCGGTGCCGCTGCCGATCTGGATCATCGCCGACCAGCTCGGCGTGCCGCGCCGCGACCTGCCCCGGTTCAAGGCCTGGTCGGACGCGTCGATCCCCATCGGGCTCGATATCGGCCTCGAGGCGGAGCTGGTGCGGGCGCGGCTGGTCATCGAGTTCCAGCGCTACTTCCTGGAACGGATCGAGGAACGGCGCGCGGCACCCGGCGACGACATCCTGGGCGACCTGGTCTCGGCCCGGCTGACCGACGAGGACGGCAGCGAGGGCCGGCCGCTCGACGCCTCGGAGCTGCTGTCGATCATCCAGCAGCTGCTGGTGGCGGGCAACGAGACCACGACCAACGCGCTGGCCGCGGGCATGGTGCTGCTGATCGAGAACCCGGATCAGCTGGCGCAGCTCCGGGCTGGCGGCGAAAAGCCGCTGCGCACCTTCGTCGAGGAGGTGCTGCGCCTGGAGTCCCCGGTGGCCGGCCTGTTCCGCGTCACCACCTGCGACACCGAACTGGGCGGCGTGCCCATTCCGGCCGGCGCGATGGTCAACCTGCGCTGGGCGGCGGCCAACCGCGACGACGCGGTGTTCGAGGCGCCGGACCGGCTCGATGTGTGCCGCCGCAACGCCGGTGCCCAGATCGGCTTCGGCGTGGGCGTACATTTTTGCGTCGGCGCCATGCTGGCCCGCGAGGAGATGTTCCTGGCGTTCCGCAGCCTGATCCGTCGGCTGGACGACGTCCGTCTGGCCGGGGATGCGACGCTGGAGCACCATTCCAACTTCATCCTGCGCGGACTGAAGTCGCTGCCGCTGCGGTTTCGCCCGGCGGCGGAGCGGGCGGCGGAGTAGCCCGTGCCGGCTGCGGGGATCGAGGATCACGAAGCCCGGCTCGCGGAGATCGGCGCCGGTCCCGGCGAGACGATGCCGCTCGCCGAGGCGGCGCTTCGACTCGCCGGCCTCGACCGGCCCGGCAGCGAGATCGCCCCCTACCTGCGGCACCTGGAGGAATTGGCCTCGGCGCTGTCGGGGCGGGAGCGGACGGGCGCCGCGGCGCGCGGCGACGCCCTTTCGACGCTGCTGCACGTGGAGCACGGCTATGGCGGCGACCGCGAGACCTACGACGACATGGTCAACGCCGACCTGATGGCCGTGATCGACCGCCGCAAGGGACTGCCCGTGGCGCTTGCCGTGCTCTACATCGAGACGGCGCGCCGGGCGGGCTGGCAGGCCTGGGGCCTCGACACGCCGGGCCATTTCCTGATCCGCGTCGACGGCGACGGCGACCGGGTGATCCTCGATCCGTTCCATGGCGGGGTGGTGGTGGAGCCGCCGGCGCTGCGCCAGCTCATCAAGACCTATGCGGGTCCGGAGGCCGAGCTCGAGCCGCGCCACTACGAGCCCATGGCCGACCGCGACGTGCTGCTGCGGCTGCTCAACAACATCAGGGGACGGGCGCTGCAGGCCGGCGACGCCGGACGCGGGCTGGAGATCATGCGCCGCATGCTGCTGGTGGCGCCGGCCGATCCGCGGCTGCGGCTGGAGGAGGCCGCCATGAAGGTGAAAACGGGCCAGCTGCGCGCTGCGCGGGAGGCCGCGAACGCCTGCCTGGCGCTGCAGCCGGAGCCCTCCCTGCGGCAGCAGGCGGAGCGCCTGCTGGAGATGCTGAAGCGCGATCTGAACTAGCCTCGGCGCCGGCGCCGCCGCGTTCTGGCATCATTTCCGTCACAAGGGCGGGTTAGACTGCCGCACCGCCTGAAACGAGGGATGGAAGACCATGTCCAAGATCAGCCCCTGCCTCTGGTTCGACGGCAAGGCCGAGGAAGCCGCCCGATTCTACGTCTCGCTGCTGCCCGACGGTGGCACACCCGTACAGTGCGGCTGGCTGGCCGACCGCTATGGCGTTTCCTGGCAGATCGTGCCCCGCCGCCTGGCGGAGATCATGGCGCATCCCGACGCCGGGCGGGTGCGCCGCACCACCGGGGCGATGCTGCGGCAGGTCAAGATCGACACCGCCGAGATCGAGCAGGCCTTCAACGCCACCTGAAGGGAGACGGCCCATGCCCCAGCGCTTCTTCTGGTACGAGCTGATGACGAGCGATGCCGCCGCCGCGGTGCCGTTCTACACCGACGTCATGGGCTGGCGGGCCGAGCCCGTCGGTCCGGCCGACGACCCGTACACGGTGATGTACGCGGGCGAGCGCGGCGTGGGCGGCGTCATGACGCTGCCGCAGGAGGCCTGCGACGCCGGCGCCCGGCCGGGCTGGCTGGGCTACATCCGGTCTGCCGACGTGGACGCGGACACGCGGGCCGCGGCCGAGGCGGGCGGCGCCGTGCTGCGCCCGCCCCACGACATCCCGCAGGCCGGGCGATTCTCGGTCGTGGCGGATCCGCAGGGCGCGGCCTTCATGCTGCTGCAGCCGAGCGGGCCCGACCGGCCGCCGGTGGCCCAGGCCGCCCTCGGCCATGTGGGCTGGCACGAGCTCTATGCCGGGGATGTCGAGGCGGTCTTTCCGTTCTATGCCGGCCGCTTCGGCTGGACGAAGGCCGAGGCGGTCGACATGGGGCCGATGGGCACCTACCAGCTGTTCGCCGCCGGTGGCGACCCGGTCGGCGGGATGATGAACAAGCCGGCGCAGATTCCGTCGCCGGTTTGGCTGTTCTACTTCAACGTGGAGGCCGCCGACGCGGCCCTGGCGCGGGTCACCGGCAACGGCGGGCAGGTGCTGATGGGCCCCATGCAGGTGCCCGGCGGCAGCTGGGTCGCCCAGTGCATGGACCCTCAAGGCGCGGTGTTCGCCCTCACGGCCCCGGTCCGCTAAGGGCCGCGCACCCCGCTTAACCGAGGTTAGTGGCCGGCTACCGGCTTGTGGGGTAGCATAAACCCGCACGGCGGCTCCGCCTTGCCTATGGTGGATCGAAGGGATTTACAGTCCGCATGGCGGAAAAGCACGACCTGGTGGACGGCGAACCGCCCGCAACGCTCGATTTCCACAAAGTGTTCGCAAAAGTACCCACCCAGCTCATGGTGATGGACCGCGAGCTCGCCATCGTCTACGCCAACGAAGCCTATCTGCGCACCACCATGCGGCCGCTGTCGGACATCCAGGGCCGCTACGTGTTCGACGCGTTTCCCGAATCGCCCAGCCGGATGGCGCTGTTCAAGGCGGCCTTCGAGCGCGCCCTGTCGGGCGAGGAGAACGTCCTGACCACCGAGGCGTTCGCCGTGCCGGCGCCCGGCTTCGATGGCGGGATGAAGAACATCGTCTGGACCTGCTCGCACACGCCCATCACCGACGGGAGCGGCCGGGTGGCATACGTGCTGCAGAACGCGGTCGACGTCACCGCCGACTACGAACTCGACCGCCACAACGAGACGCTGCTCAGCGAGTTCAACCACCGGGTGAAGAACACGCTGGCGACCGTACAGGCCATTGCGCGGCAGTCGCTCACCGACGGCAAGCCCATGCGGGAAGCCCGCGACGACTTCCTGGCGCGCATCCAGGCCATGTCGGTGGTGCACGACCTCGTGCTGGCCGAGAACTGTTCGGGCACCGATCTGGTGGCGCTGCTGGCCCAGGCGCTCAAGCCGTTCGGCTACGAGGACGGCGCGGGCCGGCCGGTGGCGCTGCGCGGGCCCGCCGTGCCGATCACCGCCCGGCAGGCCCAGACGCTTTCCATGGCGATCCATGAACTGGCGACCAATGCGGCCAAGTACGGTGCGCTGTCCAACCGGGACGGCAGCGTCGACGTGGAGTGGTCCCACGAGCCATCCCGCGACGGCGCCTTCCGGCTGGTCTGGCGCGAGCGCGACGGCCCAGGCGTCGACCCGCCCCACCGCAAGGGTTTCGGCACCGCCATGCTGACAAGGGTGCTCGCCCAGGAGATCGGCGGCCGGGTGGAGATCGACTTCCTGCCCGAGGGCGTGGTCTGCCGCATGCAGGGGCGGCTGGCGAAGAGCGCCGAATAGTCCGGCGTCGGTCGCCGGGCGGGCGTCAGGGCCGCAGCACCACTCGGCCGACGATCCTGCCGGCGCGCAGGTCGTCGAGCGTGGCGCTGGCCTGGTCGAGCGGCCGCTCGGCGACCGGGATCGGGTCCACCGCGTCCTGCTTGACCAGCTCGAGCATCTCCCGGGTCTCCGCGAGCGAGCCCACGAACGATCCCTTCAGCTGCATGGAGGTGAAGGGAAGCATGGGGATCGGCATGCTGAAGGCGCCGCCGAACAGGCCGACGACGACCGCGGTTCCGCCCTTGCGCAGGCTGCCGCGGGCGAGCGCGAAGGAACTCTCCGAGCCGACGAAGTCGATGGCGGCGAACACGCCGCCGCCGGTGTCGGTCCTGATCTGCTTGACGATCGCGGCGTCCGAGGCGTCGTAGGTGGCGCCGGCGCCCGCCTTCTGGGCGGCGGCCAGCTTCTCGGCGCTGATGTCGGCCACCAGCGGCGCGGTCTCGAACAGGGCGCGGGCGAACTGCACGCCCATCATGCCGACGCCGCCGGCGCCGACGATCAGCACCGCGTCGTCCGGGCCGGGCGTGCCGATCTTCTTCAGCGCGCTGAACGCGGTGAGACCGGAGCACATGTAGGTGGCCGCCAGGCCTTCCGGGATACCCTCGTAGTCCAGCAGGTAGCGCTCGTGGGGCACCAGTACGGCGTCGGCGTAGCCGCCGGCGATGTTGACGCCGAGCTGGCGCGGCGCGTTGCACAGGTGCTCGTCGCCGCGGGCGCAGATGGCGCAATGGCCGCAGCCGATCCACGGGAACACCACGCGACGGTCGCCCACCTTGGCGCCGGTGACGTCCGGGCCTACCGCGACCACCTCGCCCTCGATCTCGTGGCCCATGGTGAAGGGCAGCTTGATGCCGCGGGTCATGTCCAGCTTGTTGCCGCCGCCCATGTCGAAATAGCCGTCGTGGATGTGCACGTCGGAGTGGCAGACGCCGCAATGGCTCACCTTGACCACGACCTCGGCGCCCTGGGGCTGGGGCGTGTCGCCGGTGACTTCCTCAAGCGGCTGGCCGAACGCGGTGATGGCCTGGCTCTTCATGGTTCGCTCCTCCCGGCGGCTGCAGTCGCGGGCATTAGGCGGCGCGGCTCGTGCCTTGTCAACCGGCCGCCGGCGGGGCCGGAGGGTCGAGCGGCTCGGTCAGCTCGTCGGCGATCAGGTCGCGCACGGTCATGCCGTTGAGGAACTGCCGGCGGGCCTCCTCCGAGCTGTCCACCAGCGCGGTGGCCGAAGGATCGTGGGGCTCCGGCAGGCGCGACAGCTTGCCCGTGGAGTCGGCGTGGTGGACGATGTCGAAGATCTCCGACACCAGAATCAGCTCGGGGTCCTTGGCCAGCATGATCCGGGTCGGCGAGTTCTCGTTCTCGATCAGCAGCCCACCGTCCATCAGCGCGCAGGCGGTCCACTGCGCCGCCGGCTCCGGCACGTCCAGCCGCACCGCCAGATCGGTCACGGTCCAGGGATCGTCGCCCTTGCGGAACCGGGCCATCACCTCGCGCATGATGCCGATGGCGATGGTCTCGCGGGCGCGGGTGTTGAGCTTGAGCGCCTCCGGGTTGACGGTCGCGTATTGCGGGTTCTGCAGGTAGAACGCCACCGACGAGCCCACCAGCAGGATGAGCCAGCTGCCGTAGAGCCAGAACATGAAGATGAACAGGGTGGCGAAGGCGGCGTAGATGGCGTAGCCGACGGAATTGGCGAGGAACGAGGCGAACAGCCAGCCCCACACCTCCCACAGCAGCGCAGAGATCAGCGCTCCCGTCAGCGCCGGCCGGAACCGCACCCTCACGTTGGGCACGGCGAGGTAGAGGAAGGTGAACGCCACCACGAGGATGACGTACGGCACCAGCTGGCCCACCAGCGAGATCATCGTGTCGAGGCCCGGCCGGTGGGCGAGCCAGGTGAGGAAGCTGTCGCTGGCGAGGGCCGAGATCAGGCTGAGCGCGCCGAAGATCAGGATCGGTCCAACGAGCACCACGCTGAGGTAGAGCGAGAAGGTGCGGCCCAGGCTGCGGCCCTCGGTGGTGTGCCAGGTGTAGTTGAGCGCCGATTCGATCTTCTGCATCAGCATCAGCACGGTGTAGAGCAGCAGCAGCAGGCCGACGCCGCCCAGCAGGCCTACCTTCACGTTGTCGACGAAGGCGATGATCTGCTGGGTCAGTGCCAGCGCCTTGTCGTAGCCCAGCGGCTGGAGCACCCGCATCAGCAGCGGCTGCACCTGGTTGTGCACCCCGAAGGCCTTGAGGACGGAGAAGCTGACGGCGAGCAGCGGCACCAGCGACAGCAGCGTGGTGTAGACCAGGCTCATCGCCTGCAGGTTGAGATAGCCGTGGGTGACCTCCCGCATGGAGGCCCGCGCCACCCGCAGCACCAGCGCCCGGCCGCGCATGCCTTCGGGCAGCCAGCGCAGCGGCGCCGGTCCGGTCAGCGCCGTCCATTGCCGGCGCATCCGGTCGACCGGGGCCATCAGCCGCGATCCGCCGCCTTTTCCGGAGCCGCGCTTGCCGTCCGCCACCTCAATGTCCCATCGGTCGCATCGAATCCCTTTTTCCGGTCACAGCTTAGCAAGTTACTGCCCGGAGCCGGAACGGCCTTCGCTGCCGGCGTGTTCCGCGGGGGTCGGATGGCGCCTATGGCGTGGCGGGATGGGGCGCGGCTTCCCGGGCCCGGTCGCTCTGGTCGCGGGCCAGCAGCAGATAGACGGCGGGCACAACGAACAGGGTGAACAGCGTGCCGATGCCCAGGCCGGTGCTGATCACCAGGCCGATGTCGAAGCGGCTCTGCGCGCCCGGCCCGCTGGCCAGCAGCAGCGGGACCATCGCCATGATCATCGCCACGGTGGTCATCAGGATCGGCCGCAGGCGGATCGCCGCCGCCTCTTCCACCGCCTCGCGCTTGCTCCTGCCCTGATGGATCTGCAGCTTGTTGGCGAAGTCGACGATCAGGATGCCGTTCTTGGCGATCAGGCCGATGAGGGTGATCAGCCCTACCTGCGTGTAGATGTTGATGCTGGCGAAGCCCAGGGTGAGGAAGGCCAGCGCGCCGGCGATCGACATCGGCACCGACACCAGGATGATGATCGGGTCGCGCCAGCTCTCGAACTGTGCCGCCAGCACCAGGTAGATCACCAGGATCGACAGGAAGAAGGTCAGCACCAGCGCGTTGCCTTCCTGGGCGTACTGCCGCGACTCGCCGGTGTAGTCGTAGGTGAAGCCCTTGGGGAAGAGGGCGTCCGCCTTGGCGCGCAGCGTCGCCAGTGCGTCGCCCAGGGTGACGCCCGGCGCCGGCACGCCCTCCAGCGTCACCGAGTTGAGCTGCTGGAACTGGGTCCGCTTGCTGGGCTCGACGGTCTCCTTGAACGACACCAGCGTCGACAGCGGCACCAGGGTGCCCGAGCCGGTACGCACGTAATAGGCGTCGAGCAGCTCGTGATTGGCGCGGAAGCCGCGCGCCACCTGCGGGATCACCTCGTAGCTGCGGCCCTCGAGCGCGAAGCGGTTGACGTAGGCGCCGCCCAGCATGGCCGACAGGTTGCTGCCCAGCTCGCGCATGTCGATGCCCATCTGCGCCGCCCGGTCGCGGTCGATCTCCACCGAGATGCGCGGCCGGTTGTATTCGGTGCCCTTGCGCAGGAACATGAAGTCGCCCGAGCCCATCGCCTGCCCCAGCACGGCATCGGCCATCTGGTCGAGCTCGGCGAAGCCGTGGTGCGAGGTGATGACGAACTGCACCGGGAAGCCGCCGCCGCTGCCCGGCAGGCTGGGCCGCGGCGCCATGTTCACCTGCACGCCGGGCACCTGGGAGATCTTGCCCTGGACCTCCTGGAACACGTCGAACACCGAGCGCTGCCGCTTGTCGTTGTCCACCAGCTTGAAGCCGCCGTAGCTGATGCTCGGGTCGCCGCTGCCGCCCAGCATCAGGAAGCTGTGGCGGTATTCGGGCACGCTCTTGAACACCTTGACCATCTCGCGGGCATAGGCCTGCACGTAGTCGATGGTGGCGGTCTGCGGCGCGACGGTCTGGACGAACAGGATGCCCTGGTCCTCGGGCGGGGCCAGCTCGGTGCGGGTGGTGATGAACATGAAGTAGATGCTGGCCAGCACGACGGCGGCGAACAGCATGGTCACCGGCACGAAGTCCAGCGAGCGGTGGAGCAGGCGCCGGTAGCGCTCGGCCAGCCGCTGGAAGAAATGCTGCACCGCCCGCTCCAGCCGGCCGTGCTCGGCGTGGGGCTTGAGCACCCGCGACGACAGCATCGGCGACAGGGTGAGCGCGACGACGCCCGAGATCAGCACCGAGCCGGCCAGCGCGAAGGCGAACTCGACGAACAGGGTGCCCACCAGCCCGCCCATGAAGCCGATCGGGGCGTAGACGGCGACCAGGGTGGTGGTCATCGAGATGATGGGGATCACCAGCTCGCGGCCGCTGTTGATCGCCGCCTGGAACGGCGTCTGTCCCTCGACGATGTGCCGGTCGACGTTCTCCACCACCACGATGGCGTCGTCCACCACGAGGCCGATGGCGAGCAGCATGGCCAGCAGCGTCAGCAGGTTGATGGAGAAGCCCATCATCAGCATCAGGAAGCCGCAGCCGATCAGCGACAGCGGCACCACGACGCTGGGGATGATGGCGGCGCGGAACGAGCCCAGCGAGATCAGGATGACCGCGAGCACGATGAGCACGGTCTCGCCCAGGGTCCAGAACACCTCGGCGATGGAATCGCGGATGTAGTCGGAGAAGTCGACCGCCAAGTCCATGTGCAGCCCGGCGGGAAGCTGGCTCTCGATGTCGGGAAGCTGGGCCTGCACCTTCTTGCTGACGTCGAGCGGATTGGCGCCCGGCGTCGTCTCGACCGACAGGAACATGGCGGTCTTGCCATTGTACCAGCTGGTGATCTCGTAGTTCTTGGCGCCCAGCTCCACGTTGGCGACGTCCCGCAGCCGCACCACCGTGTCGCCGTCGGTGCGCACCACCATGTTCTCGAAGTCGCCGGGCTTGCGGATGTCGGTGGCGGCGCTCAGGTCGATGGAGACCGAGCCGCCCTTGGTCCGGCCGGCGGCCGAGAGGTAGTTGTTGGCCCGCAGCGCCGTGATCACGTCGTCGGCGGTCATGTCGTGGGCGGCGAGCCGCGCCGGGTCGAGCCAGACGCGCAGCGCGAAGGTCTTCTCGCCGACCATGCCGGCCTTGGCGACGCCCGGGATCGCCTGCAGCCGGGGCTGCACCACCCTGAGCAGGTAGTCGGTGATCTGCGACGGCGACATGGAGTCGCTGAAGAACGCCACGTACATCAGCGCCATGTTGTCGCCGGTGGAGGAATCGATCACCGGGTCCTCCGCCTCCTGGGGCAGCACGTTGCGCTGGCTGGCGACCTTGGACTGGATCTCGGAGACGGCGGCGTTGGTGTCGTAGTTCAGGCGCATGTGCGCCTCGATCACCGAGGAGCCCTGGGTGCTCGACGACGAGATGTAGTCGATGCCGTCGGCCTCGGCGATGGCCTGCTGCAGCGGCGTGGTGACGAAGCCCTGGATCAGCTCGGCGCTGGCGCCGGGATAGGCCGTGCGCACGGTCACCACCGTGGTCTTGGTCTCGGGATACTCGCGCAGCTCCATCATGGCGATGGAGCGGATGCCCACCAGCAGGATCAGCAGGCTGATCACGCTCGCCAGCACCGGCCGGCGGACGAAGATGTCGGTCCACCTCACCGGCCGGCCCCCGTCACGGCAGGTTCACCGCCTGGGGCGGCGACACGCTGTTGTTGACCGCCACGGCCATGCCGTTGCGCAGCTTGTTCTGGCCGGCGCTCACCACCTCCTGTCCGGGCTTGAGCCCCCGGGTGACCTCGATGGTGCCCCCGCGCACCTCGCCGGTGCCGACGGGCTGGATGCGCACGGCCTTCTGGCCGCCGTCCTCGACGATCATGTAGACGGTGCTGCCGTAGGGATTGTAGGTCACCGCCGACAGCGGCAGGGTCAGCACCTGCCGCTCCTGGCGCAGGTTCAGCGTCACCTGGGCCGACATGCCCGGCCGCAGGGCGCGGTCGGCGTTGTCCGCCGTGGCCTGCAGCGCGACGTTGCGGGTCTGCGGATCGACCTCGGGGCTCACCGCCGTGACCTTGGCGTCGAAGCCGCGACCGGGGAACGCCGCGACGGTGAAGCGCACGGTCTGGCCGTCGCCCATGCGCTCCAGGTACCGCTCGGGCACGGTGAAGTCGACGTAGATGGGATCGAGCTGCTGCAGCCCGACCATCGGCGCGCCCGCCTTGACGTACTGGCCGAGATTGACCCGGCGGATGCCCAGCCGGCCGTTGAACGGCGCGGTGATGGTCTTCTTGGCGATCATCGCCCGCTGCTCGTCCACCTGGGCGAGCAGGCTGTCCAGTGAACTCTTCGAGGCGTCGAGCCGCGCCTCGGACACATGGCCCTGGGCGTTGAGCTTGCGGTCGCGCTCGAAGGTGGTGCGGGCCAGGTCGGCCTGGGCCTCCAGCGACTTCAGCTGCGCCTGCTCGGTCTCGGTGTCGAGCCGCACCAGCGGTTCGCCGCGGTGCGCCTCGGTGCCGGACTCGAAGCGGATCTCCCGCACGATGCCGTCGACCTCGGCGGTCAGGTCGATGCTCTGCACGGCGCGCAGGGTGCCCACCGCCGTCAGCTGCGAGCGCCACGTCTCGCGCTTGACCGGCGCCGACGACACGACGGCGGGCGGCGGCTTGGCCGCCGCCATATGCGCCGCCATCTGCGCGCCCACGAAGGCCTTCCAGCCGAAGATGCCGCCGAGCACGACGGCAAGGGCCGCAACCATGATCATCATTGGCTTCAGCATGGGCGCATCACTGCCATTTCGCGGGCGCAACGTCGAGAGACTAATTTCAACACCGGGCGTGCATTATTCCTCGGCCGCCATGGCGGCGTCCTCGATGCGCTCCATATCCTCGTCGGAGAAACCGAAATGGTGGCCGATCTCGTGCACCAGGACGTGGGTGACGATATGGCGCAGGCTCTCCTCGCGCCCGCCTTCCTCCCAATAGTCCAGGATCGGCTCGCGGTAGAGAAAGATGACGTCGGGCACGCCGTCGATCAGGCCCGAGGCCTTGTCCAGCATGGAGATTCCCTCATAGAGGCCGAGCAGGTCGTAGGGGCTCTCCAGTTCCATGTCCTCGCAGACCTCGTCGTCGGGGAAGTCCTCCACCAGGATGGCGACGCCGTCGCAGTGGCGGCGGAATTCGGCCGGCAGCCGGTCGAAGGCGTCGCGGGCCATCAGCTCGAAGTCCTCGATCCCCGGATACTCGTCGGCGGTGTTCGGCATGGCGCCGGCTCCCTGGTGCGTAACGATCCTCTATTGAGGCCTGCGACGGCCGCCGTCAACCGGCCTTGGCCGCCGGGCGCGAACGGCGATATGGTGGAGCGGCCCATGCCGCTGCCGAGTAAGGAGGATGCCCGATGAGGCCTGTCGTCACCCTGGTGATCGCCGCGGCGGTCCTGTGCCTGGCCGGCTGCGCCCACCATGCCGCCTCGGACGACGAGGCCGGCAAGGAGGTCACCCTGCCGCCCGCCTCGTCGGCCCTGCCGGCGTCGCCCGACGCCAAGGGCCGCACGGTGCTGTGCGACACCGTCGCCGGGTTCCGCTGCGGCGAGGGCCAGTACTGCAAGTTCGACGCCGGCGCCTGCGGCATCGAGAAGCGCACCGGCGTCTGCGTCGACAAGCCGCAGATGTGCACCCAGCAGTACCAGCCGGTCTGCGGCTGCGACGGCAAGACCTACGGCAACGACTGCACCGCCGCCGGCAAGGGCGTTAACGTCGACTACACCGGCGAGTGCAAGCCCGCCCCGGCGCCCGCGAAGTGACCGGCGTGCCCGGCCCGCGCTTCGCGACGCCACTGCGTGGCTCCTCAGCGCTAACGGGTTGTTGTTAAATATGTAGTCCGTTCGGCCTGAGGAGCGGCGCGCAGGGCCGCGTCGCGAAGGCCGGCCGCCGGGATCCGGCGCTTCAGCCCTCCAGCATCGTCTCCAGCAGGCCGATCTCGTCGGCCTCGCGGGGCGGCTTGTCCCAGCGGATGCGGTGGATGCGGGGGAAGCGCATGGCGATGCCCGACTTGTGGCGGGACGAACGCTGCAGGCCCTCGAAGGCGACCTCCAGCACCAGGCCCTTGTCCGGTTCGTGGGCCACCTCGCGCACCGGGCCGAAGCTGTTGACGGTGTTGGCGCGCACGAATTTGTCGAGCTGCTTCAGCTCCTCGTCGGTGAAGCCGAAATAGGCCTTGCCCACCGGCACCAGCGCGCCGTCCTTCCAGACGCCGAAGGTGTAGTCGGAATAGAACGACGAGCGCCGGCCGTGGCCGCGCTGGGCGTAGAGCAGCACCGCGTCCACCAGGAACGGGTCGCGCTTCCACTTCCACCACGGCCCCTTGGGGCGGCCGGCCAGGTAGGCGCTGTCGCCCCGCTTCAGCATCACGCCCTCGACGCTCTCGGCGTCGGGATGGCCGCGCAGGTCGGCGAGCTCGCCGAAGGTTTCGAAGGGAATCAGCGGCGACAGGCCGATGCGCGGATGATCGAGGCGGGCCGTCCACGCCTCCAGCCGGGCGCGGCGCTGGTCGAAGGGCAGCGGCCGCAGGTCCTCGCCATCCTCCACCAGCAGGTCGTAGACCCGCAGCCCGGCGGGATAGTCCTTCAGCAGCTTCCTGCCGACGGTCTTGCGGTTGAGCCGCTTCTGCAGGTCGCCGAACGGCGCGATCCGCCCGTCGCGGATCACCAGCAGCTCGCCGTCCACGGCCGCCTCGAAGTCCATCGCCTCGACCAGGTCGGGAAAGGCGCCGGAGATGTCCTCGCCGGTGCGGCTGAAGAGCCGCCGGACGCCGCCCTCGGAAACCGCCTGCACCCGGATGCCGTCCCACTTCCATTCGGCGCGGAACTCGGCCGGGTCCATCCTGGCGAAGTCCGCCTCCTCCACCGGATGGGACAGCATCACCGGCCGGAACGGGGCGAGCGCGCCGTGCTCGGGCCGCCCTTCCAGGCCGTCGGCCCAGGCGAACAGGTCCAGGTAGGGCGGCTCGAGCCCGTGCCACACCTCCTCCACCTCGGCGATGTCCAACTCGCCGTACTGGGCGAAGGCCTGCTTGGCGAGGCGCGCCGAGACGCCGATGCGCATCGCCCCGGTGATCAGCTTGAGCAGCGCCCAGCGGCCGGTCTCGTCCAGCGCGTCGAGCCAGCCGGCAATGCGGCCGGGCATGTCCAGCTTCGACGTCCGGTCCAGCTCCTCGACGATCTGCGACAGTTCCGGCACCCGGTTGACGCCGTGCCGCGCCGGCCACATCAGCGCGACGGTCTCGGCCATGTCGCCCACATAGTCGTAGGACCAGCGGAACAGGGTCGGATCGGCCCGCTCCTCGATCAGGCCGCGGATCAGCGCCGGCTTGGCGTGCCGGAAACTCAGGCCGCCGGTCATCGCCGCCAGCGCGTAGCCCCGGTCCGGGTCCGGTACCTGGCGGAAATAGTCGACGATCAGCGCCAGCTTGTCGTTGCGGCCGGGCGTGTAGGACAGCCGGTCGAGCAGCTCGGCGAAGCGGTTCACGCGGCGCGCTCCGGGCCCTCGCCGCCTTCCTCGTCGTAGCCGGCTAGGTGCAGCGGCTTGGCGGTCAGGCCGTTGAGGCCGGCCCAGTGCACCAGCGGCTCCTCGCGGCCGTGGGTCACCCAGACCTCCTGCGGCGACAGCTCTGCGAGGGTGGCGGTCAGCTCGTCCCAGTCGGCGTGGTCGGAGATGATCAGCGGCAGCTCCACGCCGCCCTGCCGGGCGCGGGCGCGCACCCGCATCCAGCCGCTGGCGAAGGCGGCGACCGGCTCGGGCAGCCGCCGGCTCCAGCGGTCGTTGAGGGCGGACGGCGGTGCGATCACAACGTGGCCCTGCATCTCCTCCTTCGCGGCGTCGGTGGCGAGGCGCAGCTCGCCCAGCTCGACGCCCATGGCGGCATAGAGGGCGCACAGCTTCTCCAGCGCGCCATGGATGTAGACCGGCCGGTCGTAGCCGGCGCGGCGCAACAGGGCGATGATCCGCTGCGCCTTGCCCAGGGCGTAGGCGCCCACCAGCACGCAGCGCTCGGGGAACAACGCCAGGGTGTGCAGCGCCTTGGCCACCTCCTTGCCGTCGTCGGGATGGCGGAACACCGGCAGGCCGAAGGTGGCCTCGGTCACGAACACGTCGCAGGACACCGGCTCGAACAGCGTGCAGGTGGGATCGGGCCGGCGCTTGTAGTCGCCGGAGACGACGATCCGCCGTCCGTGCGCCTCCACCACCGCCTGGGCGCTGCCCAGCACGTGGCCGGCCGGCGCCAGCCAGACCGTGGCGTCGCCGATCCGGTGCCGCTCGCCATAGGCCGTCGCCTGGGGCGCGGGCGTGAAGTTCTCGCCGTAGCGGGCGCCCATGATGGCGAGCGTTTCCTTCGTCGCCAGCACCGCGCCGTGGCCGGCGCGGGCGTGGTCCGAATGGCCGTGGGTGACGACGGCGCGGGGCGAGGCGCGGGTCGGGTCGATGTAGAAATCCCCCGGCGGGCAGTAGAGGCCCTGCGGCGTCGGGCAGACGATGTCGGTGAAGCCGGTCATGACATCAGAACGCGGTCAGGATGCAGCCGTTCGCTCCGCGAACGGCCTCACGGTTTCCCTGATGCGTTCCCCGGCCGCCGCCCGCGCGGCCGAAAGGTCGTGCGCCATCTGAAGGTTGAGCCAGAACTCGGCGGTCGTGCCGAAAGCCCGCGCCAGTCGCAACGCCGTGTCGGACGTGATCGACCGGCTGCCATTGATGACGGCGGTGACCCGGTTGGGCGGCACGTCCAGTCGCCTTGCCAGCATGTTCGCCGACAGGCCCAACGGCTTCATGAATTCTTCCTTGAGCACCTCGCCCGGCGGAGTCGTGACGCGCATGTTCATCCTCGATGGTAGTCCACTATCTCTACGTTGTGCGGACCGTCCTCCAGCCACTCGAAGCAGATCCGGTACTGGTCGTTGATCCGGATGCTGTGCTGGCCTTCCCGATCCCCTCTCAGCGGCTCCAGCCGGTTGCTTGGCGGCGCGGCCAAGTCCGAGAGCAGGGCCGCGGCGTCCATCATGTCGAGCTTCCGCCAGGCGACCCGCTGGATCGACTGGAACCGGGCCACGAACCGGCCCCGATACAGGGCTTCTGTCTCCTTGTCGCGGAAGCTCCTGATCATCGGTGCTCAGTATGTATTACGTAATGAATAAAAGTCCACAGGGGCAGGCGTCGCGGATGGAAGCGGGCGATAATCTCTGTTCTTATTCTGTTCCATCCGGCTAAATAGGCAACATGGATCAAGCCTCGGTCAAGCCAATTCCCCTGCCGCCCGTCTTCGCCGACTGGTTCGCGGCCCGCGGCTGGGCGATCCGGCGGCACCAGAGGGAGCTGCTGGACCTGGCGGCGGCCGGCCGCTCGGCGCTGCTGGTGGCGCCCACCGGCGCCGGCAAGACGCTGGCCGGCTTCCTGCCCAGCCTGGTGGAGCTGTATGGCGAGCGCGACGTGCATCCGCTGAAGCGACGGCGCGGCCTGCACACCCTCTACATCTCGCCGCTGAAGGCGCTGGCGGTCGACATCGCCCGCAACCTGGAGCAGCCGGCGGCGGAGATGAAGCTGGGCATCCGGGTCGAGACCCGCACCGGCGACACCCCGGCCGAGAAGCGCCGCCGCCAGCGCGGCGATCCGCCCGATATCCTGCTGACCACGCCCGAGCAGCTCGCCCTGCTGCTGTCGCACCGCGACGCCGGCGCCCTGTTCGCCGGGCTGCGCGCGGTGGTGCTCGACGAACTGCACGCCATCGAGAACACCAAGCGCGGCGACCTGCTGGCGCTGGGGCTGGGCCGGCTGGCGAGCCTCGCCCCCGCCGCCCGCCGGGTCGGACTGTCGGCCACCGTCGCCGATCCCGACCGGCTGCGGCGCTACCTGGTGCCCCAGTTCGCCGGCGAGGCGCGCATGGCCGACCTGGTGTTAGCCGACGCCGGCGCGCCGCCCGAGGTGGCGATCCTGCGCACAAGCGAGCGCATCCCCTGGGCCGGCCACCGGGGCGCCTACGCCATGGCCGAGATCATGGGGGCGATCAAGGCGGTGGGCTCGGCGCTGGTGTTCGTCAACACCCGCTCCCAGGCCGAGGCGACGTTCCAGGCGCTGTGGCAGCTCAACGACGACAACCTGCCCATCGCCCTCCATCACGGTTCGCTGGCGGTGGAGCAGCGGCGCAAGGTGGAGCAGGCCATGACCCTGGGCCGGCTGCGCGCCGTGGTGTGCACCTCGACGCTGGAGCTGGGCGTGGACTGGGGCGCCATCGACCTTGTCATCCAGCTCGGCGCGCCCAAGGGCTCGTCGCGCATGATGCAGCGCATCGGCCGCGCCAACCACCGGCTCGACGAGCCGTCCCGGGCGCTGTTCGTGCCCACCAACCGGTTCGAGGTGCTGGAATGCGTGGCGGCCAGGCAGGCGATCATGGAGGGCATCCAGGACGGCGACCTGCCGCGCCCCGGCGGCCTCGACGTGCTCGCCCAGCACGTGGTGGGCCGGGGCTGCGCCGAGCCGTTCGACCTGGAGACGCTGGTCGACGAGGTGACCGCCGCCGCGCCCTACGCGGCGCTGGACCGGGAGACGGTGGCGCGGGTGCTTGACTTCGCGGCCACCGGCGGCTACGCGCTGCGCCGCTACGAGCAGTACCACAAGCTGGAGCGGTTGCCGGATGGCCGCTACACCATCGCCTCGCGCCGCGCCGCCCAGCAGTACCGGCTGAACGTGGGCACCATCGTCGAGGCGCCGATGATCCGGCTGCGCTCCATCAGGCGGGGCGGCAAGGGCCGCAGGACCGGGCTCGCGCCCCAGGTCACCCATGTGGCGGGCCGGCCCGTCGGCCGCGCCGGCTTCCCGATCGGCGAGGTGGAGGAATGGTTCATCGAGCAGCTCCGGCCGGGCGACACCTTTCTGTTCGCCGGCCAGGTCTGGCGCTTCGAGGGCATGGCCGAGAACGAGGCCTATGCCTCGAGGACCGAGGAGAAGGAGCCCATGGTGCCGTCCTACCAGGGCGGCAAGTTCCCGCTGTCCACCTTCCTCGCAGCGCGGGTCAGGGCGATCCTGGCCGATCCCGACCAGTGGCGCTTCCTGCCCGGGCAGGTGAGCTGGTGGCTCGACCTGCAGCGGGCCAAATCGGCCATTCCCGGCGCCGAGCAGATGCTGGTGGAGACCTTCCCGCGCGGCGGCAAGCACTACCTGGCCTGCTATCCCTTCGAGGGCCGGCTCGCCCACCAGACCCTGGGCATGCTGCTGACCCAGCGGCTGGAGGCGGCCGGGCTGCGCCCCATGGGGTTCATGGCCAACGACTACGCGCTCACCGTCTGGGCGCTGCGCGACATGTCGCGGCTCGACCTGCACGGCCTGTTCTCGAACGAGGGCGTCGGCGACGGGCTCGACGCGTGGATGGCCGAATCCAACCTGATCAAGCGCACCTTCCGCACCTGCGCCACCATCGCGGGCTTGATCGAGCGGCGCCATCCGGGCCATGAGAAGACCGGACGGCAGATGACGGTGAATTCGGACCTGATCTACGAGGTGCTGGGCCGGCACGAGCCGGACCACATCCTGCTGCGGGCGACGCGGGAGGACGTCTCCGCCGGCCTGCTGGACCTGGCGCGCATGCGCCGGCTGCTGGAGCGGGTGCGCCCCCACGGCCGGATCCTGCACCGGCACCTGGAGCGCATCTCGCCGCTGGCGGCGCCGTTGATGATGGAGATCGGCCGCGAGTCCGTGGGCGGCGAGGCCAACGAGGACCTGCTGTCGGAGGTGTCGGACGAGTTTATGGAGATCCTGAATGGCTGAGGCGGCGACGGAGGAGAAGGCGCTGGCGGCGGTGAACGGCGCCGCGCTGCTGTTCGATCCGTCGGGCGCCCTGTGGTGGCCCGAGGAGAGGCTGCTGGCGGTCGCCGACCTGCATTTCGAGAAGGGGTCGGCCTTCGCCGCCCGCCGCGGCGTGCTGCTGCCGCCCTACGACACGCGGGAGACGCTGGCCCGGCTGGAGGCGGTCTGCGTCCGCTACCGGCCCAAGCTGGTGGTGGCGCTGGGCGACAGCTTCCACGACCTGGAAGCGGCGGGCCGCCTGTCGGCCGACGAGGCGGCGCGCATCCGCGCGCTCACCGCCGCCCACGACTGGCTGTGGATCGAGGGCAACCACGACCCGCAGCCGCCCGAGGAACTGGGCGGCCGCGTCGCCGCCATGATGGCCTGCGGTCCGCTGCTGTTCCGCCACCAGCCCCTGCCGGGTCCGCAGCCCGGCGAGGTGGCGGGCCACCTGCATCCGGCGGCGAAGGTGACGGTGCGCGGGCGCGGCCTGAGGCGGCGCTGCTTCGTCAGCGACGGCAGCCGGCTGATCCTGCCCTCCTTCGGCGCCTACACGGGCGGGCTCGACGTGCGCGATCCGGCCTTCGCCTTCCTGCTCGCCGGCTCGTTCCACGCCTGGATGATCGGCCAGGACCGGGTCTACCCCGTGCCCGGGCGCAAGCTCGGCTGAGCCTACTCGTCCACCAGCCGGTCGCGCAGATCCTCGAAGGCTTCCAGGAAGCCGTAGAGCATGCCGCCGGGCACGCCCACCTCGCTCAGCGTCTCGTGGTAGAGGTCGTAGACCGCGTCGAAATCGGCGTCGGAAATCCCCCGGCCCATCAGCGCCTTGTGGGCCTCGGCCATGGCGCCGGGCACGGCGTCCGATTCGAAGTCGAGATGCAGCCTCAGCGCCTCCTCGAACCGCTCGCGCTGCGCCGGCGTGTCGATGGATTCGAACAGGCCGGCCAGGACGGGATTGGCCCTCGCCGCCTCGAACAGCACGTCGGACGCGCGGTGCAGCCCCTCGACGCCGCCGATATCCTGGACCATGGACATGGTGGTTCTCCCCATTCTGCCTGCCCTAGAGCAGAAGGGGAATGGAAAGTCGCCGCATTGACGCCGATCAATTCGGCCGATGTCCGATGGTTCAGAACCGCAGGCGCAGGCCGCCGGTCACCGCGTGCTCCTTGTAGTCGCGGCCGATCTCGCCCCGGTAGTCCAGGTAGAGGCTCAGGCTGCGCGAGATCGTGCCGCTGACGCCGGCGCCGAAGATCGCCGTCGTGCCGCGGGGCACCTCGCCCCACACGGTGAAGCCGGCGCCCGGCAGCGCGGCGAAGGCGGCGCCGATGGGCCGCGGGTCGTCCTCGAACTCGTAGCCGGCGCCCGCATGCACATAGGGCTCGATGGTGCCACCATTGCCCAGCGCGATGGCCTTCGACAGGCGCAGCGAGCCTTCGAGCCGCGATGAGGCGTTCTTCTGCCGCCCGACGACGAGGTCGAAGGGCGCGGCGCCGCCTTCCGTCAACGGGGCCTGGCGCACCGAGACGTAGGAATAGGCGACCGACGGCGTCAGCGTGGCGCCGCCCACGTCCAACGCGACGCCGCCGCGCGCACCCGCATAGGCGAAGCCGCCGTCGTAGTCGGCGCTGGCGGTCTGTTCGACGGCGCCGAAGGCGACGTCCCGCCGGCTGATAATGTTCATGTCGCCGGCGCCGCCGGCCACGTCGAGGAACCAGGCGCCGCCCGACAGGCTGGCGTAGCCGGCTACCTGCCAGGCGTCCACGTCTCCGTCGCCGGCTCGTCCCTTGAAGTCCACCTTGGTGTTGCCGAAGCCGCCGGCCACGCCCACCAGCAGCATGCGGGACACCCGCAGATCGACGCCCGCATAGCCCGAGGTGGTGTCGAAGCCGTATTCCAGGTAGCCGCGGGACGAACTGACGTCGACGGTGGCGTAGTCGCCCGCCAGCCAGAAGGTCGCCCGGGTGCCGTCGCCGCCGCCTGCGGTCGAGCCGCCGAGGCCGATGCTGGCGGCGTTGGCGGGATTGCGGTGGCCGCCGCGTGCCTCGTAGCTGCGCAGGCTCATCTGGTGCAGCAGGGTGCGGGCGGCGTCGATCCCCACCTCGTTGAAAGCGTTGAACCATTCGGGCTGGAGCTGGTCGAGGGCGCCGGCCACATCGCCCGACACCGCGATCTCCGCCGCCGCGCCGGCGAAGGCGTCTTCGGACAGGCCGTAGGGGACGGCGGCGTCGAGCACCGCCGCGACGGCGCCCTGGTTGCCGGTCTGCGCCTGAGGCGCCAGATCCGGCAGCGAGGTGATGCGCACCCGATCGTCCAGGTACTGCACGAAGCCCTTGAACAGCGGCAGGCGCACGGTCTCGTCCTCGGGCGTGGCCGGGTCGTCGTCGTGCACGGTGACGGCGCCGTCGTTGGGACCGCCGCCGAAGCTGTAGGCGTCGAAGCGCCCCTCGACGCCATTCTCGGCGATGAGGACGTCGTAGACGTGGGCCCGGGAGCGGTAGTCCGCCTGCGGGATCCGGTTGCCGTCGGCGTCGAGGGCCTCGTTGACGTCGGGCGTGGCCGGGTCGTCGACGGCGAATTCGGAGTCGAGCACGACGTCGAGGGTGCCGCCCAGCGCGGCCGTGCCGTCGCCCGTGGGCACGGCCTGAGTTTCGACCGAATCGAACACGCCGTCGGGCGTCCCCTCCGGTCCGGTGGTGTCGGCCCCGACCGGCATGTCGGCGGTGGGGACGCCTGCCGCCTGCACCAGCAGCAGGTCGTTCGCGCCCGTGTCGTTGAGGTCGGTCTCAAGGCGGCCGCCATTGTCGACCGCCACGGTCTCCCCGTCCCCGCCGGTCTCCGTCGCCGCAGCGTCGAAGGCGACCCGGCCGATAACGGTCAGGGTGCCGATGCCGCCGGCGCTGCCGGGCGACACGGTGCCCTGCAGCCCCGTCGGGTGCAGCGGGTCGGCTTCCGCGCCGAGGACGAACAGGCCGCCCATGACCGCCGGGTCGGTGACGATGGTGCCGTAGCCGCCCAGCGTGCCGTCCGGCGCCACCTCGACGATGGGCGAGGTCAGCAGCGCGTCGCCGTTGGACGCCGACACGTCGGGCGTGCCCGGGTCCCCGTCGTCGTCGACCAGGATCATGCCGCCGATGTCGAGGCGTCCCTCCAGGACAGTGGTGCCTGCGGCGATCAGCGGCTTGTCAACGGTCCGGTCGGGGATGCCGTCGGCGTCGTCGTCCACGGGAATGGCGATCGTCCCGGCGGCGCCATTCACGGTCACGCTGCCGTCAAGGGTGAAGCTGCCGGCGCCGGTCTTCTCCAACAGCTCGGCGCCCGTGGCGTCGCCGGCGAAGGTTCCCGTGCCGCTGCCGAACAGGCTCAGCCTGTCCGTTTCTCCGCCCGCTGCGTCGTCGCCCAGCCGGATATGGCCAGCGAGCGACGATCCCGTCTCCAGGCTCACCTGGTCCGAGCCGCCGCCAAGGGAGATGTCGCCGACGATCCGTCCGCCGGCGCTGTTGGTGACCGATTGCGGACCGTCCTCGCCCAGGATGGCCGGCACCGGTGCGTCGTCCGGTCCCAGCGCCGTGCCGCCGGCGATGGTGCCGGTGTTGAGGACCTCGGCGGCGACGGGACCGGAGATGACGATAGCGGGCCCGTTGCGCCCCTCGATGGTCGCGCCCGCCCGGTTGTCCACCGTGTTCGCCGCCGGGCCAGGGCCGGGCGGTTCCGTGCCGGCGACGACGATGCCGGCCTCGCCGCCGGCGACCGCGCCGCCGGCCTCGTTGGTCACGAGAGCGCCGTAGCCCTCGGCCCGGATGCCGGCGGCGCCCCCCTCGATGCTGCCGCCGCTGTTGGTCACGGTATTGCCGCCACCGCTCGCGGCGACGCCGTCGGCGCCGCCGGCGATGGTGCCGTCATTCGTGACGGCGTTGCCGTCGCCGACGACCGAGACGCCGGTGCCGCTGGCATCGATGGTCGCGTGGTTGGCGATGGCGTTGCCGCCGCCCGCGGCGATGCCGTCGCCCGTGGCCTCGATGGTGCCGTCGTTGACGATCAGGTTGTCGTCGAGCGCGGCGATGCCCGTGGCGGCGGTGATGCTGCCCCGGTTGACGATCCCGGCGTCGCCGTCGCCGTCGCCGTCCAGGTCGTCCCGGTTGCCCGAGCCGGCGCGGATGCCGGCGCTGCCGGCGGTGATGGAGCCGGTATTGATCAGGTCGTTGCCGTCGCCAATGTCGAAGCCGTCCTCGGCCACGTCGATGGTGCCGGGGTTGTCGATGATGTTGCCGCTGGCCAGCCTGAGGCCATCGCCGTTTGGATTGTTGACGATGGCGTCGGGCTCCACGTAGACGTCCAGGCTGTTCTCGGCCGTGTTGACGAAGCCGTCAGGGTCGGTCTTGGTGCAGACCACGTTTGTGCCGGTCTGGATGCAGCCGAACAGGCTGGTGACGGCGAGTTGTACGTCGTACGGGTTGTAGACCACGTCGAAGGCGCCGAAGCCGGAGAGGCTGAGCACGTCGTCGAAGCTGCCGGTGACGCCGCCGTCGGCGGTGAGGACGGTGAACACGTCGCCCACCTGGATGTCTTGGTCGACCACCGAGAAGGCGAGCGTGCCCTGCAGGCTGGCCGTGCCGGTGATGTCCAGCAGATCGCTCGCGCCCGTGGGTCCCAGTTCCACCTCGAGCACCGCGTCCGTCGTCATGCTGTAGTCGCCGTTCACGTGGAGCACGCCGATGGAGGCACCCGGCGCCACCGTCCCGCCGCTGTCCAGGCCGCCGACCGTGCCGTTGCCGCCGAGCCGCGTGCCCGACGCGGTGGTGACGTTGATGCCCGACAGGTCGGCGCCGTCGAGGAGGAGCGTGCCGCCCTCGACGGAGAAATCGCCGGCCATCGCCGAGCCGTCGCCCTTGAGGGTCCAGCTGCCGGAGCCCTGCTTTTCGTAGGTCTCGAAGTTGGTGACCGGGTTGGCGTCGAGATCGAAGGTCGCGCTGGTGCCGGTATCGCCCGCCAGCCGGAACGTGTCGCTGTCGGCGCCGCCGTCGACCGATCCGGTGAGCGAATAGGTGGGCATCAGGGTCACCCGGTCGTCGCCGTCGTTGAGGCTGACGGCGGTGCCGGCGGCGCTGCCGGTGGCCACGGTGCCGGCGATGGTGAGGTCGATGTTGGTGTCCGGATAGAAGCAGGACGAGCCGCAGTCGGCGCCGATGCCGATGCCCTGCGCGGCGCGCACCTCGCCGGTCTCGCCGACGGTGATGGCGAGGTCGAGCGGCGCGCCGCCGGGCGCGTTGTTGGTGTAGGCGAAGATGCCGTTGCCGAACGGTCCCGTCGCCTGCACGCTGCTGTCGACCGTGATGACGGTCGCGTCAGGGCCGTCCGATGTGAGGTTCTGGGCGAAGATGCCGTTCGATCCGGCGACGGTGATCGCCGCTCCCTGGTGCACGGTGACGGACGAGTTCTCCGCCACGGTCACGCCGTTGGAGACGTCGCCCTGGGTCTCGATGGACGCGCCGTCCGCCAGATCGACGGTGGTGTTGGTCCCGCCGACGATCGCGCCGGCGAAGAGGCCTTGCGTCGTGATTCTGCCGCCCGCGCCGAGGTTGACGGTGGTTCCCGTATCGCCGTAGACGCCGATGGCGAAGTCGCCATAGGTCGTGACCGTGCCGTTCACGTTGACGGTGGTGGGGTCGGCGCTGTCGACATTCAGGACCTGGATGCCGTAGCCCGCCTGGGCGCCGTCGAGGATGGTCCCGGTCGTGATGGTGCCGGTGGTGAACAGGGTGACCGTCGATCCGCCGTCCACGGCCACGCCGGCGGCGCCCGACAGGAAGGGCACGGGCGACGTCTGCTGCGCCGTGCGGATGTCGCCGTGGATGTCGACCGTCGATGCCGGGCCGAGGCTGATGCCCGGCGAGGAATGGCCGTAGGTCTCGATGAGGCCGCCTTCGTCCACGGTCACGTGGACGTTCGTGCCCGTGAGGCTGCCGATGCCGTCGGTCTCGCCCACCAGTTCCTCGGTGCGGACAACGCCCGTGGCGCCGATGTTGACGTCGTCGCCGGTGCCCGGCCTGATGCCCTTCGCGCCGTTGCCGGTGGTGTCGATCAGGCCGTCGATCTGGTAGGTGTTGCCGCCGCCGCGGCCGTCGAAGCCGTAGCCCGCCACCGCGTTCGAATGTACCACGCCGGTCTGCCCGAGGCGGATCGTGGAACCGGCGAAGCCGTCCTCCACAAGGGGCAGGGTACCGGTGACGTGGCCGACCCCGTGATAGCCCTCGATCAGGCCGTCGATGGTGATGTCGGCGCCGGCGTGCACGCTGATCGCCGCGCCGGAACCCCCGGTGCTGTCTATGGTGCCGCCCTCGTCGATGGTGACGACCGCCCCGTCGTTCAGGTCGATTCCTTCCACCTGCAGGCCGGTGGGCGCGACGATGGCGCCGTTCAGGACGGTCACGGTGACCCCGTCGCCGCCTTCCACGCCGGTCACGTCGGCGCCGGAGCAGGTGACGGTTGCGCCGTCGGCCGGGGTGTTGTCGTCGCACGCCGCCCGGGCGGCCTCCGGGGCTCCCAGCAGCGCCGCCAGCGCGCCGCCCAACAGCAGCCGCGTCCTCAGGCGTGCGGCGGCCGAAGGTGGACGTCCGGTCGAACAGGGAACGGGTGGTGCGGTCCGGCTCATTTGCCCCTCCTTTGCCGCGCGTAAAAAGGATAGGCAGGGCAAGGAGATGAGCAAAGCGTGCCAACCCATGCAAATGCATGGGCCGGGCCGGCGGTCAGGCGCGCAGGGGCAGGGCGGAAATCAGCCGGACGAGATCGCTCTGGCGGCTCACGCCCGTTTTCCGGAACACGTTGTAGAGGTGGTAGCGCGCGGTGTTGCGCGCAATGCCCAGCCGCGCCGCGCAGGCTTCCAGATCGAGCCCCGCCGCCAGCGCCGCGGCGATCTGGGCTTCCCGGCGCGACAGACCGTAGAGCCGGACCAGCGCGGGACCCGGCGCTTCGCGGCCTGCGTCAGGGTCGTTGACCAGGGCCATCGCCTCGGCGCTCTCCGCCGGATAGAAGCGGGCCGCGCCCCGCAGCGGCGTCACGATCACCGAAAGGGGGCGCCGGTCGTGGCCCCGCGAAACCGGGACGGCGCCGCCGCCCTTCGCCAGCGGCTTCGCCGGTTCGCCGAGAGCCGACTGGAGCAGCTTCTGCAGCGTCCGGTCCTCCGACGCCCGCGCCGCCCGCAGGCGCCCGGCGGCGACCCTGAGGCCGGCGCGCGCGCCATGATCGCCTCGGCGCTCGCGTTGGCGTGGATCACCCGGCCGAAGCGGTTGAACAGCACGACGCCCTGGCCGCTCGTGTCGATCACCTCGGCGAGCGCACCCTCCGTGTTCCCCGCCAGTTCGAGGCGGCGGCCGATCTCGATGGCGCGCGCGACGTGCGGGCCGAGCCGGGCGACCAGGGCGATGTCGTCGCGGGAGGCGTGACCATCCTTCTCCCGCCGGCCCAGGCTGATCACCGTGTTGTATTCGGGGCGGCGCAGCGGCATCAGGCCCAGCGCGTAGGTGTGCTCGCCGACCACCCGGCACTCCCAGGCATAGAATTCACTCTGGCGCCAGGCGTCCTCGTCGGCGGCGAGGTAGTCGTAGAACAGCCGTTCGCGCGGGTGACTCAGCGCCCGGCGGGCGCGGAAGTCCTTCAGGATGAAGTAGCGGGCGTACTCCTCCTCGAAGTCGGTGCTGAAGCCGATGGTGCACTGCTGCAGCAGCAGGCCCGTGCGCGTGTCGTGAATCATCAGGTTGGAGCGCACCCCGCCCACCAACTCGTTGAGCCGGGCGAGGGCGACCGGCCAGGCGCCCGGATCGAGCGCGGCCTCGTAGACGGCGTCAAGCGCCGTCAGCACCGTTTCGTCGTCGAGCCTCGTCATGGATGGCGTCCCGACTGATCACGGAGGGCGTGAGCAACGCTCGAGAAGTGTATGCCGCGTGGAGGCCAGCGGCAATCCTGCATGCCGCGCCACACGTCCTGCACAGCATGCATCGCGGAAAGGACGGCCGCGCGCGGCCCGTGCTAGCGGCCGATCCTGGCCAGTGCGGCGGCACAGGCATCGCCGCTGGATTCCAGCGGTTGCGTCTCGGTCTCGGGCTGCTTACCGGTCAGCTTGCCGAAGAAGCCGCCGATCTTGCCCATCAGGCCGCCGCCCGTGTCCCCGCCGCTGCCGCTCTTGCCGCCGAACAGCTTGCCGAAGGTCTTGGCCGCCCGGGTCGCCGCCATCGCCGTACCCATGGGGTCCGGATAGGCCTTCGGGTTCTTCAGCGTGCCCTCCACGCGGAAGGGCACGGCGAGGCTGGCGAGTGCGGTCTGGCGGGTGCGGGTGTCGAACAGCAGCTTCAGGCTTTCGTCCCTCAGGTCGATGCTGCCTTCGCCGGCGACGGTGAAGACGTCGCTGTCGACGACGAAGACCCGCGAGTTCGCCACCCCGCCGCTGACGTCGAAATGGCTGACGGCGCAGTTGAGCCGGGTCTGGTCGTTGCTGCCCAGCAGCGGACCCAGCACCTTGTCGAGTCCGGTCCCCACCACCGCCAGCAGCTTGTTGGTGATCACGCCGTCGGTGGCGACGAACTGGGTGGTGCCGCCCAGGGTGGAGGCGATGGCGCGGGGCGAGTTGCCGCTTCCCTGCAGGTTGAGGGAGAAGTCGATCTTGCCCTTGACGTCGCTGGTGACGTCCATGGTCTCGAGCACCTTGCCGTAGTCCAGGTCGGAGACCTTCAAGTCGGCGGACAGCATCGCCGGGTCGCGCGACGCGTTGAGCCGGCCCGTCGCCTCCAGCGTGCCGCCCATGGACGCGCCGGCCAGATGCTCCAGCACCAGGTCGCCGTCGTGCAGGGTGAGGGCGAGCTTGGCGTCCCTGACCGCCACCTTGTCGCTCAGCCGCACGGTCTCCGCGGCGATGCTCGCGTCCACGTCGACGGATTTCAGCATGCCTAGCGGCAGCGGGTCGGTGGTGAAGACGTAGGGGCCCTGATCGGCCGGCGGCGCGGCCGTCCCGTTCCCGTCCTTGCCGGAGTCCTCGCCGGACGCGGCGGCGTAGGGCGACAGGTCGATCAGCGGCGACTTGAACTCGACGGCGATGCGCGGGCGCGGTCCGCCGGTGGTCAGGCTGCCCTTGCCCTCGAGCCGGGTGTTGCCGTAGGTGATGTCGGCGTCGTCGATGCGGTAGAGGCCGTTCTCCTGTTCCAGGTCGGCGTCGATCTGGAACGGCGTGGCGGCGGCCTTGCCCTTCGCCTTGAGGCTGAGGGAGGTGGCCGACGGCGCCGAGCCGGTCATCTCGTCGAGGGTGAAGACGCTGGTCTCGCCGGTGGTGCCGTCGCGGTAGGTGACGGTGGCGTTCTCGATGGTGATGGCGCTGACCCTGGACAGGCGGAACGAGCTGGGCTCCGTCGCCGGCTGCTCGAGCGCCGCCAGTTCCCAGTTGCCCTTGCCCTCCCGATTCGTCTCCAGCAGGATCTGCGGTTCCACCAGCACGATCCGGTTGATGTCGATGTCGCCGGAGAACAGCGGCATTATCGCCAGCTCCAGCTCGAACTTCTTGATCTTCGCCATCTCCGGCCGGCTGCCCCAGGGCGCATTGGCGAAGGCGGCGTCCTCGATCACCAGCGCCGGATGCAGCGAGATGCGGAAGTCCAGCGGGCCGTCGATGGTCAGCTTGCGGCCGGTCGCCGCCTCCACCTGCTGCTCGGCGATCTGCTTGAGCTCGTCGCGGTCGAAGGTGAGCAGCACCACGTAGAGCGCGACGGCGGCGATGATCAGCAACGCGATCAGCCCGAGGACGATCCTGACGGCGATTTTCATGAGGGCCTCCCTCCGCTGCATCCCTGTCCGGCCCGTTGTAACACGGGACGGTCGCCGTTTGGGCGGATTGAACGGATTTTGAAGGGACCGCCCGGCTGGCGGCGCGGGCCTACCGGATGCGGTAGCGGATCGGCAGCCGCTTGAGGCCGCTGACGAAGCTGGATTGCACCAGCGCCGGGTCGCCGGCCAGTTCCACGTGCTCGAGCCGGGGCAGCAGCTCGGCGAACAGGGCACGCATCTCCATCTTGGCCAGGTACTGGCCGAGGCACAGATGCGGCCCGTAGCCGAACGCCAGGTGCCGGTTCGGCGCCCGGTCGATGCGGAACGCCAGCGGATCGGCGAACGCGTCCTCGTCCCGGTTGGCGGCGTGGTAGAGCAGCATCACGGTGTCGCCCTTGCGGATGGTCTTGCCGCGCAGGGTGTAGTCCTCGGCGGCTGTGCGCATGAAGTGCTTCACCGGCGTCGACCAGCGGATCATCTCGTCGACCGCCGCGTTCAGCAGCGACGGATCGGCCTTGAGGCGCTCGAACTGGTCCGGATGGCGGATCATCGCTAGCAGCCCGCCCGACGTGGACGAACTGGTGGTGTCGTGGCCGGCGGTCACGATGATCATGTAGTAGGACATCACCTCCAGATGGTTCATGTACTCGCCGCCGATGCGGGCGTTGGCGATCACCGAGGCCATGTCGTCGCGGGGGGTCGCGCGGCGGTCCTCGGTCATCTGGGTGAAGTAGGCGAAGGCCTGCTCGATGGTCGACATGTCGGTCAGCGCCTTGTCCTGCTGCTCGGCGTCCGGGTCGGCCGGCGCGAACAGCTCCTGGGTCAGCTTCATCATCATCGGCCCGTCGGACTCGGGCGCGCCCAGGATCATCAGGATGACGTGCAGCGGATAGGGCAGCGCCACCTCGCTGACGAAGTCGCAGTCCTGCTTCTCGGCCATGCGGTCCACCGTGCGCTTCGCCAGGTCGGCGATGCCCTCCTGCAGCTTGTTCAGGTTGCGCGGCTGGAACCAGTCCTGGGAGATGGCGCGGAACACGCGGTGGTCGGGGTTGTCCATGTGGATGAGGGTGCGCAGCAGCACCTCGCTGCCGCCGGTGAAGGCGCGCACCGCCTCCTCCTGGGCAATGCTCTGCAGCACCGGGCGCGGCCAGTTGTGGAATTTCTCGTTCTGCCGCTCGATCTCCATGATGTCGGCGTGCCGCGTGACCGCCCAGAACGGACGGAACCCTTCCGGCTCCAGCCAGACCACCGGATCGTCGCGGCGCATGCCGTCCAGCAGGGCATAGAAATTCCGCTCGTCCCCCCAGGCCTGCGGCAGGGCGATGGCGCTATAGTCGGCGGCCTTGGTGGTGCTCATGATGGTCCGGCCCAATCCCGTTGCGGCAAATGCCGGGATTATGGCCGAGGCATGCGGCTCCCGCCACTCTCAAGCGGCATCAATTTTCGTCGACGATCTCGAAATCGTGGGTGATGGCGGCGGTCTTCGCCAGCATGGCCGAGGCCGAGCAGTACTTCTCCGCCGACAGGGCGATGGCGCGCTCCACCTTGGCCGGGTTGAGGCCCCTGCCCGCGACCACGAAGTGCAGGTGGATGCGGGTGAAGACCTTGGGATCCTCCTCCGCCCGGTCCGCGTCCATCTCGACGGCGCAGTCGGTGACCGCCTCGCGGCCCCGCTCCAGGATGTGCACCACGTCGAACGACGTGCAGCCGCCCAGCCCGAGCAGAATCATCTCCATGGGCGTGGGCGCGATGGCGACGCCGCTGTTGCCCGCCTTGCTCCCCATCAGCACGGCGTGACCGGTGTCGGACTCGCCCAGGAAATTGCGATCCTCGATCCACTTGACGCGGGCTTTCATCCGGCAGGTCCTCCTCGTTCGCGGCTACCCGCAATCTAACCGCTGGCTTCCGGACGGGAAACCGGTCATTGGTGAGGTGAGCGGCGGTGCGTGGGGAGAGGCGCGGTCGGGCCGGACGATGTCGGAACGGCAAAGCGACGATCCTGAAAAATAATCTTGGAGGTGATGCGGCATCGGCACCGTCTTAAGAGTGCAAGCTATGCCCATTTCAGCCGGTCACGCCGCATGAGCGCAGCGCCGACACACCAAGCACGAGGACGTGCCGAAAACGGGGGACGAAAAATGCAATCGCGCCGGGTTACGATCATCGATTTTGCGACCAGGGGGCCGCAGAAGCGTCTCTATTCGCGCATCATGAACGCCAATTATGCGAGCATCATGCCGCAGGTTCTCGGCGTCTGGTGCGAGGAACTGGGCCACAAGGTCCGCTATGTTTGTTACACCGGCACCGAGGACATCACCGGCGCGCTGGTCGAGGATACGGATATCCTGATCCTCGGCGCGTTCACCCGCTCGGCCATCGCCGCCTACGCGGTCAGTGCCATCTACCGGCAGAAGGGGGTCGTGACCGTGCTCGGCGGTCCGCACGCGCGGTGCTACCCGGAGGACGCGGTCAAGTATTTCGACTACGTGCTCGGCTTCACCGACAAGACGCTGATCGACGACCTGCTGCGGGACTGCGCGCCCCAGCGGCCGCAGGGGCGGGAGCTCTCCGCGTCGCGTCAGCCCGACAGCCTCCCCGGGGTGCGCGAGCGCTGGAAGTTCATCGCGCCGACCATCGCCAAGGCGCCGGCCCTGAAGCTGATCCCGATGATCGGCAGCATGGGCTGCCCCTACACCTGCAGCTTCTGCATCGACTCCACCGTCGCCTACCAGCCGATGGCCTTCGAGCAGGTCGCCGAGGACCTGCGCTTCGTGCAGACGGTGCAGAAGCGGCCCTACGTGGCCTGGCACGACCCCAATTTCGGAGTCCGGTTCGACGACTACATGAGCACCATCGAGGGCGCCGCCAGGCCGGGTGCGGTGCGCTTCGTCGCCGAGAGCAGCCTGTCGCTGCTGTCGGAGGCCAACGTGAAGCGGATGGGCCGCAACGGCTTCGTCGGCATGCTGCCCGGCATCGAATCCTGGTTCGACTACGGCAACAAGTCGCGCGCCACCCGCGCCCACGGCGCCGACAAGGTGCGCCAGGTCTCGGATCACGTGAACATGATCCTGCGCCACATTCCCTACGTGCAGACCAACTTCGTCCTCGGGCTCGACCAGGACGAGGGCGATGCGCCATTCGAGCTGACCAAGCAGTTCCTCGACGCCTCGCCCGGCGCCTACCCGGCATTCTCGCTCTGGACGTCCTACGGGCGGGCCGCGCCCATGAACCGCGACCTGCAGAACAATGGCCGGGTGCTGCCCTTCCCGTTCCACTTCCTCAACAGCACGCGGGCGATGAACGTCGTGCCCGCCAACTACAGCTGGGACCGGTTCTACGACCTGGCCATCGACATCACCCGTTACTCCTATTCGCGCAAGGCGATGGCGCGGCGCTGGCGGGCCAACAGCGGCCTCACCGCGAAGTCGCTCAACCTGGTGCGCGCCGCCTCGTCCAGCCGCGTCGCCTACCAGACCAGGACGCGGGCCATGCTCGACAGCGACCCCAGCGTGAGACGCTACTTCGCGGGCGAGAGCCGGGAGCTTCCCGAGTTCTACCGGGCCCAGATCCAGCGCGATCTCGGCGCCTGGTGGGAAGCCCTGCCCCCCGGCGGCCTCGATCACGACCAGAACGCCTACGCCAACGATCCGGGGCGCCGGAGCCACCGGTCGGCGGTCGGCGCCGCCGCGCCGCTGGCGGAGGTTGCCGCGGCGCCCGTGATCTGACCCGGCGGCGCTACCGCCGGCGCAGCCCGGCCAGGTGGCGCCGGTAGGCGTCCGGAAACCCGTGGTGCGCCGCGGCTTCCTCAAGGGATTCCAGGTAGCCTGCCTTGGGCAGGTCGGGTTCGGCGTCGGTGGCGATGTAGACCATGGCGTCCTCGCCCGGGTCGGGCTCGGCGACGGGGCTGACCGTGTCCTTGCGGTAGTGGCCGGGGCCGATGCCCTCGATCACGTCGAGGGTCGCCTCGCAGGCCGGTGTCAGCCGCCACAGCACGCCGTGCACCTCGCTACCCGGCTCAGGCACGACGGTGCTGACGCCGCGCCGGTTGATCAGCAGCCGGTGGCCGGGCAGCACGGCCGGGCCGACGAAGGCCGCCGCCGGGCAGCGCTCCGCCATGATCGCGGGGTGCATGTTGCGGCCGTAGGCGAAGTAGAGGCGGGTGTCCGTCATGCCAGCCGCCGGGCGACGGTCTCGTCGAGCCAGCGCAGGTCGTCGATGCTGGAGCAGGAGACGGTGACCTCGGCGCAGCCCGCCTCGGCAAAGCGGCCGAGCTGCTCGCACATGGCGTCGCCGTCGCCGTGGAGCACGCCGCCCACGCCCCAGTCGGTCACCGAGTCCTTGCGGCCCCAGCCGCGCGCCATGTCGCGGATGCGGTGGGCCAGTTCCTCGGCGCCCTTCTCGTCGGCGCCGCGGGCCATCACCACGTCGCAGGTGATCGCCACCTCGGCCGGGTCGCGCCCGGCCTGCTGCACCGCCTCGGCGAGCGGGCCGGCGATCTCCAGCACCTGCTTCGGCGAGAGCTGCCAGGTGTTGACGGCGTCGGCGTGGCGGGCCGCCACCTGCATGGCGAGGCCCGCCTTGTTCATGCCGATCCAGATGGGCACCGAGCCGTTGACCGGCAGCGGCGCGAAGTCGGCCTCGCCCTCGTAGGTGTGGAACCGGCCCTGGAAGCCGTCGATGCGGCCGGTGAAGAGCTGCTTCAGGATGACGATGGTCTCTTCCAGGTAGTCGACCCGGTCGCGGAAGCCGGCCATGGGAAAGCCGTAGGGCACGAAGTCCTGCACTTCGTAGGCGGTGCCGATGCCTAGCACAACGCGGCCGCGCGACAGCACGTCGACGCTCGCCACCTGCTTGGCCAGCCGCGTCGGGTGATAGAACGGCGCGCCGGTGACGTGGGTGCCCAGCGCGATCCGGCTCGTCTTCGCCGCGGCGTAGGCCAGCCACGTCCAGGACTCGGTGACCGCGAACGACGGATGGTCGGCGATGTAGAGGCCATGGATCGCCGTCCGGTCGATCTCCTCCAGATGCGGCGTCGCCCAGTCCTGGCTGGTGATGATCACGCTCAGCTTCGGCGCTTGCATGTTTTTGCTTCTCCCGTTCTCCAAGTCGCGCCATCCTAGCGGGGTGGGGAGAACGATGGAACGCCGGACGGGGAGGTCCGGCGGTCCGCTCGACGACGGGGAGACGGATGAGCGCGACGACCACCTACGACATCGAGGCGATGGCCCGGCGGCTGACCGAGCTGGACGACCTGGAGGCGATCCGCGACCAGCAGGTCCGCTACGGCCGGGCGTTGGACTGGGACGACGAGGCGCTGCTGGCCGAGGTGTTCTGGCCCGACGCCGAGGTCGACTACGGCTTCTTCGTCGGCCGCGGCGACGAGTTCGTCCGGGTGATGATGACCATCACCCGGGAGTCGGGATGCCGGCCCTGGCACGCCATCTCGGGCCAGACGGTGCGGCTAGACGGCCCGGCGGCCGCCGATGCCGAATGCTACTTCATGGGCTGCAGCACCCGTTCCGACGTGACCGGCGATACCGAGGTCCAGCTGATCGGCGGCCGCTACCTGGACCGCTTCGAGAAGCGGGACGGCGCATGGCGGGTGGCGCGGCGCACCCTGATCTGCGACTTCCGCTACAAGGACGTCGCGCCGACGGAAAGCGCCGTCGGCTTCGCCGCCCAGCTCTACGACCACGGCCGGCTGAGCCCGGCGCACCCGCTCTACTGGCATTTCAGCCGCCGCTGAGGGCCGGCCCGAGTCAATCGTCCTTCCAAGCGGCTCTCCCGGATGCTTAGATGCGCGCCGCGAACGGCAGGGAGGATAGCCATGACCATGTATGAACGGTTCCGCCTGGACGGCAAGGTGGCGGTGGTCACCGGCGGAGGGCGCGGCATCGGCCGGGGAATCGCCCTGGCGCTGGCCGAGTGCGGCGCCGACGTCGCGGTGCTGGCGCGGCGCACCGCCGACGTGGAATCCGTCGCGCGGGAGATCGGGGAGCGCGGCCGGCGCGGCCTCGCGCTGACCGGCGACGTGATGGACTATGCCACCATCCCGGCCGCGCTCGACCAGGTCGTGGCGCATTTCGGCCGGCTCGACATCATGGTGAACAACGCCGGCGGCAACACCGACCGCAAGGCCCACGCGCTGGCCGACACCACCCTGGACAAGTGGGACGAGCAGATCGACCTCAACATGCGCCACAAGTTCCAGGGCGCCAGGGAGGCGGCCAGCCGCATGGAAGACGGCGGGCGCATCGTCAACATCGTCTCCATCGCCGCCACCCACCCCTATCCGGGTTTCGGCACCTACGCCGCCGGCAACGCCGGCATCATCGCCATGAGCCGGACGCTCGCCGTCGAACTGGCGCCACGCGGCATCACCGTGAACTGCATCGCGCCGGGCGAAATCTATACCGACCTGCTGACCGAATCCCTCGGCATGGACCAGAAGTCCGCCCAGGACTACGCCGACGCCGCCATTCCGCTGGGCCGGATCGGCCATCCGGAGGACATCGCCGCCGCCGCCGTGTTCTTCGCCTCGCCGGCCGCCGAGTGGACCACCGGGCAGTGGCTGGAGGTCGCCGGCGGCCGCTGAGGACGGCCTACTCGGCCGCCTGGGCCAGGATTTCCGGCGTTCCCGCCGTGTGCCAGGCATCCCAGTAGCCGCGCCAGCGCGCGGCGAGCGCGCCGGGCTTCTCCGCCAGCACGCGGCGGCCGACCGCCTGGGCCTTGGCCTGCAGGTCGAGGCGGTGCTCCTCGACCAGCGCGCAGAAGCGGTCGAGGTCGATGCTGCGGGCGAGCGTGTCCGATTCGTCGCGCAGGGTGTTCCGGAAGACGGCCAGGTTGTGGTCGTCGCCCAGCAGGTCGGACAGCAGCTTCATGTCGTGCTCGCGCGCCGCCATCGCCTCGGGCCAGATGCCGCACAGCAGTCGGGTGTGATACCAGTGGTCCTTCACCCGCTTGCGCCATTCGTGAAGCTGCCCGTCGTCGGGATGGGAGGCCGAACACTTCATGCCGCGCCGCGCCGCCTTGAGCGTCCGCTTCAGGCCGCCTTCGATGGCGTCGAAGCCCCTCTCGTCGAGGTGCCAGCCGTCGATCCGCCTCGACGCCTCCTCCATGCGGTCGCGGAAGGTTTCCAGCTTGCCGGCGATGTCGGTGTCGTTGCGGACCCGCCGGGCGCGCCCCAGCAGCTTCTGGCGCAGGCCCCGGTAGGGAGCCATCCCGCCCTTGCCGACCCTGCGCTTGAGGTCTTCGAAGGATTCGACCAGCGCGGCGGCGTCGCGGGCGCGGGAAAGGTCCTTGGCAGCGTCGCGGAAGAACGCGTTCTTGTCGCCGTAACCGGTGAGGGCGGGGCGCACCAGCCGCAGCAGGCCGCGCACCTTCTTCATCCGCTTGCGCACCTGGTGGACAGTGCGCGAGCCGTCGAGATCCTCGTCGTCGATCTCCTCGATCGCCCGGGTCACCTCGCGGCGGGCGATGCGGCGGACGCCGTCCTGCACGCCCTCGTCGCCGGGCTTGAAACGGTAGGCCATGACATCCTCCATGTGCCGGGGACAGGGAAGGTGGCCCGCGTCACGCGGGCCGCGTGTCTCTGGGGAACGCCGGCCGAGGGGAGGCGTTCCGATGGCGGGCCGGTTATTCGGGCTTGGGAGAAACGGCCGGCGGATCGCTGGCGGGGAACGTCTCCTCCAGCGCCTCGTCGAGCCGCTCGCTCAGATGGGCCCGCGTCTCCTCCCCACTCGCCAGCTCTGTGTCGATGTCGGCGCCTTGCTTCAGGGTGAGGGTCACCGGGGTGCGCTCGGCGATGTCGGCGAGCCTCGCCCGCTGGCCTTCGTCCAGGTCGCCTTGCAGGTGCAGCCGGCGGTGGATCCTGGAGCGGCCGCCTTCCATGCGGTGGCTGAGGTCGACGGCCAGGCCGGTCAGCGGCCAGCCCTTGCGCTCGGCGTACATGCGCAGGGTGGCGGCGGTGCAGGCGCCCAGCCCGGCCAGGATCAGGTCGTAGGGCGCCGGACCGGTGCCGCCGCCCCCGATGGCGGTGGGCTCGTCTCCGGTCAGCCGGTGCCTGCCAGCGCGGATGTCGACCGCATAGGGATGCTCTTGCTGGATCACGTGGACGCGGGCCATCTCGCTCTCCTTGCTGCCGGAAGCCCGATCATGGCATCCCGTCGTCGTCCTCGTCCATCTCCACCCCGAGCGACGAGATGCCCTCGATCAGGGTTTCGCCCCGCTGCTTGTGGACCACCCGCGCAACGGCGCCCGCCGCCTCCTCCAGCACGTCTGCCAGGACCCGGGAGTGGGTCACCACCCAGACCTGGGTGCGTTCGGCGGCGCGGGCGATCAGCCGGCCCAGCGGCGGCAGCAGGTCCGGGTGCAGGCTGGTCTCCGGCTCGTTGAGCGCCACCAGCGCGGGAAGCCGGTAGCCCAGCAGCGCGCCGGCGAGCGCCAGGAACCGCAGCGTGCCGTCGGACAGCTCGGCGGCGTCGAACACCCGCTTGGGGAAGTCCTCGTAGACCATGCCGAAGGAGGCCATCCGACCGGGCTCGGGCACCACCAGCCGGGCGCCGGGGAAGGCGTCGGCCACCGCCTCGTCCAGGTCGACCGTGTCCTCGCGGATCCAGCGCAAAGTGGCGAACACGGCGGCCAGGTCGGCGCCGTCCGACGACAGGCTGGGGGTGGTCACCGCGAGGCACGGGCGGCGCAGCGGCGCGTCCGGATCGGTGCGGAAGCCGTGATAGAACCGCCAGTCCAGCATGGCCGCGCGCACGGCGTGCAGGTCGGGAAACCGACCGGGGTCGCGCAGCGCCGCCAGCGCCGTCTCGCTGGGCAGCAGGTCCTCGTCCAGGTCGTGCCGGACGCCTTCCTCGTCCCGCGCGAAGCCGTGCGGGCCGCGCCGCTCCAGCAGGACGAGGGGACGCCTGCCGCCGGTGAAGACCAGCTCCTCCTCCTTCACCTGGGGTTCCAGCAGGAAACCGGCGCCGGTCGGGCGGCGGAGGCCGACGTCCACCTTGTACTGCTGGACGAGCCCGGTCTCGGCGCCGTAGGCGTAGCCGCCGAGCGCGGCGCCCAGCCTGATGCGCGCCGGCTCGTTCTTGCGGCGCGGGCCGGCCCACAGGGCGCTTTCCATGCCGCCCTCGGCCGCCAGCTCGCGGGTCAGCGTGCTGGCGGCGGCGGCCTGGACCAGCTGCAGGCCGCGGTAGAGGTTGGTCTTGCCGACGCCGTTCTCGCCGATGAACAGGTTGAGACGGCGCAGGGGAAAGTGCAGGCGGCGGATGCTGCGATAGCCCTCGATCTCGATCCGTTCCACCTGCATGGGGCTACCTCGCGCTGAAATGAATGGTCGCATATTAGAACATTTAGGGAACAAAACAAGCCGCTTTCGCCGGCCCGGGCCCCCGCGTTGCGCCCGGCGCCAAGCTGGGGCATGGTGGAAGGGCAGGGGGCGCGAAGGCATGCCGCTAGACGCAGCGGCGGGCCGGACATGGAGGCGAGAGGGTGCCGAAGGTCCAGTTGCACGAGCCCGGAACCGGGCAGACCCGCTTCGGCGGCCTGGAACTCGTCGACGCCTGGGAAGCCTCCGGCGACGCGCTGCTCTGGATCGACCTGGACGAGCCGTCGGAGCGCGAGGAGGCGGCGCTGATGCGCCGCTTTGGCATCCATCCCCGCGCCATCGAGGACGCCCAGGCGCCGCGCCACCCGCCGAAGGCCGAGGATTTCGGCGACATCCTGTTCCTGCTGATCAAGGGCCTCGACGCCGAGACCGACAGCATCTCCTTCGGCACCATCCAGATCGCCATCTTCGCCGGGCGGCGGTTCATGCTGACCCGCCACGGCGGACCGTCGCCCAGCATCGCGCGGCTGTGGGCGCGCACCGAGCAGGAGCCGGCGCTGCTGGGCCAGGGTCCTTCGGCCATGGCCATCGAGCTGGTGGGCATCGTCATGGACCGGTTCCTGCCCATCCTGCTCGCCGTCGAGGACCGGCTGGACTGGCTGGAGGACGAGGTGGCGGAACGGCCGCGCGACGAGCTGCTGTCGGAACTCATCAGCCTCAAGTCCAACCTCACCCGCATGCGGCGCATCACCACCTACCACACCCAGATGTGCGCCCAGGTGACGGGGTCGCCGCCGGCGGCGTTCGACGACGGCCACCGCCACGACCTGCGCGACCTCTACGAGAAGCTGGAGCGGCTGACCAGCCTCACCGGGCTCTATTACGACCTCTCGTCGGATCTGATGGACGGCTACATCTCGCTGGCGTCCCACCGCCTCAACAACATCATGAAGGTGCTGACCATCGTGGCCTCGATCTTCATTCCGCTGACGTTTCTGGCGGGCGTCTACGGGATGAATTTCCAGAACATCCCGGAACTCCATTATCGCTACAGTTACTACATCCTGATCGCCGTCATGGTGGCGTTGGCGGCGGGATTGCTGACCCTCTTCCGACGCAAGCGGTGGCTCTGATGAACAATCTCTGGACGTCCGTCGTCAGCGGCTGGCAGTGGACAGAGGGGCTCGCGAGCGCGCCCCTGTTCAAGGTCAACCAGGTCGACGTCACCATCGTCAGCGTGATCCAGGTGATCGTGATCCTGGTGGTGGCGTGGTGGGTGTCGAAGCTGCTGCAGCGCACGCTGATGAAGCTGGGCGCGTCGCGCCGGAGCATCAGCCCGGCCTCGCTCTACATGCTGGCGCGGCTGCTGCACTACGCGATCATCGTCTTCAGCATCTTCGTCGGCCTGTCCACCATCGGCCTCGACCTCAGCAACCTGGCGCTGCTGGCGGGCGCCATCGGCGTCGGCCTGGGTTTCGGCCTGCAGACCCTGGTGAACAACTTCGTCTCCGGCATCATGCTGCTGGTGGAGCGCAGCCTGAAGGTGGGCGACTTCGTCGAGCTGGAATCGGGCGTCACGGGCGAGGTGAAGGAGATCAACATCCGCAGCACCCTGATCACCACCAACGACAACGTCGACATCCTGGTCCCCAATTCCGAGTTCGTCAGCGGCCGGATGACCAACTGGACGCTGCGGGAGGACTACCGCCGGGTGCGCATCCCCTTCGGCGTCGCCTACGGCTCCGACAAGGACCTGGTGAAGAAGGCCGGCCTGGAGGCGGCCGAAGCGGTGCGCCACACCATGAATGTGGAAGGCCGCGAGCCCGACGTCTGGCTGGTCAATTTCGGCGACAGCTCCATGGACTACGAGCTGGTGGTCTGGCTGATGCCCGAATCGGTCAAGCGACCGACCCGGGTCAAGGCCGACTACCTGTGGGCGATCGATACCGCCCTCGCGAAATACGGCATCGAGATCCCGTTCCCGCAGCGCGACCTGCACCTGCGCTCCGGGTTCGAGAAGCTGCGCCCGGCACCCCAGGGCGACGCGCAGAACGACGACGATGCGGAAGAGGCGCGGCCGGCGGAGTGACGCCGGGTCGGCTCCGGCTCAGCGGGAGCGGAAGTAGTCGCCGGCGGCGTCGAGGAACAGGTCGTAGATGCGGCGGGCGTACTGGGCGGCCTGGTCGTCGCTCATGTCGGCAAGGCTGGTCGCCACCTGGTCGCGCCCGACGCTGCCGATGCCCAGCGCCTTCATCAGGTAGGCGAACTTGTGCCGGGTCTCCTCCGAGGGAAACTCCGCCGTCTCCAGCGCGTGGAATTCCTGAACCGCCGCGAGCAGCCGCTCCTGGATGCTGCCCGTGCCCGTGACGAGCTGGCCGACGCCGACCATCAGCAGTTCGTAGGCGTGTGGGTTTCCGGACATCCATCCCTCCTTTGTCGAATCTTCCCGGGCGCGTCCCGCAGGCCGCAAGCCTAGAATGAATCGTCGCGGCGCGCGGGGGAAGAGCGTGAATGCCGGTCGGCCGGTCGCCGCCGCGTCAGTAGAACGACTGCAGCGTCTCGTAGACCGGGTCGCCGTCGAGGCAGGCCAGGATCGCGGGCGCCGCGTTGCGGTGATAGGCCGCATCGGCGTAGCGCTGATGGGCGGCCTCGTCGGTGAACGAGATGAAGTAGACGTAGCTGTGCGGCTCGGCGCCGCGGCGCACCTCGTAGGTCTTGGGCTCGGGTTCGTTGGCGCGGATGTCGGACACCAGCCTCGAGACCAGCGTCTCGAACTCGGTCGCCTTGTCGGCCTGCACCTTCAGCCGGATCAGCATGCTGAACATGGATTCTCTCCCTCGTCGTGGAGGGGCGAGCCTAGATCATCCGGCAGAATCGGCCCAACCGGAAAAGCGCGGCCCCGGCGGGATTGGTCGAGGGCGGGCGCGCGGGCCGCGCCCGCTTGTCGCCCGGCGGGCGGCCCGCTAGCATCGCCCTGCGCCACAGGGGGAGATGTCAGCGTGCCGCGTCCCACATCTGTTTCCGCGATCGACCTGATGGTCTCGCTGCCGCTGGGCGAGGAGGGCGCCTGGAGCAACAGGCTCGCCGCGCCGACGGCCGGCCGGCCTGCCGCCGGCAACCCGGTCGAGTACCTGTTCGGCGACGGCGGCGGCCGGCGCGACGAGGCCCGCGACCCCGAGAAGGTGGTGGCGGCCATGGACGCCCACGGCGTCGCCATCTCCCAGATCCGGGTGAACCCGGACGACCCGGCGCCGGCGCTGGCGCTGTTCGAGCGCTGGCCCGACCGCTTCATCGGCGAGGTTTGGGCCGATTGCAACCACGGCATGGAGGCGGTGCGCGCCATCGAGCGCACGGTGCGGCTGCATCCCAACGTGAAGTCGGTCACCGTGCCGCCGGGCTTCGTCAACCCGCCCGCGGCGCTCGACGACAGGAAATGGTATCCGGTCTACGCCAAGTGCATCGAGCTGGGCGTGCCCATCAACGTGTTCGTCGGCGTGCCGGGCCCGCGCGTGCCCTACAAGTACCAGCACCCCGGCCTGCTCGACGAGATCGCCTGGTTCTTCCCGGAGCTGAAGATCGTCATGCGCCACGGCGGCGAGCCGTGGACCGGGCTGTGCTGCAAGCTGCTGCTGAAATGGCCCAACCTCTATTATTCGACCTCGGCCTTCGCGCCGAAATACTATCCGCGCGACGTGCTGGAGTTCGCCGGCAAGCGGGCGCCCGGCAAGCTGCTGTTCGCCGGCTACTATCCGCTGCTCGGCTGGGACCGGGTGTTCGCCGAGATGGACGAGCTGCCGCTGCGCGAGCACCTGTGGGCGCCGTTCCTGCGGGACAACGCGGTGGCGGTCTACGGCCTGGAGGCTATGATCGCCGCCTCGCAGAAGGGAGAATGACATGGCGAAGATGCGCGTGTGGGTGTCGGACGAACCGGGCCACGAGAACCTGAAGATCGTCGAGCGCGACATCCCGACGCCCGGCCCCGGCCAGGTGTTGCTGAAGATGAAGGCGGGCAGCCTCAATTACCGCGACTCCGTGGTGGTGAAGGGCCAGTACGCGGCGCCGACGGTGCGGCCCATCGTGCCGCTGTCGGACGGCTGCGGCGAGGTGGCCGAGGTGGGCGAGGGCGTCAGCCGGGTGAAGGTGGGCGACCGGGTGGCGCCGCTGTTCTTCCAGGACTGGCTGTCCGGCCCGCGCCGGGCCGAGCACGTGCTCACCGCCCTGGGCGGCGGCGTCGACGGCTGCCTCGCCGAATACATGTGCCTGAACGAGCGCGGCGTCTCCAGGGTGCCGGCCCACCTGACCGACCAGGAGGTGGCGACGCTGCCCTGCGCGGGGCTGACCGCGTGGAACGCGCTCAACTGCACCGGCCGGGTCAAGGCGGGCGATCTGGTGGTGGTGCAGGGCACCGGCGGCGTCTCCATGTTCGCGCTGCAGTTCGCGCGCATGGCCGGCGCGCGCGTCGCCGCCACGTCGTCCTCCGACGAGAAGCTCGAACAGGCGAAGGCGCTGGGCGCGACCCATCTGGTCAACTACCGGACCACGCCCAAATGGGGCGCTCAGGTGCAGAAGCTCACGGACGGCGCCGGCGCGGACATCGTCGTCGAGGTCGGCGGCGTGGGCACCATGCTCGAATCCCTCAAGGCGATCCGCATCGGCGGCTTCATCGGCGTGATCGGCGTGCTGACCGGCGGCAGCGGCGGCGAGATGCCCACCACCTACATCATGGGCAAGAGCGCGCACGTCCAGGGCATCTCGGTGGGCAGTCGCGACTGGTTCGAGGACATGTGCGACGCCGTCGAGGCGGCACGGATGAAGCCTGTCATCGGCGCCAGCTTCGGCTTCGATCAGGCCAGGGAGGCGTTCGCGGCCATGCACGCTCAGACCGTCGTCGGCAAGATCGTCATCGACTATTCCCGCTAGGCGGCGACCGGAGCAGCGCGCGCTGCGTCTTTTGGCCGAGCCGCTTGGCCTCGTCCGTGTTGGCGGATCGCCGCCGACGCGGTACGCTGGTGCTTTGGGGGGAGGTCTGACATGGGATTCTACGAATCGCGGATTCTGCCCAGGCTGCTGAACTGCTGCATGTCGATGAAGCCGATCGCCGAGGAGCGGGCGAAGCTGGTGCCGCGCGCCCGCGGCAAGGTGCTGGAGATCGGCATCGGCTCGGGGCTCAACCTGCCCCATTACGGCCCGGGCGTGGAAAGCGTTACCGGCGTCGATCCGTCCCTGGAACTGGGCGAGATGGCGCGAAAGCGCGCCGCCGAGACCGTCTTTCCGGTCTACTTCAAGCCGGTCTCGGGCGAGAGCCTGCCGCTGGAGGACGCCAGTTTCGACTGCGCCGTCATCACCTGGACGCTGTGCACCATTCCCGATCCCTCGGCCGCCCTGCGCGAGGTGCGCCGCGTGCTCAAGCCCGGTGCCGAGCTGCTGTTCGTCGAGCACGGCAAGGCGCCCGATCCGGGCGTCGTCAAGTGGCAGGACCGGCTCAACCGGTTCTGGCCCAAGGTCGCCGGCGGCTGCAACCTGAACCGCAAGATGGACGAGATCATCCAGGGATCGGGGTTCCGGATCGAGGAGCTGGACGCCAGCTACCGGCCCGGCCTGCGCCCGATGACCTATTTCTACCTGGGCATGGCGCGCCCGCTGTAAGACCCGCCGCATCCATGAGACGTTGACACCGGCGCCCGGGCCGCTGCATCTGGAGAGACAGAAGCCGCACCGCCCGGAGGGCCATGCTCAACAATGTCGTCGCCCTCGCCGGGTTCGCGCTGGTCGGGCTCGTGCTGCTGCTGCCGCGCATCCGCCGCGCCGAGTCCTGGCGCGCCACGGTCACGCCGCTCGCCTCCATCATCGGTTCCGGCTTCCTGGTGTCGCTGCCGATCCTGGCGCTGGCGTTCGGCGCCCTGGCGCCCGTCGCCATGGCCGTGCTGGTGGGCGTCAGCTACCTGGTGGGCGCCGCCGTCCGGTTCAACATCCGCCACGGCGAGGCGCTGTTCGACGACATGCCGGGCAGCTGGATCAACTGGCTGGAGCAGGCCTCGCACCTCGCGCTGGCGCTGGCCTATTTCGTGTCGGTCACCTACTACCTGTCGCTGCTCGGCGTCTTCGCGGTGAAGGGCGCCGGCGGGGCGCCCGGCCCGGAGCACGTCCTCGCCGCCCGCTGCGTCGCCACCGGCCTGCTGGCCTTCATCGCGGGCTGGGGCGCTTTGCGCGGCCTGCGCGGGCTGGAGGGCGTCGAGGAACTGGCGGTGGGCTTCAAGCTGGCGGTGATCGCCGCGGTGCTGGCGGCGCTCGCCGCCCTCAACGTCGAGGCGGCGGCCGGGCGCGGCTGGAGCGTTCCGGTGGGCGCGCACAAGGTCGGCCTGCACGAATTGAGGGTGCTGCTCGGCATGCTGATCGTGGTGCAGGGCTTCGAGACGTCCCGCTTCCTGCGCAGCGCCTACCCGGCCAAGCTCCGTATCCGCACCATGAAATGGTCGCAGTGGCTGTCGGCCGCCATCTACTGCGCCTTCTTCCTGCTCTCCCTGCTCATCCTCGACCGCACGCCCGGCCAGCCCGACGCGGCGGCGGTGACCGACATGATGGCGCCAGCGGCCTCGGTGCTGCCGGCCA
The DNA here is from genome assembly GCA_016124315.1 of Alphaproteobacteria bacterium. Lineage (GTDB taxonomy): Bacteria > Pseudomonadota > Alphaproteobacteria > SMXS01 > SMXS01 > RI-34. The sequence goes on from WGNW01000005.1 coordinate 47,430, forward strand.
TGCTGATCGCCGGCGCGGTGTTCGCCCAGCTGTCCGCCGCCGTCGCCGACGCCATCGGCGGCGCCGGCCTGATCGAGGAAACCACCAGCGGCCGGCTCGGCGCCCGCGCCGCCTATCCGGTGATCGCCGTGATGGGCATCCTCATCGTCTGGAGCACCGACGTGTTCCAGGTCATCGCCATCGCGTCGCGGGCGTTCGCGCTCTACTACGCGCTGCAATGCGGCGTGGCGGTACTGGTGGCGCTGCGCGCGCCCGATGTGCGGTCGCGCCTGCCGGCGGCGCTAGGCTTTGCCGCGCTGGGCCTGCTGATGGTCTGCGTGCTGCTGTTCGGCCTGCCGGCGGAGGCGGGCGGCTGAGCCGAGTGCGGCCCTTCCCACGGCGCGTCTCCCCTCCGCGGCGGGTCAGGCGAGGCCGAGGAAGGACAGCAGCGCGACGACGACGACGATGAGGCCGATCAGGTAGATGACGTTGTTCATGGCGGTCTCCGTTTCGCAAGGGGATGTCCCGTTAACAGGCGGCGGCGCGGCCCGGTTCCGCGCCCGTCGCGGCGCATCGGGAACTTCCCCGCCGGTGCCACATTATGGAAGCAGCGCGGTCAACAGCCACGGAGGTCCGGTCATGACTCCCCCTGCCGGCGGCGACCCCGCGCCGTCCCGACCCACGCCCACCGAACGCTGGATGGGCGATCACGCCATGAGCGCGCTGCTGGCGCGCAACTGGTGGGCGCTGGCCATCCGCGGCGTGCTCGCCGTGCTGTTCGGCCTGCTGGCGCTGTTCCTGCCCGGCGCCACCATGATCTCCCTGGCGCTGGTCTTCGGCGCCTACCTGATCGCCGACGGCGTGTTCGCCGTGATCGCCGCCGTCAGGGCGGCGCAGGCGCATGAGCGCTGGGGCCTGCTGGCGGCCGAGGGCGTGTTTACCCTGCTGGTCGGCGTGCTCGCCATCCTCTTCCCGGTGAGCGCCGTGTTTGCCTTCGTGCTGGTGACGGCGGCCTGGGCGCTGGTCAGCGGCGTGATGCTGATCGCCGCCGCGTTCCGGCTCACGCGGCGGCACGGCCGCTGGTGGATGGCGCTGTCGGGCGCGGTCTCCGTGCTGTTCGGCGTCGCGCTGGTGGTCGCGCCGCTGATCGGCGCCATCGTGCTGACCTGGTGGGTCGCGATCTACGCCCTGTTCTTCGGCGTCATGCTGCTGTTCCTCGCCTTCCGGCTGCGGCGCGAGCGCGACGCGGCGCCCGGCTGACCCGTCGGTCAGCCGGGCGGAACCCGGGACCGCTTCCGGACCGCGCCCGACGACCGGCCGTGGCCGCCGCGCAGGAACAGGTAGTCGTCGCGGAAGCCCGCATAGGTCATCAGGCTCTTCGGATCGAGGATCACCACCTTGCCGCCGTCGAAGGCGAGCAGCCCTTGGCCGCGCAGCTTCTGCAGGGTGCGGTTGATGTGGACCGAGGACAGGCCCATGGCGTCGCCCAGCTCGATCTGGGTGACCGGCAGCCGGTAGCTGTTGTCGTCGGTCAGCCCGACCGCCTGGAGGCGCAGATACATCTCGTAGAACAGGTGGGCCAGCCGTTCGCTGGCGCTGCGCTGGCCTACGCTGAGCAGCCATTCGCGCAGGATGGCCTCGTCGGTGAGCGCCGCCCACCACAGCGCCCGCCCGATCGCCGGCCGCTGCAGCATCTCCTGGATGATCCGCTTGGGAATCCGGACCGCCAGGCACTGCGAGAGGGCGCCGACGCTGTGATCCATGCGGTCCAGTACCATCATGTGCAGGTTGCACAGATCGCCAGGCACCAGCAGGGCCACGAGCTGGCGCCGGCCGTTCCTCAGCAGCTTGTAGCGGCAGGCAAGGCCGCTGATCAGCACGAACACGTCCTCGGGCGCTTCGCCTTCCCGGATGATGTCCCGCCGCGGCGTCAGGACGGCGGGTGGGCCGATCACGTCGTCCAGGTAGTCGATGTCCTCGCGCGCCAGTTCAGAAAACCTCTGAAGCTTGCGTGCGAGCATATTGTCACACTCCATCGCACTGCTCCTATTCTCGGCGACCCCCAAGCTGAAAAATGTCGCCAGGGACCGTTGAGTTCCCGAAAAATGGTGGTTTTCAGCCATTTCGCGTGCCGGACGCCATCGAAAACCAGGTATCCGGGTGCGGCTCGAGCGGTAGGCGGGGATGCGGTGGCCACACGGAGGCGGGCGCTCGATCGCCGGCCTTGGCTGCGCGCGCCGGCGCCTGAATCGGGCCCGCGGGACTGGGCGCTGTACAGTGAAGCCGTGGCGACGTAAGAGGGAGCGCGCGCCCGCCCGTGCCTTGCCGGGGCGCTCCGGAACGTCTCTGCGCCGCATCGCCGGCACCGAAGGGCCATGTCGCTACTCAGTCCCAAGCTCAACGACCAGCTCCGCTTCGTGCTGTTCACCGACGGCCTGCTGCTGCTGATGCTGGCCGCCGCCATGCTGCTGCCCATGCTGGTGGACGGCGTGGCCGGCAATCCCGACTGGGCGACCTTCGGCATGTCGGCGGCGGCGACGGCGTTCGCCGGCGGCGGCCTGATGCTGGCCTGCTCGGGCCACAAGCCGGCGATGTCGCAGCGCACCGGCTACCTGTTCACCGTCTCGGCGTGGCTCGCCGTGGCCGCCGCCGGCGCGACGCCGCTCTACTTCTCGTCGGCCGGCCTCTCCTACACCGACTCGTTCTTCGAGGCCATGTCGGCGCTCACCACCACCGGCTCGACGGTGATCGTCGGGCTGGATTCCTATCCGCCCGGCCTGCTGCTGTGGCGCTCGCTGATGCAGTGGCTGGGCGGCATCGGCATCGTCGTCATGGCCATCGTGCTGCTGCCCATGCTGCGGATCGGCGGCCAGCAGCTGTTCCAGAGCGAATCCTCCGACATCTCCGGCAAGCCGGTGCCGCGGCTGCTGCAGATGGTGGAGCGCATCTCCATCGTCTACCTGGCGCTCACCACCGCCTGCACCTTCGGCTACATGTTCGCCGGCATGGGGTTGTTCGACGCGGTCAACCACGCCATGGCCACCCTGGCGACCGGCGGCTTCTCCACCAAGGACGCCTCCATCGGCTACTTCAATTCCGTCGGGGTGGAGGTCGTCGGCATCGTCTTCATGGTCGCCGGCGCGCTGCCGCTGATCTGGTACACCCAGATCTTCCGGTCCGGCGGCGGCAGCCTGCAGCAGGAGCGGCAGATTCCGCTGTTCCTCGGCGTCCTCGGCGGCGCCATCCTGCTGATGGTGGCCTGGAACGTGCTCGCCAACCACATGAACGTCTGGCACGCGCTGCGCATCTCGGCGTTCAACGTCACCTCGGTGCTCACCGACACCGGCTTCGCCACGGCCGACTTCTCGTCCTGGGGCAGCTTCCCCATCGGCGTGTTCTTCATGCTCTACCTGATCGGCGGCTGCACCGGCTCCACCGCCGGCTCGATCAAGATCTTCCGCTGGCAGATCCTGGGCAGCGGGCTGGTGCGCCAGCTCCGGCGCATGGTGATGCCGCACCAGATGTTCCAGACCCGCTACGGCCGCTACCCGGTGGAGGAGGGCACCGTGCACGGCGTGCATGCCTTCTTCTTCATGTACCTGCTGACGCTGTTCGTGCTCACCGTGCTGGTGATGGCGACGGGCCTCGACTTCCTCACCAGCATCAGCGCCGTCGCCCAGGCCATGGCCAACGCCGGACCGGGGCTGGGCCCGCTGGTCGGCCCGTCGACCAATTTCGGCAACCTGCCGGTGGCGGCGAAGTGGCTGCTCGACGCGGCCATGCTGCTCGGCCGCCTCGAGATCGCCACCGTCTACGTGCTGTTCCTGGGCAGCTTCTGGCGGACGTGAGGGGGATAGACGGCGCACTCTTGCCGCAGCATCCCGGAAGCGGGCTGCGTTAGAACGTTTCGCATCAGCCGAAGCGATCGAGCAGATCGAGCAGGAGAGGCTTGAGACGACGAATCTCGTCGCGGTGTGTCGCCGACAGATCGGCCAGCAACGCTTCCGCCTGGCGGGTGAGGATCAGAAGAGTCCTGCGTCTATCCTCTTCGGCGGTCTGGCGCGCGGTCAGGCCCAGTGCTTCAAGGCGCTTGATCAACTCTGAGGCGCTATGAGGTTTGAGGATCAGCCGATCTGCAACGTACCCTACTGTGGCCTGGCCAGCGGCGGCGCCCCGTATAGCAAGCAGGGCCTGGTGCTGTTGGGGAGATAGTCCGACCTCGCCCGCCTTCGCCTCGCTGAAGGCCAGGAAGCGACGCAAGGCGGCTCGTAAATCCGCCAGCGCCGCATAGTCGCTGTCTGTCAGGGACGCTTCTTCGGTCATCAGTCGATCCGCCATTGATAAATATCGCAATACGACATAATAGGGCGGCTCATCGTGACAGAGAGCAAAATGAGCATCACGCCCCTGCGCGCCCCCGAACGGTATCGCCTCGCCGATCACAGTGCCAACTTTCGGATGATCCTGCTGACCGGCATGGCGCTGGTGGTGGGGACGGGCGGTGCCTGCGGAGCATGGATCCTGCTCCGCCTGATTGCGGTTGCCACCAACCTCTTTTGGTTCGGCCGGCTTTCGGCCGATCCTGCGTTGATTACGGATGCGTCCATTGGAATTGGCACCCTGATCGTTCCGGTGGTCGGTAGCCTGATCGTGGGGCTGATGGCGCGCTTCGGGTCGGACAAGATCCGCGGCCATGGCATTCCGGAAGCGATCGAAGCCATCCTCTACGGCGAGAGTCGTCTCTCCTTGAAGGTCGCCGTTCTAAAGCCCCTCTCGTCCGCCATCTCGATCGGCAGCGGCGGGCCTTTCGGCGCTGAGGGGCCCATCATCATGACCGGCGGCGCGATCGGATCGCTGTTCGCGCAATGCTTTCATCTGAGCGCGGCTGAGCGGAAGACCCTGCTGGTCGCCGGCGCCGCCGCCGGCATGACGGCAATCTTCAATACACCGCTTGCGGCGGTACTGCTGGCGATCGAGGTGCTGCTGTTCGAATGGAAGCCACGCAGCTTCGTGCCGGTGGTGGTGGCGGTTCTCGTCGCATGGGCGTGGCGCCCGGTCATGATCGGCGCCGGCCCCATGTTTCCGTTCGGCGCCGCGACGCCGGCCGGAGTCTGGCCGGTCGGGGCAGCGATCGGGGTTGGCTTGGCCGGGGGAGTGGAGGCGATGATCCTTTCGACGACGCTCTACCGGATCGAGGACCTGTTCCACCGCCTTCCGGTCCACTGGATGTGGTGGCCGGCGATCGGCGCGATCGTCGTGGGCGTCGGCGGGCTGATCGACGCCCACGTGTTGGGGGCTGGCTATGCCAGCATTCAGGCGCTGCTCGACGGCTCGCTGGCGATGCGGGTGGTGGTGGCTCTGCTGGTCGTCAAGGCCGTGGTCTGGCTGGTGGCCCTGGGCTCGGGCACCTCGGGCGGCGTCTTGGCGCCGCTGCTGATCCTGGGCGGGGCGGCGGGCTGCCTGATCGGCCAGCTGCTGCCGGGAGGCGGGGGTTTCTGGGCGATGGTCGGCATGGCCGGCATCATGAGCGGGGCCATGCGGGCGCCGATGACAGGCGCGCTGTTTGCCGCCGAACTGACCGGCCACTTCGCTGCGCTGCCCCTCACCATTGCTGCGGCAGGCGCAGCCTACGCCGTGAGCGTGCTGCTGATGCGTCGTTCGATCCTGACCGAGAAGATTGCGCGCCGCGGCCGGCACATCCTGCAGGAATATACCGTCGATCCGCTCGACCTCATCCAGGCCGAACAACTCATGACGCCGAACCCTGCGACATTGTCCGGAACGATGCTCATCGCTGAGGCTCTCGCCTTCTTCCGGCAAGGTGCCGCACATCGCAGCTATCCGGTGGTGGATGGGGAGGGGCGCTTGATCGGGCTGGTTTCCCGCACGGATGCGCTGCGCTGGCAGGAAGGCGACCGGCCGCACCAGGTCACGCTGGCCGAAAGCCTGTCGGACGCCTCGCAGCCCGTGGCCTATCCTGACAGTCCCAGCGGTTTGGTCGCGGACCTGATCGTCGAGACGGGCATCGGCCGCATTCCGATTGTCGATCCGACGACGCGCCGGGTCGTTGGCATCCTCTCCCGGCAGGATCTTCTTAAGGCCCGCAGCGCGCAGCAGGCGGCAGAGACGAGGCGCGAGCGAATCTTGGGCGCATCCGAACCCCGGTCGAGCAATCAGAGGATATCGTGAGAGGGACGTAGGAGGACGATATGGAACCCCGTGGACCCATTGCGGACAGTGGAGAGGCGGACTTTCCCAAGGTTGCAGAGCTAGTGTCGAACCGTCTTCCCTGGGCGCACGGCTGCATCGGCGCGGGGGCCGACCCGGCGCCCGCGGGCGTAGGGAACGGCGGATGCTTCTACTGCGGGATAATACCGATTACACTCCTCTCACCCACACCGCACACAGAGGGCCGAGAATGTCCGATCGACGCGCCGACTTCGTCGCCGACAAGCACGAAATCGAAACCCTGCAGAGGCTGTACGCCAAGGCCACCGACAAGCTCGGCAAGAAGTCGCCGGAAATCCGGGAAGAGGGCCGGCGGATCTACCGCCGGATTTTCGCGCCGGATGCGCAGGTGCGCACGGCCAACACCGGCAACGACTATGTCGCCGAGGGCCCCGAGGGCTGGGCGGGCGTGGCCGAGGCCGCGCTGAAGGACTACATCGGCACGCAGCACCTCATCGGCACGCAGCTGACGGAGGTGGACGGCGACCAGGGCGTGCTGGAAAGCTACCTGAACGCCTGGCACAAGAACCCGGACAATTCGGTGTACTACTTCCTCGGCACCTACATCTCGAAGGTCCGGCGGTTCGACGACGGCTGGAAGATCACCGAAATGACGCTCAGGCTGGACACCAGCGGCATCGTCCAGACGACCTAGCACCGGCCGATCCCGAAACCGGGCCCGGGGAGCGTTCCGGCGGGGGCCCCCCGGAAAGGAAGCTCGAACGCGCCTGAGCACCAATTTTCTCAGTAAGTTGGAATGGCGCGCCCGGAGAGATTCGAACTCCCGACCCCCAGATTCGTAGTCTGGTGCTCTATCCAGCTGAGCTACGGGCGCCTTGCCGACCGGTCCGGTCAGGCGCGCGAACCTAACCAAATCGCCTGGGCAATGCAAGCCCGGCGCACGGGCGCCCGCGGGGCGCGGCCGGCCGCGACCGCGGGAGGCAGCCGCGCGGGGCGCCGGCGGCGGGAATGCTTGTGCCGGCGCGGGCGACTGCCTAAGATCGCCCCACTCGTCAACTATCCCCCTGCCGTGTCATGACCGTTCAGATGGGCCGCTGGCTGGTGGTTCTCTCCACCCTCCTACTCGCGAACTGTTCCGCCCTGAACGACGCGAACTGGCCGAACCTCGCGAACACCCCGCCCGAGCTGCAGAAGCAGGCGGCCGCCCCGGCCGCGCCGCCGGCGCCGCCCGCGCCCGCCATCCCGGCGGCCCAGGCGACGGCGACCCTCGACCAGGCGTCGGACACGGTGGCCTCGCTCGCCTCGCGGCTCGTCCAGCGCCGCGGCCGGATGGACGAGATCGGCGCCAGCCTGCAGTCCGAGGCCGCCAGCCTGCAGGCGGCCGGCGCCGGCGGCAGCCTGCCGGCCGACGACTGGAGCCGGGCCGAGGCCGACCTGTCGCGGCTCGGCGACGACATCGGCGCGCTTGAGGCGCTGCGCGGCGAGGTGGGCGGCGACGCCGCCGCGGCCGGCGGCGTGGTGGCCGACCTGCAGCCGCTGGAGGCCGCGACCCTCGATGCCCAGACCGCCGATCGCCTGCAGAAGCTGAAGGGCTCCCTCGACGGCCTGCTGGCCGGGCAGGGCACCCTCGACCGCGACATCGGCGCCGCGCTCGAGCGCTGGCGGGCGGTCTCCGGCCAGCAGGCGGCGCGGCTGCAGGGCCTGGCGCCGGCCGAGGCCAGCACCGAACCGCCGCCGCAACCGTCCCGGCCGGTGATTCGCAAGCCCGCGACCAAGCCGCCGTCGGACACCGGGCCGCGCGAGAGCGGCGACCGGTTCAAGGGGCGCCAGCCGCTGGTGACGCTCAATTTCGCCGACCCGACCATCGAGTTCGAGAACCGGCTGCGGGCGCTGATCGACAAGGTCCGCGCCCAGTATCCCGACATCGCCTTCGACATCGAGAGCACCGACGCGCCGGCGGCCGCGCTAACCAAGGTGCGCTCGATCCTGAAGTCCATGCAGGTGCCGTCGGAGGTGTTCACCGCGCCGCGGCCGGCCGGCGCGCCGCCCGCGATCAAGCTCTTCCCGCGCTGAGCCTACGCCGGGTCCGGAAACAGGTCCCGGTAGCCCGGCTTGTCGCCCAGGGTGCGCGCCTCGTAGACGGCGCGGGCGATGGCGCGCGCCAGGCAGTCGGCGGCCATGGCGCCGGCCCGCGCCAGCACCAGCGGCTCCACCGGCCGTTCCAGCGCGCCGGTCGAGAGCGCGAACACGGTGTCGCCGTCGAACGGCGTGTGGGCGGGGCGGACGGCGCGGGCGATGCCGTCCTGGGCCATCATCGCCAGGCGCTTCGCCTGCGCCTTGTCCAGTGCCAGGTTGGTGGCGACGACGGCGATGGTGGTGTTGGAAAGCGTCGGCGGGCCGGCCGGGAAGCCGGAGGCGAGGGGCCGCGGCAGCGTCTCGGGCGGTCGCCTGCCGCCCAGCTCGCCGGCCAGCTCCAGCGGCCAGCTCCAGAACGCGGCCGTGCCCGGGATCACCACCTCGCCGAACGGGTTGGCGGCGACCAGCGCGCCCACCTGCAGCCCGTCCTCGGCGAAGGCCGAGGCGCTGCCCAGCCCGCCCTTGAGCGAGCCGGCCTTGGCGCCCAGCCCGGCGCCGGCGTTGCCCAGGGCGAAGTCGGTGCCGGCGGCCTCGCAGGCGGCGCGGCCCAGCGCCGGATAGGGATTGGCCTCGCCCCAGCCCTTGTCGCCGCCATTGGCCAGGTCGAACAGGATGGCCGACGGCACCACCGGCACCGCGCGCGGGCCCAGCGCCAGCCCGACGCCGCGCGCCGACAGCCAGCCGGTCACGCCGTCGGCGGCAGCGAGGCCGAACACCGAGCCGCCGCTCAGCACCACGCCGTGGAAGCCCTTCACCAGGGTGTCGGCGGCCAGCGCCTCGGTGTCGCGGGTGCCCGGTCCGCCGCCCCGCACGTCGACGGCCATGGCCATCGGCCGGTCGGGCAGCAGCACGGTGACGCCGCTGCGCAGGCCCCGGTCCTCGGCGCTGCCGACGGAAAGGCCGTCCAGATCGGTGATGAGATTGCGGGGGCCAGGCACTATCATGCCCCGCAACCTACGTCTGCGGACCCTGCCAGCAAAGGACTATCATGCCCCTTCGCGCCCTGCTGATCGGCCTTGTCGCCCTGCTGCCTCTCCACGCCTTCGCCGAAGGCCCGGCGAAACCGGAGGCGCGCGCCACCCACGAGATGGTCTCGGCGGCCAACCCCTACGCCACCGACGCGGGCATCGCCATCCTGCGCGAGGGCGGCTCGGCGGTGGACGCGGCGATCGCCATCCAGATGGTGCTGACCCTGGTGGAGCCCCAGTCGTCGGGCATCGGCGGCGGCGCCTTCATGCTGTACTACGACGGCGACACGGGGAAGATGACCGCCTTCGACGGGCGCGAGACGGCGCCGGCCGCGGTGGACGAGACCCTGTTCCTGGGTCCCGAGGGCAAGCCGCGGCTGAAGTCGGAGGCCATTCCCGGCGGCCAGTCGGTGGGCGCGCCGGGCGTGGTGCGCATGCTCGAGCTGGCCCACAAGGCCCATGGCAAGCTGCCCTGGGCCGAGCTGATCCAGCCGGCCATCAAGCTGGCGCGGGACGGCTTCGTGGTGTCGCCCCGGCTGCACTACCTGCTCTCGGTCGATCCGCACCTGAAGAAGTTCCCGGCCAGCGCCGCCTATTTCTACGACGACAAGGGCGAGCCGCTCGCCGTCGGCACGGTGCTGAAGAACCCGGCGCTCGCCCGCACCCTGGAGCAGGTCGCCCAGGACCCGGAGAGCTTCTACACCGGCCGGATCGCCGACGACATCGCCCGCACGGTGCAGCAGGCGCCGATCAACCCGGGCAAGCTCACCGCCGCCGACATCGCCGGCTACCAGGCGCGGGCGCGCGAGCCGGTCTGCCCGGCGTTCCGGGTGTGGAAGGTCTGCGGCATGCCGCCGCCGTCGTCGGGCGGCGTGGCGGTCGGCCAGCTGCTGGGCATCCTGCAGGGCACCGGCATCAAGGACGACGCGCCGGAGAGCGCCAAGGCGGTCAACCTGTTCATCGAGGCCGAGCGGCTGGTCTACGCCGACCGGGCGACCTGGCTGGGCGACACCGATTTCGTCGACGCGCCGGTCGCCGGCCTGCTCGACCCGGACTACATCGCCCGCCGCCGCGCCCTGATCGAGCCCGGCAAGGTGATGGCCGAGGCGCCGGCCGGTACGCCGCCGGGCGCGCCCCAGGCCTACCGCACGGTGACACCGTCGGAGATCCCGGCCACCAGCCACTTCTCCATCGTCGACCGCTGGGGCGACACCCTGGCGATGACCACCAGCGTCGAGGCCGCCTTCGGCAGCCGGATGATGGTGGACGGCTTCATCCTCAACAACCAGCTCACCGACTTCAGCTTCGCTCCCACCGAGGACGGCCGGCCGGTGGCCAACCGGGTCGAGGCCGGCAAGCGGCCGCTCAGCTCCATGTCGCCCACCATCGTGCTCGACGCCCAGGGGCGGCCGGTGCTGGCGATCGGCTCGCCCGGCGGGCCGCTGATCATCAGCTTCGTCGCCAAGACCATCCTCGGCGTGCTCGACTGGAACCTCAGCCTGCAGAAGGCCATCGAGCTGTCCAACCTGGTCTACTACAACGACGCGCTGATCCTGGAGCGGGACGGCGCCGTGTGGGCCGACAAGGACGCGCTCGCCGCCATGGGCTACACCCTCAAGGAAGGCTCGATGGTGAGCGGCCTCTACGGCGTGATGATCCATTACGACGACGGCGGCCGCTGGCTGGAAGGCGGCGCCGACCCGCGCCGCGAGGGCACCGTGGCCGGCGACTGAGGCCGGGTTCGCGGGCCGGCGGCGTTCGTCAGAGCGCCGCCAGCACCTCGTCGGCCAGGGCGCGGATCTCGCCGGCGGCGACGCTCGACGGCTGGGCCTCGGTGACGCCGAGGCCGTCCAGCAGGCTGGCGGCGAAGGCCATGCGGTTGCCCAGGGACGTGACGGCCAGCGGCAGATTGTCCTTGGCCAGGCTCGCCCGCAGCTCGTCGGCCATCTTGCCCCGCGGCGGCACCCGGTTGAGCACCAGCAGCACCCGCGCCTTCTCCCGGTCGGCCATCTGCAGGGTGGTGCGCATCGCCCACAGGTCCATCGGGCTGAGCTGCACCGGCACGATCACCAGGTCGGCCTCGCGGATGGCGAGGCGCGCGGCGGTCTCCGCGTGGGGCGGGCTGTCGATGATGATGACGTCGGCCGCGGCGCGCGCCCGGGCGATCTCGCTCGACGCCTTCCAGCCCTCGAAGCTGGAGAAGCTGAGGCCGTCGGCCTTGCCGGCCTGCTTGCGCATCTCGAACCAGGCGGTCAGGCTCTTCTGGGGGTCGACGTCGAAGAGTGCGACCTTGCGGCCCATGCCGGCGAGGGCGACGCCGAGATGGGCGGCGAGGGTGGTCTTGCCGGCGCCGCCCTTCTGCTGGGCCACGGCGATGGTCTTGGCGGGCATGGAATCCCCTGTGACACGATGACGACCCGTGATCCTAGATCACCCTATGTTGCAATGCAACATGGCGGCGGAGCCGGTCAACCGGCCGCATGGCGCAGGGACGCCGCAGACTTGGGCAGGTGCAGTCGGAAGACGGTGCCACCCGGGTCGGACTTCACCAGCCGGACCTCGCCGCCATGGGCTTGGAGGATTTCGCGCACGTTCACCAGCCCCAGCCCGGCGCCGCGCTCGTGCGTGGTGCCCTTGAACGGCTTGAACAGGTTCTCGCGGGCATGCTCGGGCAGGCCCGGCCCGGTGTCGGCCACCTCGATCACGCTTTCCGAACCATTGTCCCGGGCGCTGACGACGATTTCTCCGAAGTTCCCGCCGATCGCCTCGACGGCGTTGCGGAACAGGTTCTGCAGCGCGCGGAACAGGTGCTCGGGATCGGCCTCCACCTCGAAGCCCGGATCGACGTGGTTGAGGAACATGGGGCTCGTCTCGTCGGACAGGCCGAGGCCCTGCCCGGCCTCTTCCACGACGGGTCGGAGCTCGAACGGGATCACCCGCGGGCGCATCTCCCGCGGCCGGCCGAAGCGCAGCGTGTCCGAGCAGATGCCGATTGCCCGGTCGATTGCCCGGATCAGCGTGGTGGAGATGGTGCGCACGCCCGGATCGTCGCTCTCGGACAGCCGGTTGGACACCAGACGCGCCGTCGCCAGGATGTTGCGCAGGTCGTGGTTCACCTTGGCGACCGCCTCGCCCAGGCTGGCGAGGCCGGCCCGCTGGGCGAGCGCGATACGGACCTGGTCCTCCAGATCGCGGAGCACCCTCTGGAGGGTGCCGATCTCGTCGCGCCGGTCGCTCTCGGGAAATACCCGGCGGGGATCATCCGGCGCGGCGGCGAAACGCTCCATGTTGGCGGCGATGTCCTTCATCGGCCGGACGAACAGCTGGAACAGGCTGACATAGATCAGCGCCGCGGTGATCAGCGAGATGACGAGCGAGACCAGCAGCAGGTAGCCGGCGTGCATCACCAGGGCATGCCGAAGCGGCTCCTCGTCCATGAGCAGCGCAATGGAGCGGCCGCCGTCCATGTGGGGCGCGCCCGAGAGCACGACGAGGCCCTGGCTCCCGAACAGCAGCGTGCGCCAGGCGTCGGCCGTCTTTCGCCAGGCCGGATCATGCTGCAGGTCGTAGACGTCGTGCGCCCGGGACGGGTCGAAGCGCCCCATGGTCAGCACGCGACCGTCCACGCGGCGCAGCTCCACGCCCACCGCCATGGCGTTGCGCAGCAGTTCGGCCTCAAGGGCCGGGTTCAGCCTGCCGCCGGACGACGCCTCCAGCGACAGGCTGGCGATCTGCGCGTCCCACAGCCGCTCGGCAACCCACTCCTGGCGGAACTGGGGCACCGCCATCACGAGGATGAGGACCTCTGCGAACATCACGAACAGGACGGTCAGCACCAGAAGCCGTGCCGACAGGCTGCGTATCATGCAAGCTCCAGATGCTTGTCGATGCGGACAACAGGGTTACAGGATAGCAGAACTCGGCGATAGCAGTGCAATTGCATTGGAGCAGCGCCGTTCCGGTAGCCGCGGGATGCGGGGAGAGCGGCCGGGCTGGCGAATTGACTTGCCTCCGACCAGCAATTATACAGCGGCCTTCGAGTCCGGCAGCGGCCGACGAACGGAGATGACATGAAACGCACCTACCAACCTTCAAAGCTGGTCCGCGCGCGCCGGCACGGCTTCCGCGCCCGCAGCGCCACCGTCGGCGGACGCCTTGTCCTGAAGGCGCGTCGCGCCCGGGGACGCAAGCGGCTTTCCGCTTGATCCGCCTGGCCGGCCGCCGGCCGGCCCTGTCGGAATGGAGGATCAGCGCACCGAGATCGCCACGCCCGGCCGCCTGCGGCGGCGCGGCGAGTTTTTGCGCGTGGCGCGGGGCGCCAAATGGGTCACGCCGGGCCTGATCCTGCAGGCGGCACGCCGGCCCGACGCGGGCCCGGCCGACGCGCCGCGGCTCGGCTTCACCGCCAGCCGCAAGGTGGGCGGCGCGGTGGAGCGCAATCGCGTCAAGCGGCGGTTGCGCGAGGCGGCGCGTGTGATCATGCCTGATCGTGCCCGAGCGGCTATTGATTATGTGCTCATTGGCAGGCATACAACGCTCACCCGGCCGTGGCCCAAGCTGCTTCTTGACCTCGAAACCGCGCTGAGACGCATCAGGATCGACGAGCCCGCACCATGAGAACGGTCCTCTCCATGCTACTGGCGCTGCCGATCCGGTTCTATCGCTACCTGATCTCTCCGATGCTGCCGCCCTCCTGCCGCTTCACGCCGACCTGCTCGGAATACGCCCTGGAGGCGCTGCGGCTGCACGGACCGTTCCGCGGCCTGTGACTCACCCTCCGGCGGCTGGCGCGCTGTCATCCCTGGGGCGGCTGTGGCCATGATCCCGTTCCGCCGGCCGGCGCCGAGACCGGCTGCGGCCTTCGTCCCGGGCCAAACAGGAGCCAGCCCCGCTGATGCATTCCGAAGACACCCGCAACCTCGTCATCGCCATCGCGATCATCATCGCCATGTATCTGGGGTACCAGATCTTTCTGGTTGGTCACGTGAAGCCCCAGCCGGACCTGCGCACCAAGCAGAACATCGAATCGAGCGAGGAGGCCGCCAAACCCCAGGGCTCGGTCCAGGGCGCGGCTGTGCCGACTCCCATGGAAGCGGCCTCCACCGTCGAGGCGCGCGGCACCGTGCTGCAGCGCTCGCCGCGCATTGCAGTCCGGGCACCGCGGCTGAGGGGGTCGCTCAGGGTGGAGGGCGGCCGGCTCGACGACCTCACCCTGGTCGGCTACCGGCAGACCGTCGACAAGGATTCGCCCGACGTGGTGCTGCTCTCGCCCAACGGCACCGAGGAGCCCTACTACGTGGATTTCGGCTGGCAGCCGTCGCGGGGCTCGACGATCCCGGTGCCCGGCGCGGATACGCCGTGGCAGACCGACTCCAAGGTGCTCGCGCCCGACCAGCCGGTGACGCTGACCTGGGACAACGGCCAGGGGCTGATCTTCACCCGCACCTATTCCATCGACCGCAACTACATGATCACCGTGGTCGACACGGTGAAGAACACCGGCACCGCCGCGGTGTCGCTGGCGCCGCAGAGCTCGATCAACCGCATCGGCGTGCCGGAGACCAAGCATTCCGCCATCATCCACGAGGGCATGGTGGGCGTCTTCGGCAAGAGCCTGGAGCATGTCAGCTACAAGGACATGAAGAAGAAGTGGGCCGACCAGCAAAGCACGGCCGATGCCGGCAAGCCGGTCGTGACCCACCAGAGCACCGGCGGCTGGCTGGGAATCACCGACAAGTACTGGCTGGTGGCGGTGGCGCCCAAACAGGACGAGCTCTTCTACGGCGGCTTCGACTACAGCCGCTCCAACGGCCGGGACGTCTACCGCAGCACCTATGCCGGGCCGATCGAGACGGTCGAGCCCGGCGGAACGGTCCGCACCGAGAAGCACCTGTTCGCCGGCGCCAAGGAAACCAAGCTGATCGACTCCTACGAGGACGAGTACGGCATCGTCAATTTCGACCGGGCGATCGACTGGGGCTGGTTCTACTTCCTGGCCCGGCCGGTGTTCTGGCTGCTGGAGCACATCAAGGCGCTGGTGGGCAATTTCGGCCTCGCCATCCTGGCGATCACCGTGCTGTTCAAGCTGGCGTTCTTCACCCTCGCCAACAAGTCCTACGTGGCGATGGGCAAGATGCGCAAGCTCACGCCCAAGCTCACCGCCCTGCGCGAGCGCTACAAGGACGACCCGGTCAAGCAGCGCGAAGAGATGATGAAGCTGTACCAGACCGAGAAGGTGAACCCGATCAGCGGGTGCCTTCCCATGCTGGTGCAGATTCCGGTGTTCATCGCCCTCTACCAGGTGCTGATGGTCTCCATCGAGATGCGCCACGCGCCGTTCTACGGCTGGGTGAAGGACCTGTCGGGCCCAGACCCGCTGCTGGTGACCAACCTGTTCGGGCTGATCCCCTGGCATCCGCCGGGCTTCCTCGCCATCGGCCTGTGGTCGCTGATCATGGGCGTCACCATGTACGTGCAGCAGCAGCTCAACCCGCCGCCGCCCGACCCGGTGCAGGCCAAGGTGTTCCGCTTCCTGCCGCTGGTCTTCGTGTTCCTGTTCGCCACCTTCCCGGTCGGCCTGGTGATCTACTGGACCTGGAACAACCTGCTCACCATCTGCCAGCAATGGGTGATCATGAAGCGGCACGGCGCCTTCAGCCAGACGTGAGCGAGGGCGGGCCCAGCGACACGGACGACGCCGCCCTCGAGCGGGGACGGACCTTCTTTGCCCAGGAATGCCGGTTCATGCTGGGCGTCGCCGGCCTGGGCCAGCTGCCCGAGGCCGGCCCGGTGGAGATCGCCTTTGCCGGCCGCTCCAACGTGGGCAAGTCCAGCCTGCTCAACGCGCTCACCGGCCGCCGCGACCTGGCGCGCACCTCCAACACGCCGGGCCGCACCCAGCAGCTCAACTACTTCGTCATCGAGCATCCGCGGCTCGGCACGCTGCGGCTGGTCGACCTGCCGGGCTACGGCTACGCCAAGGTGCCGAAGGCCCAGGTGGCGGCCTGGACCCGGCTGCTCACCGCGTTCCTGCGCGGCCGGCCGAGCCTGCGCCGCGCCATGCTGCTGATCGACGGCCGCCACGGCATCCTGGCCGCCGACAGGGAGATCATGACCATGCTCGACGAGGCGGCCGTGTCCTACCAGGTGGTGCTGACCAAGATGGACAAGGTGAAGGCCGGCGAGCGCGACCGCCTGCTGGCGCGCACCGAGCAGGAGCTGCGTACCCACGTCGCCGCATTCCCGGAGATGGCGGTCACCAGCAGCGAGACCGGCGAGGGGATCGCCGAGCTGCGCGCGGTGCTGGCGGCGCTGGCCGAATAGGCCTTCCCGGTCTGGCCAGCCCGGCCGCCATCCGCTATAACCGCGCGCGAATTCGGGAGAGAGCCCATGGCCGAGACGTCCGCCGGATACAGCGAACTGCTGACCGCCCGCACCCTGTCGGAAGCGCTGCCCTTCATGCGCAAATACGCCGGGGCGACGATCGTGATCAAGTATGGCGGCCACGCCATGGGCGACCGGACCCTGGCCGATGAGTTCGCCCGCGACATCGTGCTGATGAAGCAGGTGGGCATCAACCCGGTGGTGGTCCATGGCGGCGGTCCGCAGATCAAGGAGATGATGGACCGGCTGCGCATCGAGAGCGAGTTCGTGGACGGCCTGCGCGTCACCGACGAGGCGACCATGGAGATCGTCGAGATGGTGCTGTCGGGCCGCATCAACAAGGAGATCGTCTCGGCGATCAACCGCGCCGGCGGCGGCGCCGTCGGCCTGTCGGGCCGCGACTGCAACATGATCCGCGCCCGCAAGCTCACGCGCACCAAGAAGGATCCGGATTCCAACATCGAACGGGTGCTCGACCTGGGCTTCGTCGGCGAGCCCGAGGCGGTCAATCCGCACGTGCTCGACGTGCTGGCCCGCTCCGACCTGATCCCGGTGATCGCGCCCATCGGCTACGACGACGAGGGCAACACCTACAACATCAACGCCGACACCGCCGCCGGCGCGGTGGCCGCCGCGCTGGGCGCCCGCCGGCTGCTGATGCTGACCGACGTCAAGGGCGTGCTGAGCAAGGCGGGCGAACTGCTCACCAACCTGTCCGCCCAGGACGTGACGGCGCTGATCGCCGATGGCACCGTCTCCGGCGGCATGATCCCCAAGGTGGAAACCTGCCTCAACGCCGTGAACGGCGGCGTCGACGCCTCGGTCATCCTCGACGGTCGGGTCTCCCACGCCGTGCTGCTGGAGCTGTTCACCGCCCACGGCGCCGGCACGCTGATCGGCCGAAGCTGAGGGCGGCGGCAGACCTCCTCTGCGGCGGCTCCCGAATAACCTTCTGATATATTTCAAATTTTTCCTAACGGTCGGGCGCGGGCGGCCGGCCCGCGCCAGCATCCACCTGTTACTAATGACAGTTTTTTTTGGAACCCGACGTTCCGCACGCTCGTTGTGGGCCCTGTCATTCCCGAGGGACGCGCCGGCCGGCTCCGGCCCGGGACGTTCCGAAGCGGAATTCAGGTTCAGGGAGCACAATCATGAAACTCAGGATTCTTGCCACCACCGCCGCGATCGCTCTGGGCACCGCGGTTTCCGCCCACGCCCAGCTCGGCGTCGTCGGCGGTGCCACCGGACAGGTGACCGGCGCCGCCGGCCTGGCGGGCGGCAGTGCGATGACCGATGCCGGCGCGGCGACGAACGTCGGTGCGGGCGTCGATGGCGTCGCCACCGGTATGACCGGTGCGACCGGCCAGGTGGGCGCCGGCGCCGCCGCGTCCGGATCGGGCGCCGCGATGAGCCAGTCGGCGGTCTCCGGCGGTGCCAATGTCGGCTCTACGGTCGGCGGTACCGCCTCGACAGCCGGCGATCTCGGCGCCAACGCCGCCGGCTCGGCGATGGGCAGCGCCAATACGTCGGTTTCCGGCGCGGCGGATGCGGCCGGTCAGGCGTCCGGCGATCTCGGCGCCGGCGTGAACGGCACGGCCTCGCAGGCCACCAACGCCTCCGCCGGCGCGGGTCCTGTCGACATCCACCCGGGTGCCGCGGCTGCTGGTTCGCTTGACGGATCGGCATCTGCCCACGGCGCCGGCAGCGGCGTCTCGGGCTCGGGCGACATCGGCGCCGGGGCGTCGGCGTCCGGCGGTACGGACAATGCGGGCGTCTCGGGCTTCGCGTCGCTTCAGGGTGACGCCTCCGGCGGGACGAACGGCACGTCGGCCTCGACCCAGACCGCGGCCGCCGGCAACGGGTCGGCCTCGCTCGGCGCCAAATAGCGCCACCAGCGGCGCCGCCGACCGGTGGCGCCGCTCTCTTCCGGGCGGGTCGAGGGCCGGGTCCCTCGACCCGCCTCGCATTCCAGCACAGCAATAAGCCAGGGGAGAGGTTCGACCCGATGGGCATGGTACGTTTGATTCCCGCGATTGGTGGGTCACTGGTGGCGGGGTTGGCCCTGTCGTCCCAGGCTCTTCCCGCCCCACTGGATCCAGCCGTCAATGCGGCGGGCGCCGCCGCGCAGCAATTGCCCGACACGGGAACGGTGAGCCTGGACGACGGGTCGCTGGTCGACTTCGTGTCGCAGTCGGGCGATGCGGCGACCCAGGTGCTGACCGGCACCATCGACAATGCCGGCACGGGAACGGTGAGCGACTTCACCTGCACCGTCGATGCGGCCAACGCCACCGTGACGGGATCGCCTGCCTGCGCCTCGATCATCGGCGGCGCCGCCACGGGCGGCCTGCCGCTGTCGGCGCTCACCGATCGCATCGTCGGCGACCGGGTCGGCGCGGCCGTCGAGTTCAGCGGCGACGCCCGGCTGCACCAGCTCGACGGCGAGATCGGCCGGCACCTGGATTCTCTGGCCCAGGGCATCGCCGTCGAGAATAGCGACGAGGCCGGCGCCGGTGCGGCGCCGCCCGTGCCGCAGATCGGCACATGGGGGTTCGTGACCGGCGGGTTTCTCGACGACGACCGGTTCGGCAGGAACAGCCACGGCCGCAACGTGGTGGCGACGGTGGGGCTGGACTACCGCATGGGGCGCACGGTGATCGGCGCATTCGGCGGATACACCCGCACCGACGTGCACCTGGTCTCGCTGGACGCGACCTATGCGTCCGACGGCTATCTCGTCGGCGGCTACGGTGTTGTGTCCCTCGACGACACCTTCTCCCTGCAGGCGTTTGGCGGCTATTCCCGGGCCTGGGCGGACTTCGACCGCCAGGTCGCCGGGCAGGCGGCGGCAGCCGACTTCACGGAGTCGGGCTGGTTCGCCGGCGCCGCGCTCAACGCCACGTGGCGGTTCGACAGCGTGGCCCTGACCGGCTCGGCCGGCGTGCTCTACGGCGACTGGAACGCCTCGTCCTATACCGACACGCTGGGCAACAGCTTCAGCGCGAACGGCGGCAACGGAACCGCGTTGAAGCTCGGCTCGGTCCTCACCTTCGGGGTCGGACGCGCGCACTTCCAGCCCTACCTGCTGGTCAACTACCTGCACCAGATCTCGCGCCGCGCGCCGGATACCGGCCGCGACACGGTGATCGCCGGCGGCGGCATCAACCTGGTGAACACGGCGTCGTGGACGGTGGCGGTGGAGGGCACGGCGACCCTGCTGCAGCGTCAGCGGCAGGCCTATACCGCGAGCCTCAAGGTCCGGCTCCACCTGTAGCCGCCGGTTTGCCGGCCAAGGCGGGCGCCGGCGGCGAAGCTAACAGTTTACAGTCGGGGCCGGTTTCCCTATTCTCCGCCGCCATCCAAGGGACCCGTAGCTCAGCTGGATAGAGCGCTGCCCTCCGAAGGCTGATGTCAAGAGGTTTTGGATAGCGAAGGAGATAGAGATCACTAAGGAAATCAACGTCTTGCCAGACGTGGTCGTTTTGCTCTGAGGGCTCAAAAATCTCGCGTAA
>WGNW01000087.1 GCA_016124315.1 Alphaproteobacteria bacterium
CACCCTCAACGCGGCTGGCGCGATCACCGGCGGCGACGGCGACGGCGTGCACCTCGGCAACGGCAGCCATGTGTACGGCGCGACCACCATCACCGGCTACTGGGACGGCGCCCAGATCGTGGGCAGCAACAGCTCCGTGTCGGCCTCCGGCACCATCACCGGCCAGCACGGCGAAGGCGTCCAGATCGAGGGCAGCAGCAACACCGTCGGCAGCGGCGGCGTGACCTCGGTTCAGGACGGCGTCCAGATCAAGGGCAGCAGCAACACGGTGAACACCGCCGCCATCAACAGCTCCGGCGGCGACGGCATCGACATCGAGAGCGGTTCGAGCAACACCATCACCGCCACCTCGGTGACGGGCACGGGCGGTTCGGGCGCCAACCTGGGTGCGAGCAATACCCTCAACGCGGCCGGCGCGATCACCGGCGGCGCCGGCGACGGCGTCAACCTGACCGGCGGCAGCCATGTGAATGGCGCGACCACCATCACCGGCTCCGACGACGGCGCCGACATCAGCGGCTCGGGCAACTCCGTCTCCGCTAGCGGCCTGATCAAGGGCACGGGCGACGACGGCGTCTCGATCAGCGGCACCAGCAACACGGTGACGGGCGGCAGCGTCCAGGGCGAGGACGACGGCGTGGCGATCGTCGGCGGCGGCAACACCGTCTCCGCGACCGCGGGCGGCATCACCGGCATCACCGGCGACGGCGTCGACATCTCCGGCGGCGACGGCAATACCGTCACCGCCACGGGCGTCATCTCCGGCGACCCGGGCGTGGTGATCACCAACTCCAACGGCAACACCGTCAGCGGCTCGTCCATTTCCGCCAAGAACGGCGGCGTCGTCGTGTCCGGTAACAGCAACACGATCAGCACCACCTCCGGCGCCATCGACGGCAACACCGACAACGACACGACCGGCATCGGCGTCAGCCTGTCGGGCAACAGCAACACCGTGACCTCGGCTGGCGCCATCACCGGCCAGGGCGGCGTGAGCATCACCGGCACCAGCAACGGGGTGTCGTCGACCTCCATCGACGGCACCAAGGGCACCGGCACCGGCGACGGCGTGCACATCGCCGGCGGCTCCAACACGGTCACCACCGGCGCCATCTCCGGCGCCGGCGACGGCATCGAGATCGCCAGCGGATCGAGCAACACCATCACCGCCGTCGGCGTACACGGCTACGGCGGGGCGGGCGCGCTGCTCGGCTCCGGCAACACGTTGCATGCGGGCGGCGCCATCACCGGCGATTCCGGCGTCGGCGCGAAGCTCGACGGCGACAGCCATGTGGACGGCGCGACCAGCATCACCGGCTCGACCATCGGCGCCGACGTCAACGGCGGCAGCAACACGGTTACCGCGTCGGGCACCATCACCGGCAACGGCGGCATCGGCGTCGACGTGGACGGCAACTCCAACACCATCGGGGCTGGCGGCATCTCCGGCAGCACCGGCGGCCTGACGCTGGACGGCTTGACCAACAATGTCACCGTCGGCGCTAACGGCGTCTATGGCGGCACGCTGGACGGCATCGGCATCACCGGCACCGGCAACGTGGTCACCTCGGGCGGCAGCGTCACCGGCGGCAACGACGGCGTGCACATCTCCGGCGGCACCAACAGCGTCTCGGTGACCGGCACCATCACCGGCGACACCAACAACAACAACAACGGCGTCGGCGACGGCGTCGACATCTCGGGCGGCGACGGCAACAACGTCACCGCGACGGGCGCCATCACCGGCGATCCGGGCGTGATCATCACCAATTCCAACAACAACACGGTCAGCGGCGCCAGCATCTCCGGCACCAATGGCGGCGTGATCGTCACCGGCAACGGCAACACGATCAGCACCACCTCCGGCAACATCGAGGGCAACACCGACGAAGACACGACCGGCGTCGGCGTCAGCCTCAACGGCACGGGCAACACGGTGTCGGCGGTCGGCGAGATCGGCGGCCAGGGCGGCGTCATCATCTCCGGCGGCGGCAACACGGTGTCGTCCGCCCTGATTAATGGCACGTACGGCACCGGCACCGGCGACGGCGTGAACATCTCCGGCAGCACCAACACGGTGACGACCGGCGCGATTTCCGGCGACGGCGACGGCATCCAGATCGTCAGCGGCACCGGCAACATCATCACCGCCACCAGCGTCACCGGCCTTGGCGGCGCGGGCGCCATCATGGGGGCGGGCAACACCCTGCACGCGGGCGGTGCGATCCACGGCTACAACGGCGACGGTGTGAACCTGTCCGGCGGCAGCACCGTCGACGGCGCGACCACCATCACCGGCTCCGCCGACGGCGCCGACCTCAGCGGCGACGGCAACCACGTCACCGCATCCGGCAGCATCATCGGCCAGAGCGGTGACGGCGTGATCATCGATGGCGGCAGCAACACGGTGTCGTCCAACAGCATCCAGGGTTATTGGGATGCCGTCCACATCGACGGCAGCAGCAACGTGGTGACGTCGTCCGGCGACATCCTCGGCCAGCATGCCGAGGGCGTGCAGATTGCCGGCGACAGCAACCACGTCAGTGCCGCGGGCGCCATCTACGCCGACCAGGTAAGCGGCTCCAACGACGCCGGCGTGACCATCACCGGCAACAGCAACACCGTCAGCGCAGCCAACGTCATCCGGAGTTCGGGCGGTGACGGCGTCGCGATCAGCGGCAACAGCAACACCGTCAGTTCGACGAACAACAACTTCGAGGGCCTCGGCGGCGACGGCCTCAGCATCGACGGCAACAGCAACACCGCCAGTGCGGCCGGCGCCGTGGGCTACTGGGACGGCGTCGACATCAACAGCGGCACCCACAACAACGTCACCATCGGGGCCAACGGCATCACCGGCCTGCACGGCCAGGGCGTCGACATCTCGAGCGACAGCAACGAGGTCACCTCGGCCGACAACATCGTGGGTGCCACCGATGGTGTCCGCATCGGCACCACCGGCGCGCCTGCCAGCCACAACACCGTCACCGCCACCAACGACATTACCGGTGCGGACGGCGCCGGTGTCGGCATCACCGGCACCGACAACCATGTCACGGCGCACGACGACATCCAGGGCACCTCGGTCGGCATCGGCATCGTCGGCGACAGCAACCACGTGACGGCGGACGACGACCTGTCGGCCACCGACGGCGACGGCGTCAACCTCGACGGCAACGGCAATGTCATCGTTGTCGGCGACCGGATTTCGGCCGACGGCGACGGCGTCAACATCACCGGCAACCAGAACAACGTCACGTTCGACAACATCCACGACACCAGCGGCGACGGCGTCCAGATCAACGGTGACCTGAACGACGTGAACGTCGGCTCGGCGATCGAGGTGGACGGCAACGGCGTCTGGTTCGACAGTGGCACCGGCAACAATGTCGACCTGCGGGGCGTCACGATCGACGCCGGGCTGGACGGCATCCTGGTCGACAATGCCGGCAACACCTTCCAGCACGACAGCGCCACCCACGTCATCGCGGGTGAGAACGGCATCGAGTATGGGTATGGCGGCACCACCAATGCCCCCGAGGCGCTGGTGTGGTACGGCACCATCGACGCGGCCGGCAACGGCATTCAGACCGGCGGCGACTGGTTCTCCATCACCAACCACGGCACCATCAACGCCGACACCGACACCGATCAGGCCGGTACGGGCATCGTGCTCTCGTCCAACAACTACGTGAAGAACGCCGGCGACGGCCTGATCACGGGCTGGAACGGCATCACCGGTCAGGACTACAACACCATCATCAACGACGGCACGATCGACGTCGTTAACGACGGTATCGTCCTCCACGATCACAACTACGTGGAGAACAACTCCAACCTGACCATCGAGAGCGGCGATGACGGCATCGTCGTCAACGACAACAACGAGGTGGTCAACAACGGCGTCATTCATGCCGACACGGACAGCAGCGGCGCCGGCACCGGCATTGTCGCCAACGACCACAACGAGATCAGCAACACCGGCACGATCACCGGCTGGAACGGCGTGTCGATCCACGACAGCAACAAGCTGACCAACGACGGTTCCATCGACGCCAACAATTTCGGCGTCCTGGTCACCGCCGACAACAACACGATCGACAACACCAACACGATCAACGGCGATCATGCCGGCGTCCGGGTCGTCTACGGTGAGGACAACACCATCACCAACGACGACACCATCTCGGGCGGCGACGAAGGCGTGCAGCTGGACAACTCGTCCAACAACCACATCGTCAACAACGACACCATCACGTCCGACGGTGAAGGCATCAACATCGAGAACAACTCGTCCGACAACACCGTCGACAACTACGGGACGGTCGAGTCCACCGGCGAAAACGGCGAAGGCATTGAGATCGAATCGAACTCGAACGGCAATACCGTCAACAACTACGCGGGTGCGACCATCACCGGCTGGGAAGGTGTCGAGTTCGAGGACGATGCCACTGGTAACACCCTGAACAACTGGGGCACCATCAGCGGCGCCTACGCCATCGACTTCGAGGAGAGCGCCGACTCCAACTACGTCAACAACTACGCCACGGTGACGGGCACCTACGACGCCGTCTACATCGACGACTCCTACTATACGGAGATCTACAACAGCGGGTCGATGACCGGCGGCGACTACGGTGTCGAGGCCTACTACGCCGATGGCACCATCCTGACCAACGACAGCACTGGGACGATCAGCGGCACGGGCGAGGACGGCGTTTCCTTCGTCAACAGCGATGATGTCACGATCAACAACTACGGCTCGATCACCGGCGGCATCGACGGCGTCTACCTGCAGGGTGAAAACAACACCGTCAACAACTACGCCGTCGATACGATCCAGGGTTACAGCGGCAACGGCGTCACCATCGTCGGCGACGACAACACCGTCTACAATACCGGTGCGATCGCCGGTTACGACGAAGGCGTGGCGATCGACGGCGACGGCAACACCGTCGACAATCACGACGTGTATGCCACCATCACCGGCCAGCATGGTGACGGCATCGACATCAACAGCGGTACCAACAACAGCATCACCAACTGGGGTACGATCACCGGCCACTGGCAGGGCGTCGACAACAGCAGCGGCAACCTGACCATCAACCAGTATGCCGGCACGATCACCGGCCAGAACAGCGATGGTGTCCGGTCGAACACGGGCGAGGACGCCGGCCTCTACGACACGACCATCAACAACTACTCGGTGAACTACGGAGAGGACGGCATCGTCGGCGGCGAGATCGTCGGCGCGACCAACGGCGTCGCCGTCGGCGGCTTCGACTTCACCCTGCTCAGCGGTACGAACAGCAATATCCAGGGCTTGGACGGCGACGGCATCGTTACCTGGGCGCTGACCAACGACATCGAGAACTACGGCACCATCCAGGGCACCGAGATCGGCATCCACGACTACGGCGTCACCAATGGTGGCGACTACGACGGAACCACCATCTACAACGGCAGCACCGGCACGATCACCGGCACCCGGGCTGGCTACCTCTACGAACCGGCCGGCGACGTGCAGACTTCGGCGTCCTACACCGACTACCCGAGCGACCACACGGTGGAGATTTACAACTACGGCACCATCTCGGTCACCGGCGACGGCACGCTTCCCGACGGGTACAACAACCCGCCGGCGAACACCGAGCAGGGCACCCAGGTGTCCGGTGCGGTGGACACGACGCTGATCACCGGCGAGAACGCGGCCCCGGTCGCGGCCATCGACACCAGCCGCGGCGACGCGAGCCTGGAGACCTACGTTTACAACTGGGGCGTAATCCAGGGCGCCAACGAGTTCCAGACTCCGACCACGGGTGAAGACGGCGGCAACACCGATCAGTCCTCCACCGTGGCCCAGGCCGACGGCACCATCCAGCTCACCAACCGCTTCGCCATCCTGGGCGGCGCGGGCAGCGAGTACGTGGCCAACTTCGCCGGCGGCACCATCAACGGCGACGTAGCCTTGCAGGGCAACGACGACTCTTTCGCCATGGAAATCGGCTCGACCTTCAACGGCAACCTGGACATGGGCCAGACCCTGACGGACGGCTTCGTGCTGGGCCCGATCCCCGACGATCCCGCCACCAAGGACGTGGACGAATCGAAGGGCGGCACCGCCTACGGCTGGGTCGCGTCCAAGGACCAGATCGACACGGGCGTGGACCTCGTCACCCTGTTCGGCGCCGGCGGCACCCAGAACTACAACGGCGACATCACCGAAGCCGAGGTGCTCTATGTCGACGACCGTGTAACGGAATCGGACATCATCAACGGCCTCAGCGCCGATGCGGTGCCCTATCCGCCGCTGCCCAACCAGCCCACTCCGGACGGCACCTGGAACCTGAACGGCAACGTTTCGGTCGACGGTACCCATCTGTGGAAGACCTTCGCCTACGACTCCAACGGTGACGGCGTTGCGGATGCTGAATCCGATCCGCAGGTCATCGGCACGGTCGGCACGATCGTCAACAACGGCCGGCTGAACATCGGCGGCACCGAGGCGGTCCAGGTCCAGGTTCCGGTCGACGCCAATAAGGACGGCGTGCAGGACACGGATCCGGATAGCGGTGATCCCCTCTTCACGACCGAGACCCAGTATGTCACCCATACCGAGGCGACGCTCACCACCCCGGTGGTCGACGTCTGGTCGGGCGGCACCCTGGGCGGCCACGGCACCATCGTGACCGATCCGGGCGCCGATGGCGGCAATGGCGGGGTCAACCTGACCGGCAAGGTCCAGGGCGACACCGAGTATCAGGTGGGCAGCCAGTCTCCGACCTACACCGTCTACACCCCGAGCGAGGCTCGCGGTTCGCTGATCACCGGCACCGCGGCTGGCGACCTGGTGACCCAGGGCGAGGACGGCACGGTGACCGACGCCACCAAGGGCGACGGTGTCAACGATTTCACCCTCGACACCAGCGGTGACACCCCGGTCAAGACGGACATCCAGTACACGGTGGACAGCGCCGGGAAGTACTATCCGGACATCACCCTGCCGGAAGGCTTCAAGTCGGAGAATTTCGACGGCGCCTTCGACTTCACCACCGACAGCCCGCGCTATGCCACCATCGCCCCCGGCGACGAGGTCAACCGGATCGGCACGCTGACGATCTACGGCAACGTGAACTTCGACAGCATGCAGACCGCGACGACCACCTACACCGTGGCCGTGGCGGACGATCCCGCCACCAAGGACGTGGATGAGTCGAAGGGCGGCACGGCGACCAAGGACATCGAGGGTCGCACCGTGGTCACCAACTGGGGTAGCCAGTTCCAGGCCGACCTGAAGGCCGATGGCGCCGGCGACCAGCTGCTGGTGAAGAAGACCGGCACCACCACCGCCATCACCAGCGACACGGTCGACACCACCGGTCCGGGCCCGGTCGACAAGGTCACCCAGGACTCCGACGGCAACATCACCGACTCGACCAAGGGCGACGGCGTCAACGACTTCACCGTCACCGGGACGGGCGCGGACGCGGTCAAGACCGACATCCTGGAGCCTGGCAAGGGCGGTCCCGACGGTGTGCCGGACGGCGTGATCTACAAGGTCTCCGACGTGTCGGACGGCCACGTGCACCTGGCCGGTCGTCTCGACATCCGCCTCGACGGCCAGTTCGTCGACGAGGTGAACAACAGCGAGCCGGCGACCCTGCCGAACCCGGACACGGGCTGCAACGACGCGCCTGACGGCACGCCGAACTGCGATCCGATCAAGAACGACGCCCACTACGTGCCGGATGGCATCGCCGACGTGAATGCCGACGGCATCGCCACCCCGACGGCCGACTTCACCAAGCATGCTACGGTGTGGGACGTCATCGTCGCCGAAGGCGGCATCGACGGTAAGTTCGACGAGAAGGGCTTCGACGGCGGTGCCAACGACGGCGCGGTGGTCACCCGCTACCCCGGTGTCACCGTGGACGATCCGTCGACCCCCGACGTCAACGAGGGCGGCCAGCCGATCACCGAGGTCCGAGTCCAGCTGCTGAAGGCCTACCTGGAGTACCTGCCGGATCGTGTCCGGATCATCTCGATCCCGAACTTCGCCAATCTGGCTGACAGTCCGAACCAGGTGGCGATCGGCGAATACCTCGACACGCTCAGCCAGTACGGCCTGAACGAGGACGAGCTGAGCGGCATCCTTGCCAGCCTTGGCCTGACGGGCGACATCCCCGCCGGTCTCGATGCCCTGAGCCCCGAGTGGTACAACGCCTTCAACGAGGTGGGTATCTCGATCGCTCACGGTGCCGAGGAGCAGGCATACGTCCGGACCATCGAGGCCCAGGGCTTCTCGAGCGGCCAGACCAACCGGGTCGTCATGCATGTGGGTGACCACTCGGCGGTCGGCTCCAGCGCCAACGACAAGCGGGCCAGCTTCTGGCTCTCCGCCCAGTACGGCAACAGCCATGTCGACAGCAACAAGGGCTTCCTGGAGTACAAGTACGATACCGTCAGCGGCTACGCCGGCTTCGACTACCTGGTCACGCCGAACGTCCTGCTCGGCATCCTGGGCGGCTTCGGCCACTCCAGCGTCGACAGCAAGAACGGCTACGACTCCGGCAAGGTCAACAACTGGCAGATCGGCGGCTACGCCAGTGCCTTCGCGAACAACTGGTTCGTGAATGCCGGCGGCGGCTACGGCCACATGAGCATCAAGAGCACCCGGGACATCCAGTTCGGTTCCGACCTGGCGATGCAGATCTCCGAGGTGGCCCAGGCCGACTACAACGGCAACCTCACCTACCTGTACGGCAAGGCCGGCTACGGCCTGGATCTGGGCAACTCGGGCTGGAAACTGAGCCCCGAGCTCGGCCTGTCCTACGTCAAGGTGAAGCAGGATGCCTTTACCGAGACCAATGCCGGCCTGCTCAACCTTGCTGTTGACCGGCAGTCGGTCGACTCGCTCCGCGGTACCGCCCAGCTGCGTCTGTCCAAGACCTTCTGGAACGGCAATGGCGGCGGCTGGATGCCCTATGTCCGGTTCGGTGTTGCCGACGAGTTCAAGGACAACCTGCGGCCCATCTCGGCCAACTTCGCCTCCTCGGGCGGCAGCTTCACCATCTACGGCGACGCGCCGCGCGGCGGTGCCAGCGCCATCTTCGGCGCCGGTGTCACCGGGAAGGTCTCCGAGATGTTCAGCCTGTACCTCGACTACTCGGGTGAAATCGGCAGCGATTTCAAGGAGCACATCATCAGCGGCGGCGCCCGGATCCACTTCTAGGACCCAGGCACCCGCCACTGGCGGAACTCAAGACGAAAGGGCGCCCCTCGGGGCGCCCTTTCTGCTTTCGGGCCGACCGCTGCGCCCGTTGCGGATGCGTTACAAAGCGCGCAGACTTTTGCGGGGGTGGGGGAACCTGTGCTGGATCTGCTGAACGAGCTCTACAACGGCGACACGCGGCGGGCCCACTGGTTCGGCTACGCCATGATGGTCTTCGACGCCGGCATGATCGCGTTCATCGTCGGCTCCTCCTTCGCCGCCGGCGGATGGTTCATCGAGTTCGGCGACGTGGTGCTCGGCGTCGTGGTGGCGGCGGACGTCACCGCCCGGCTGGTGGTCTCCCGCAACCGCTGGCGGGAAATGCTGCATCCGACCGGTGTCGCCGACCTGATCGTAATCGTTTCCCTGCTGGCTCCCGTCATCGGGCAGAATCTGGCGTTCCTGCGCGTCGCGCGAACCCTGCGCCTGTTCCGCTCCTACCGGCTGGTCGCGCGGCTCCGGCGCGACCTGCCGTTCTTCCGGCGGCACCAGGACCTGATCCAGGCCGCCGTCAACCTGCTGGTGTTCATGTTCGTGATGACGGCCATCGTCTACGAGACCCAGCATCACCACAACCCGCAGATCGGCAACTACATCGACGCGCTCTACTTCACGGTCACGACGCTGACCACGACCGGCTTCGGCGACGTCATCCTGTCGGGGCCGGGCGACCGGCTGCTGTCGGTGCTGATCATGATCTTCGGCGTCTCCCTGTTCATCCGCCTCATCCAGCTGATGTTCCGGCCGCCCAAACTGCACTGGCGCTGCCCCGAGTGCGGGCTGGTCCGTCACGAGCCCGATGCGCTGCACTGCAAGCATTGCGGCGCGGCGCTGAACGTCCCGCACGGCGACCTGGCGTAGGGGCCGGCTATCGCGGCGGCCAGGGAATGAAGGCGCTGGTGCGGCGGATGTAGTCGCGGTAGGCGGGCCGCCCCTCGGCGACGTGCCGCTCGGTGAGCGGCACGCCCGATACCTTCAGCAGCAGGAAGGTCACGACGGCCGGGCTGAACGCCGTCCAGGCGGCGCCCGGCGCGGGCAGCGCGGCAAGGAACAGCCCCCACCACACGCAGGCCTCGCCGAAATAGTTGGGGTGGCGGCTGTAGCGCCACAGGCCGGTGTCGAGCACCTTGCCCGCGTTTGCCGTATCGGCCTTGAACCGGGCGAGCTGGCGGTCGGCCATTGCCTCGAACAGGAAGCCGAACAGAAACAGGCCGGCGCCGCCGATCACCAGCGGCGCCCCGGCCCGCACCGCGCCGCCCTGGACGATGGCCACCTGCAGGGGCAGCGAGATCAGCCACATCAGCGCGCCCTGCAGCAGGAACACGGTGACATAGCTGCGCAGCGCCCAGCCCGCGCCGGCCTTGCGCCGCATCTCCCGGTAGCGCCCGTCCTCGCCATGGGCGAGATTGCGGCGCAGCAGGTGCACGCCCAGCCTCGCGGCCCAGGCGACGGTCATGCCCACCAGCAGCAGGCGGTAGGGGGTGGCCGGCGGATCGAGCGCCAGGGCGACGACGGCGACGAGCGCGAAGCCCGGCCCCCAGAACGCGTCGACGATGCTGGCGTCCCGCCGGGCGAGGCTCACGAACCACACGCCGGTCATGGCCAGCCAGACGGCGAGGGCGGAGAAGGCGAAAGTCTGCAGGATGCCGGCGGCCATGCCCGTTCTACGCCGCCATGGGGTATCCGGATGTGCGGTCCGGCGCACAAGAAAACGCGGGCCGGTGGGCCCGCGTGTCAAGTTGAGGGTTGTGGATAGGACTGAATATAGTCATTCCGCAGCGAGATTGTGCTGTCTTTCGCGCTTCTCCCGCTGTTTTTTCAGCTCGATGCCGGCGATGGTCCGGCGGTGCACCTCGTCGGGGCCGTCGGCGAGGCGCAGGGTGCGCTGCCCGGCGAACGCACGGGCCAGCGGGAAGTCCGCCGACACGCCGCCGCCGCCATGCACCTGGATCGCCCGGTCGATCACCCTGAGCGCCATGTTGGGCACCGCCACCTTGATCTGGGCGATCTCGCTTCGGGCGACCTTGTTGCCGTACTTGTCCATCATCCAGGCGGCCTTGAGCACCAGCAGCCGGGCCTGCTCGATCTCGATGCGGCTGTCGGCGATCTGCTGTTCGACGACGCCCTTTTCCGACAGCTTGGAGCCGAAGGCGACGCGGCCGTCGGCGCGGGCGCACAGCAGCTCCAGCGCCCGCTCGGCGGTACCGATGGAGCGCATGCAGTGATGGATGCGCCCCGGCCCCAGCCGCGCCTGGGCGATCTCGAAGCCGCGGCCCTCGCCCAGCAGGATGTTCGCGGCGGGCACGCGGACGTCCTCGAACAGCACCTCGCCATGGCCGTGGGGCGCGTCGTCGTAGCCGAACACGGGCAGCGACCGCTTCACCGTGATGCCGGGCGTGTCCCGCGGCACCACGATCATGGACTGCTGCTGGTGCTTCGGCGCCTCCAGATTGGTCTTGCCCATGAAGATCAGCACCTCGCAGCGCGGGTCCAGGATGCCCGAAGTCCACCACTTTCGGCCGTTGATGACGTAGTCATCGCCGTCGCGCACGATGCGCGACTCGATGTTGGTGGCATCCGAGCTGGCCACCGCCGGCTCGGTCATCGCGAAGGCGGAGCGGATCTCGCCCTCGAGCAGCGGCTTCAGCCAGCGCTGCTTGATCTCCTCGGAGCCGTAGCGCTCCAGGATCTCCATGTTGCCCGTGTCGGGCGCCGAGCAGTTGAACGCCTCCGACGCCAGCGGCGACCAGCCCAGCAACTCGGCGATCGGCGCGTATTCCAGGTTGGTCAGGCCGAAGCCGCGCTCGGAATGGGGCAGGAACATGTTCCACAGGCCGGCCTCCTTGGCCTTGGCCTTCAGCTCCTCCATCACCGGCGGCGCGCACCAGCGGCCGCCGTCTTCCACCTGCTGGGCGTACACCGTCTCCGCCGGCACCACGTGCTCGTCGATGAAGCCGCGGACGCGGTCCTGCAATTGCTTCACTTTGTCGCTAAACTCGAAATCCATGATTGAGCCTTCCCCGAGAGTGAACCTGCGATGACGCCCTTCAGGACCTCTTCCCCGGCCGCGGGCGCTTCTGGTGAGTCGCGGCCGATGTTAGCAGATGTCCGGGCGGCGGCTCAGACCATTCGCGGCGCCGTCGAGGAGACGCCGCTGCGCCATGCCGTCGCCCTTTCGCGGCTGTCCGGCGCCGAGCTCTACATCAAGTTTGAGAACCGGCAGTTCACCTCGTCCTTCAAGGAGCGCGGCGCGCTCAACAAGCTGGCCGGCCTGTCGGAGGCCGAGCGGCGGCGCGGCGTCATCGCCATGTCGGCGGGCAACCACGCCCAGGCGGTGGCCTACCACGCCAGCCGCCTCGGCATCGCCGCCACCATCGTCATGCCCTGCGACACGCCGGAGGTGAAGGTGTCGAGCACCCGCGCCCATGGCGCCACCGTGGTGCTGGAGGGCGAGACCCTGATGGAGGCGTCCGAGCACGCGCACCGGCTGGCCGAGCGGGAAGGCCTGGTCTTCGTCCATCCCTACGAGGACCCGGCGATCATCGCCGGGCAGGGCACCGTCGCGCTGGAGATGCTGGCGGCCCGGCCCGACCTGGACGTCATCGTCGCGCCGGTGGGCGGTGGCGGGCTGATCTCCGGCATCGCCATCGCCGCCAAGGCGCTCAAGCCCGACATCGAGATCGTCGGCGTCCAGGCCGACCGCTATCCCGGCGTCGCCTGCGCCCTGCGGGGCGAGCCGGTGACCATCCAGGCCGGCACCATCGCCGAGGGCATCGCCGTCAAGCAGCCGGGGCCGATCACCCTCTCGGTCATCCGCGACCTTGTGCACGACATCGTGCTGGTGAGCGAAGTGCAGCTCGAGCGGGCGATCGCGCTTTACGTCGGGGTCGAGAAGACCGTGGCCGAAGGCGCGGGAGCGGCGTCGCTGGCCGGCGTGCTGGCCCAGCCGGAGCGGTTCCACGGCCGCAAGGTGGGCATCGTGCTGTCGGGCGCGAACATAGACACCCGGCTGCTGTCCTCGGTACTGATGCGCGACCTGGTGCACCAGGGCCGCATCGCCCGGCTCAGGGTCGGCATCCCCGACCGCCCGGGGGTGCTGGCGGCCGTCGCCGGCGCGGTGGGCGACGCCGGCGGCAACATCCTCGAGGTGCACCACAACCGCCTGTTCTCCCACGCCCAGGCCAAGGAGACCGACCTGGAACTGGTGGTCGAGGCACGCGATCCGGCGCACATGCGCGCCATCGTCGAGGCGCTGATCGCCGAGGGCTTCCGGGTCCGCCTGCTGGACGCCGAGAACACTGACCTCTGATGAGGGATGCGCTTTGCGGTTCCCTTCCGGAGCCATCCGCACTAGCGTCCCGCGCGACAGGAAATGCACGACAGAGGAACCGCCATGACCCTTCCCAGCTTCGACCTCAGCGGCAAGGTCTGCTTCATCACCGGCACCACCAGCGGGCTGGGCCGCCAGTTCGCCCTGTGCATGTCGGAGGCGGGCGCCAAGGTGGTGATCACCGGTCGCCGCAAGGAGCGGCTGGAGGCGCTGGCCGAGGAGATCCGCGCGGCCGGCGGCACCGCCCACCCCATCGCCTTCGACGTCACCGACCTGGACGCCGCTGCCGCCGCGGTGACGGAGGCCGAGGAGAAGGTCGGCCCGATCTGGTGCCTGGTGAACAATTCCGGCGTCACCATCATGAAGGCGGCCCAGAAGCACACCCAGGACGACTACGACGCGGTGATGGACACCAACCTGCGCGCGCCCTTCTACCTCAGCCAGGAGGTGGCGAAGCGGATGATCGACCGGGGCGCGCCGGGCCGGATCATCAACATCTCGTCCATGCACGCGGACGTGGAGCTGAAGGGCGGCATCACCTACTGCATGTCGAAGGCGGCGGTGGCCATGATGACCCAGTGCATGGCGCTGGAGTGGGCGCGCTACGGCATCCGGGTCAACGCCCTGTGCCCGGGCTACATCCGCACCGAGATCAACAGCGAATACTACGATTCCGAGAAGGGGCAGCAGGACATCAAGGGCTGGCCCATGCGCCGCATCGGCAAGGACACGGACCTCAACGGCATGCTGCTGCTGCTGGCCTCGGAGGCGGGCGATTTCGTTACCGGTTCGGCGCTGAAGATCGACGACGGCCAGTCGCTGGGCTTCTGAGCCGGACCGCCAAGGGGAGGGGAACCGACATGACCGACATCCATCTGCTGTCCGCATCCGACCTGGTTGCCCGCTACCGGCGCGGCACGCTGTCGCCGGTCGAGGCGACGACGGCGGCCCTCGACCGTATCGAGGCGCGCAACGAGGCGGTGAACGCCTATGTGCTGGTCGACCGCGACGGCGCGCTGAAGGAGGCGGAAAAGTCCGCGGCGCGCTGGAGCAAGTGCAAGCCGAAGGGCCTGCTGGACGGCGTGCCGCTCTCCATCAAGGAGCACATCGACGTCAAGGGCTGGCCGAGCCGCTACGGCTCGCCGGTCGTCCCCGCCTCCCACAAGGCGAAGCAGGACGCACCGGTCACCGCCCGGCTGCGGGAAGCGGGCGGCATCATCCTCGGCAAGACGGCGACGCCCGAGTTCTGCTGGAAGGGCGTCACCGACAGCGCGCTCTACGGCGTCACCCGCAACCCGTGGGACCCGGACAAGACGCCCGGCGGCTCGTCGGGCGGCGCGGGCGCGGCCTGCGCGCTGGGCATGGGCGCGCTGCATGTCGGCACGGACGCGGGCGGCTCGGTGCGCATCCCCGCCGCCTTCTGCGGCGTGTTCGGCCTGAAGCCGACCCAGTACCGGGTGCCGGGCGATCCGGCCTCGGTGTCGAGCCTGCTGTCCCAGGCCGGGCCGCTGACCCGCACGGTGGAGGACGGCGCGCTGATGCTGTCGGTGA
Source organism: Alphaproteobacteria bacterium (assembly GCA_016124315.1). GTDB lineage: Bacteria > Pseudomonadota > Alphaproteobacteria > SMXS01 > SMXS01 > RI-34. The sequence goes on from WGNW01000087.1 coordinate 15,153, forward strand.
TGGCCCGGCCGGACGACCGCGATCCGACCGCCCTGACGTCCGATGGCGCCGACTATCGCGTCGGGCTGGGCGACGGCGTCGAGGGCCTGCGCATCGGCTTCTGGGACGGCACCCGGCTGATCGACTTCGATCCCGAGGTGAGCGCCGCGCTGGCCGGCGCGGCCGAAGTGTTCCGCGGCCTGGGCGCCGTGGTCGAGCCCGCCGATCCGGGGTTCGACAACCAGCTCGCCACCTTCCTCGCCTTCTGGCAGCCGATGACCGCCCGCTACCTGGAGGGCGCGAGCGAAAAGGCGCTGGAGCAGAGTGACCCCATGCTGGTCCGCTCGGCCCGCAAGGGCGCCGAGCAGCCCATCGTCCGCCACTATCAGGCCATGGCCGACCGGGGCGCGCTGATCGAGCGGATGGCGGCGTTCCACCGCCGCTACGACCTGCTGCTCGCGCCGGTGACACCGGTGCCGCCGTTCACGGCGGGCCGCGGCATCTACGGACCCGAGGGCGACGCCTACCGGCGCACCTGGACGCCCTTCACCTTTCCGTTCAACATCACCGGCCAGCCGGCCGCCAGCGTGCCCTGCGGCTTCACCGCGGCCGGGCTGCCGGTCGGGCTCCAGATCGTCGGGCCTTGGCGCGCGGAGGCGCTGGTGTTGCGGGCCGCGCGGGCCTTCGAGAGCGTCCGTCCCTTCGCCATGCCGGAGTAGGCCGCCCGAAAAGGAAAGGGCGGCTCCTGGCCGCCCCTTCCTCGCACCCGTGTCATGCGCCGTCAGTCGGCCGAGTAGGTGCCTTCGACGATCCAACCTTCCGGCAGCTCTTCGGCCGGGCTGACCTTGACCTCCTTGGCCTCGAACATCAGGCAGTTGCCCGGCTGGATGATCTTCTCGATGCCGGCGTACTTCGCCTTGAGCGCGATCGGGCCGTGATTGTCCTCGGGCGTCGTCTTGGGCGGAGTCCCGCGGCTGGCGCAGACCGTGATGTCCTTGGGCTTCGAATAGTCGATGATTTCCACGTCGGACTGGTCCTTGAGATAGAACTTGCCCGGTGGCGCGAAGAACGACGTCAGGTCGTTCGGAAGTGCCGCGGCCGTACCCATGCCGGCGGCGCTCATGCCGATCGCCAGCGTGGTCGTGGCGAGGATACGCATTTTCATGATGTTCTCCCCATCCGGTTGCTAGGAGGTGATGACAGACACCGACCTAACGGGACGAGGGGTAAAATGTTCCTCAAAGAGGCCGTGGGTTCGCCATGCTTTCGCCCGCCGGACGCCTTGATTTGCCCGGCGGGCCGGCATGGCCGGACTACCTGAAGTCGTCGGCCTGGGGGAACTTGCCGAGTTGGGCGCCGCCGTTCACCTGGAGGTTGATGCCGGTGACGAACGCCTCGTCCGACGCCAGCCAGAGCGCCGCGTTGGCGATGTCGTCGACGGTGCCGAGCCGCGGCAGCCGCGTTTCCTTGAGGAAGGTCTGGGCGACGACCGGCGCGCCGTCGATGATCGGCGCGGTCATCTCCGAGTAGACCAGGCCGGGCGTGATCGCGTTGATGCGGATGTTGCGCTTGCCGTACTCAGTGGCGGCGATCTTCACCACATGGTCGACGCCCGCCTTGGTGCCGGCATAGGCGGTCATGCCCGCCGGCGCCAGCGTGGCGGTCAGCGACGAGGTCATGACGATCGAGCCGCCGTCCTTCATGGCGGCGGCCATGTGCTTGATGAACAGGATCGCGCCGGTGAACTGGATGTCGATGGCGTCCTTCAGCTTGGCGGCATCGATGTCGGCCACGGGCGACGACACGTTGATGCCGGCGAAGTTGACCGCCGCGTCCAGGCGGCCATAGGTGTCGAGCGCCGCCGTGGCGAGGTCGGCGAGCTGCGCCTCCTGCGCGATGTCGCAGGGCACCGCGAGGGCGCCGATCTCCTGGGCGAGCGCCTCCAGCGGCTCGGCCCGGCGGGCGGCGATCACCACCTTGGCGCCTTCCCGGGCGAAGCGCCGCGCCGTGGCCTGTCCCATGCTGCCCTGGCCCGAGGCTCCCATGACCACCACGACCTTGCCGTCCATCCGCGCCATCTCTTTCTCCATTTTTCCGTTGTTGAGGGCTTGCGTCCTTTGCGGGCGGCAGGGTACGACCGCCGCATCGGGATGTCGACCGGCGTCCCGCCGGACCCTCCTCGCCCGGCTTACCTCGTCCGGGAGGGCCGGCGGGGCGTGACAGCGCCAATCCCGCTGAACTAAGATGCGGCGGACGAGGTGAAGGAGAATTCCATTCGTGAAACCGCGACGCTCCCGACGCCTCGCGCCGCCCGAGAGGCCGTTCCCAGTATGAGTAAAGGGCATCGCTCCGGCTCTGCCGCCGCCTACCGGGCGGACCGCGACAACCGGACCAGCTACGAGGTTCTCTTCGAGTTTCGCGGCGCCTCCTACGACCGCGCCATGCGGCTGTTTCCGGATGCCAGGCGCGAGGAGTTCCTGCTGCCGATCGGCCGGTCGAACCTGCCGCCGGGCGCGACGGTCGCCGACGTGCCGTCCCACGGAGGATACCTCGCCAGGTACCTGCCGAGGGGATGCCGCTGGCTGGGCCACGAGCCCTGCGCCGTCTTCGGTCACGGCGCCGCGGGCGACGACCGCGGCCTGCTCCCCCTGCCCTGGGAGGACGATGCCGTGGACGCGGCGCTCAGCGTCGCCGGCGTGCATCACGTGGAGGACAAGGTCTCGCTGTTCAGGGAGCTGGCACGGGTCGTCCGGCCGGGCGGCCGCTTCGTCCTGGCCGACGTGCACGAGGCATCGGACGCGGCCCGCTTCCTCGATGGCTGGGTGGACGCCCACAACAGCACCGGCCATGACGGCCTCTTCCTCGGCGAGCACACCCTCGACGAGCTGGCGCGCGCCGGCTGGCGGGTGCTCTCGGCCGAACGGGTCGGCTATCACTGGCGCTTCGCGTCCCTCGAGGACATGGGCGAGTTCTGCCACGGGCTCTTCGACCTGCGCGCATCCACACCCGAGGAGACCGTGCGGGCGATCGACGAGGAGCTGGGCATCGATCGTCTGGAAGACGGCGTCGGCATGCGCTGGGAACTCTACATGGTGGTCGCGGAGCCTGCCGCGCCCCTCGTCGACTAGGTTCCGATGGCCGAGGCGACAACCGAAGAAGCCGAGTCCCGCGGGGACGGCGTTGCGCGGGTCGTGCGATGGGATTTCGCCATCAACGGCCTTGCCTTCGGTCTCGCACAGCCTTTTTTGAAAGGGACGGTCCGGATCGACCTTCCGCAGAACCCGGCCTGGGAAGAAGCGGAGGACCTGATCGGCGGCGTGCTCTCCTGCGCGGCGGCATTCAACCGAACCGCGCCGTCCGAGGACGAACTGCTGATCGCGCGGCTGATCCGCTGGACGGCGGCGCTGGAAGCCGCCGTGGGCGCCCCCGACCTGGAGCGCGGCAGGATGCTGGGCGCGATTCGCGAGAAGCGCCTCTATTCGATCGCCCTGCCGACCCTGGATCACAACCTCACGTCGCGCGCCTTCAAGGCCGTAGTCAGCCTTTACGGCGCCCGGCTTGCGAACGCCGACGGGCCCCGTCTCGCGGCGGCGGGCGAGGAGCTAGAAGCGTTCCTCAAGACCGCGAAAGTCTCGATGTTCGGCGGTTCCAACACGCTGCGGCTGCTGGAAGCGGCCCATAAGCGCCGGATGCCCTGGAGCCACCTGGCCGGTAACGCCTTCGTCATCGGGCATGGCGCGCGGGCGCGCTGGATCGACAGCTCGTTCACCGACCAGACCGGCGTGGTCGGCACCAACCTCGCCCGCAACAAGGCGGCCGCCGCAAGCCTGCTTCGCCAGTCGGGCATCCCCGTGCCGGCGCATGGACGGGCCGCGGACGTCGCCTCGGCGCAGCGCATTGCCAAGGAACTGGGCTATCCCGTGGTGGTGAAGCCCATGGACAGGGACGGCGGCCTGGGCGTCTCCGCGGGCATCGCCTCGCCTGAACGTCTGGAAAGGGCGTTCAACGAAGCCCTGAAGATCTCGAGCAACGTGCTGGTGGAAAAGCATGTGGAGGGGCGCGATTACCGCCTGATCGTCCACGACGGCGAGCTGATCTGGGCGCTGGAGAGGGTTCCGGGCGGCGTGACCGGCGACGGGCGGCGGACGGTGCGCGAGCTCGTCGACGCCGTCAACGCCGATCCCGCCCGCCGCAAGGAGCCCTGGGCGCCGCTCAAGCCGCTGGAGTTGAACGACGAGGCGATGGACCTGCTCGCGGAGGCAGGGCTGGACGGCGACAGCGTGCTCGAGGTCGGCCGACGGCTGCGGCTTCGGCGCGCCGCCAACATCGCGTCGGGCGGCACGCCGGTGGCCGTGCTCGACAAGGTGCATCCGGTCAACCGCGAACTGGCCGAGCGGGCGGCGAAGGTGATGCGCCTCGACCTGGCGGGGGTCGACCTTCTGATCCCCGACATCTCCGTGCCCTGGACCGAGAGCGGCGGCGCCGTGTGCGAGGTCAACGCCCAGCCCACCATCGGCGCCACCACCGCCTCGCACCTCTATGGCGAGATACTGGGCAGGATGATCGTGGCGAACGGGCGTATTCCCATCGCGCTGATCGTCGGCGCCCCGGAGGAATCGCCAGTGCCCGAACTGGTCGCGCGGATGCTGGCCGCCACCGGGCGGCGGGTCGGACTGGCCACCCCCAAGGTCCTCAGGATCGGCGGCCGGCCGGCGGAGGCGCCGTCGTTCGACGCCTACGGCTATTGCCGGTTCATGCTGCTCTCGGCGGATGTCGAAGCCGCGGTGCTTTCCGTATCGAGCCGGTCCGTGCTGGCTTCGTGCCTGCCGTTCGACCGCGCCAGCGTCGTCTGTCTCGCCGGCACCGAGATCAGCGGCGCGCAGGACCACCGCGCGGACTTGAACACCCTCATGCGCATGGTGCTGCCCATGACCTGGGGACCCGTCGTGGTGAACGCCGAGCATCCGGAGCTCGTGGCCCTGCTGTCGGTGATCCGCGGCGGCACGATCACGCTGGCGGCCGCCGATGGCGACGCGCCGGCCCTCGCCGCCCACCGGGACGCGGGCGGGGCGACGGCGGCGATCGAGGGTGTGGCCGGCGCTCGTGAACTGGTCTACGGACCGCGCAGGGGAGACTTCGTGCGACTCCCGCTGGACTCCGGTGGCAGGGATGCGCTGGCCTGCACGCCCGCCGACATCGCCCTGGCGGCTTCGGCCGCCTTCGCCGTGGGGTGCACGCCGGCACAGATCCAGACCGGACTGGGCGGCCTGCGCCTCCTGGAGCGCGCCAGGCTCGCCCGCGCGAAAGCTACAGAGCCATCCTGAGGAGGGCGCCGCCGGCGGCGCAGCCGCCCAGCACCGCGATCAGCCCGAGGCGGAAGCGCAGCAGGGCCACCATCGCGGCGCCGGTCACCAGCAGCGCGGCGGGATCGAGCGCCCGCGGATCGGGAAGCTCCAGGAAGACCGGCCCCCACGAAACCGCCTGCTGCGCGCTGAACAGCACATGCAGCGCAAACCAGAGGGCGAGGTTGAGGATGACGCCGACCACCGCGGCGGTGACGGCCGCCAGCGCCAGCGACAGCCGACGGTCGGCGATCACCCGCTCCACGTAGGGTGCGCCCAGCAGAATCCACAGGAAGCAGGGCGCGAAGGTCACCCAGGTGGCGAGAAGCGCGCCCAGCATGGCGCCGACCAGCGGGTCCACGCCGGCCGCCTCGCGGAACCCGGCGATGAACCCCACATAGGTCAGCACCAGGATCAGCGGTCCTGGCGTGGTCTCGGCGAGGGCGAGGCCGTCGAGCATCTCGCCCGGGCGCAGCCAGCCCAGGCCGGTGACCGCTTCCTGGGCGACATAGGCGAGCACGGCGTAGGCGCCGCCGAAGGTCACCACCGCCATCTTGGAGAAGAAAACGGCCATCGGTGCATAGACGCTGTGCCAGCCGAAGACGGCGGCGAACAGCAGCGGCAGGCTGGCCCACACCGTCCCCCAGACGGCGATGGTCGAGAGCGCCCGGCGCCAGGTCGGGCGGACCGCAGGCAGGCTGTCGGTGGCGCGGGGCGGCTCCTTCTCAGCGTCCGCAGGCGGTTTCAGCAGGTCCGGCCGGCGCCCCGCGACGGCGTAGCCAACCAGGCCGGCGCCGGCGATCACCACGGGAAAGGGCAGGTGCAGGAGAAAGAGGGCCAGAAAGGCGAGGGCGGCGATCGTCTCCATCAGCCGCGTCTTGAGCGCCCGCCCGGCGATCCGCAGCAGCGCCTGAACGACGATCGCCAGCACCGCCGCCTTGAGACCGAAGAACAGCGTCTCCAGCCACGCGGTTTCCTGGAACAGCATGTAGGCGGTGCTGAGCCCGAGGATGACCACGAAGCCGGGCAGGATGAACAGCAGGCCGGCTGCCAGGGCGCCCGCCGTCCGGTGCATCAGCCATCCCACATAGGTGGCGAGCTGTTGGGCCTCCGGGCCGGGCAGCAGCATGCAGTAGTTGAGGGCGTGGAGGAAGCGCGTCTCGCCGATCCAGCCCTTCTCCTCCACCAGGATGCGGTGCATCAGGGCGATCTGGCCGGCGGGCCCGCCGAAGCCGAGCACGCCGATCCTGGCCCAGGTCCGCAAGGCTTCACCGAACGGGACGGGTCTGGAAGGGTCGGTGGCGGCGCTGTCCATGTTTCCTCTCTGCGGGTAGGCCGCTCAGCCCAGCAGCCAGCCGAACGCTCGGCGCAGGGCCGCCACGCCGTCGGTTTCGAACCATCGGCCGTGGGCGATGACGATTCTCTCCGGCCGCCACGCGATCATCCGCTCGACCGCCGTGCGCAGCGCCTCTCGCTGGTGGCGGAAGGTGAGGCGCATATCGCGCGGCATGCCGCCATGGGGCGCCAGCACGCCTCCGAGCCGGGCGACGAGCCGGAACGCCGGTCCGAGCCGCTCGGCCTCGAAGTTCTCGATCAGGTCGGTGAGCACCAGGGTCCGGCTGGGCCGATGGAAAAAGACGATCTCGGTCATGAAGTCGCCGGCGACGGGCAGCGTGTCGATCTCCTTGTCCCACGGATAGCCCGCCGACCCGTCAAGCGTGCGCGCCTCGAAATCGATCCGGTCGCCGGCCTGCCGCCGGACCTTCGGCGCCAGATAGACCTCGGCGCCGGGAAACGCGGCGCGCCAGTCGGGGATCCACCAGTAGTGAAGCCGGTTGGGCCCGACGATCCAGCGCACCCTGCCTTCGCGCTCGACGGCGCGCCGCAAGTCGGGCGTCAGCCGGGTGGGGGAATGCACGAACAGGTCGTCGTCGGCGAGGCGGAGGATCGTCATGCGGGTCGGGAACGAGAACTTCGGCCAGGGCATGCCGAAGCGGATGACCGGGCCATCGACCACCCACACGTCCGGAGCCACGTCCTTCAGCGTGTCGAGGGGCGCGTAGGTGGTGGCAGCAGGCTGTCGCATGTCTCAGGATGCCTATGGTAGCCCAGCATGGTGACTGTCCCATGTCGGCGGCGCAATGTCGCCGGACTTTCCAGCCCTGGCGAACCTTCCTATGCTCTGGGCCGTTCCGGAAGGCGCGAGAGGAGTGAGCGATGGCCGAAAAGGTGGCGTTCCTGGGCCTGGGCGTGATGGGCTTTCCCATGGCGGGCCACCTCCAGGCGGCGGGATACGAGGTGACCGTCTACAACCGCACCGCCGCCCGGGCCGAGTCCTGGGTCGAGAGACATGGCGGCCGTGCCGCCGCCACGCCGGCGGAAGCGGCCGCGGGCCGCGCGCTGGTGTTCTCCTGCGTCGGCAACGACGACGACGTGCGCCAGGTCATCCTGGGCAGGGCGGGGGCGTTTTCGTCCATGGAAAAGGGCAGTGTCCTGGTCGATCACACCACCGCATCCGCCACCCTTGCCCGCGAGTTGGACGAGGCCGGCAAGGAGCACGGCATCGGCGTGCTCGACGCGCCTGTCTCGGGCGGCCAGGCCGGGGCGGAGAACGGCAAGCTGACGGTGATGGTGGGAGGCGATCCGGCCGTCTTCGCCAGGGCCGAGAAGGCCATGCAGGTCTACGCCAAGGCGGTGCGGCTGATGGGGCCCGCCGGCCACGGCCAGCTCACCAAGATGGTCAACCAGATCTGCATCGCCGGCGTGGTGCAGGGGCTCTCCGAGGGCATCCATTTCGCCAAGCAGGCGGGCCTCGACCCGCGCGCGGTGGTCGACGTGATCCGCCACGGCGCCGCCCAGAGCTGGCAGATGGAGAACCGCTACGAAACCATGGCCGACGGGCTGTTCGAGCACGGCTTCGCCGTCGACTGGATGCGCAAGGATCTGGGCATGGCCATCGACGAGGCGCGCCGCAACGGCGCCCACCTGCCGCTCACGGCCCTCGTCGACCAGTTCTACGGCGAGGTGCAGGGGCTGGGCGGCAACCGCTGGGACACCTCCAGCCTGATCGCCCGGCTGGAGGCGCTGACCCGGCGCGACTGATGGCGGGCGCGCTGCTGCGGCGGATGTTCGAGGCGGCCGTCGCCGCCGCCCAGCCGGAGAACTGCCTGCCGCCGCACCTGCCGCCGCCGCCCGCCGGTCGCACCGTCGTGGTGGGCGCCGGCAAGGCCAGCGCCGAGATGGCGCGGGTATTGGAGGCGCATTATCCCGCACCGGTCGAGGGCCTTGTCGCCACCCGCTACGGCCATGCCGTGCCGACCCGGTCCGTGGAGGTGGTCGAGGCCGGACATCCGGTGCCGGACGCCAATGGCGAGGCGGCGGCCCGGCGCATGCTTGCCCTGGTCGCCGGCCTCGCCGAGGACGACCTGGTGATCTGCCTGCTGTCGGGCGGCGGCTCGGCGCTGCTGCCGATGCCCGCGCCGGGCCTGACCCTGGACGACAAGCGGGCGGTGACCGGCGCGCTGCTGCGGGCCGGCGCCACCATCGCCGAGATCAATTGCGTGCGCCGGCATCTCTCGGCGATCAAGGGCGGCCGGCTCGCCCTCGCCGCGCGCCCGGCGCGGCTGCTGACGCTGGCCATCTCCGACGTCGCCGGCGACGACCCGCTGGTCATCGCCTCCGGCCCGACCGTGCCGGACCCGACCAGCTTCGCCGATGCCCGCGCCATCGTCGCCCGTTATGGCCTCGTCGTGCCGGACGGGGTGCGGCGGCACCTGGAGACGGCGCGGGACGAGCCGTCGGCCCCCTGGGGCGACTACGTGCTGATCGCCCGGCCGGCGCAGGCCGTGGCGGCGGCGGCAGAGGTGGTGCGGGCCGCCGGCTACCGGCCCGTCCTGCTGGGCGACGCGGTGGAGGGCGAGGCCGCCGCGGTGGGCGCGGCACATGCGCGGCTTGCCCGGGAGCATCTGGCACGGGGCGAGAAGGTCGCCCTCGTCTCTGGTGGGGAAGTGACGGTCACCGTCAGGGGAGACGGCATCGGCGGCCCCAGCCACGAATACGCTCTGTCGCTGATGCTCGGCTGCGGCGGCGCGCCCGGGCTGTCGGGCATCGCCTGCGACACCGACGGCATCGACGGCGCCACCGAGGCAGCCGGCGCCTGGTACGACGGCGCCACGCTGGCGCGCGCCGCGGCGCGCGGTCTCGATCCGCGGGCGGCGCAGGCGCGCAACGACGCCGGCGGGTTCTTCGCTGCCCTCGGCCAGCAGGTGGTGAGCGGACCGACGCGTACCAACGTCAACGATATCCGGGCGGTGCTTGTCGATCCCTGATCGCTGTCGCCTAGAGCATATGTTCGTGTTACGTTCCGACAATTCGGGCAGGAGCGTTGCGATGACCATGAAACTCTATTGGGCACCGAAGAGCCGGGCGTTCCGGGCGGCGTGGATGCTGGAGGAGTCGGGCGCGCCCTACGAGCGGGTGCTGGTGGATATCCGCGCCGGCCAGCAGTCCACGCCGGAGTTTGCGCGGATCAATCCGATGCAGAAGGTGCCGGCACTGACCGACGGCGAGGCGACGGTGGCCGAATCGGCCGCCATCTGCGCCTATGTCGCCGAACGGGTGCCTGGCGCCGGGCTTGCGCCGCCCATGGATAGTCCGTTGCGCGGCCGCTACTGGCACCTGCTGTTCTTCGCGGCCTCCTGCATCGAGGGCGCCTTCCTGGAAAAGTTCGCCAACGTCTCACCGCCCGGCATGTCGGCCGGCTGGGGCAGCCTCGACCGGGTCATGGATGCGCTCGAGGGGTTCGTGACGCCGGGGCCGTGGGTGCTGGGCGAGCAGTTCACCGCCGCCGACGTGATGATCGGCGCCGACCTCTACTACGGCATCGAACTGTTCGGCCTGTTCGAGCGCAGGCCGGCCTTCGCCGCCTATCTGGAGCGGATAACGAAAAGGCCCGCCTTTCAGCGGGCCCTCGCCTTCGACGAAGCCGGATAGGCTATTCGGCGGCCTTGCTCGCCGGACGCGGCCGCAGTTCGCGCAGCCGGGTCTCCAGGTAATCGAGCATCCGCTCGGTGTGGCTGTCGGGCTTGCCCTCCTTGAGGTTGAGCGCCATGCCGTCGAGCATGTACTGCAGCAGGTCGAGGGCGATCTCCAGGCCCTCGGGGTCGTCGGCCCATTCGGGAAACAGCTCGCGCGCGGTTTCCGTCCACTCTTCCTCGAACGCCGCCTGGGCCGGCTCGAGAATCTCGGCCAGTTCCGGGTCGGTCCGCGCCGTCACCTTGAGTTCGACGAAGGCGAAGAACAGCGGGTGGGTGACGTGGTTCCAGTAGGCGCTCAGCGCCGCGCGCAGCTTGTCGCCGCCGGGCGGGATCGCCGACACTGCCTTGCGGAAGGCTCGCAGGCGCTTGGCATGCAGATAGTCCACCGCCGCCCGGACCACCTCGGCCTTGGAGGGGAAGTGGTGCAGCATGGCGCCCCGGGAAAGCCCCGCGCGGTCGGCGATCAGGGTCGTTGTCGTACGAGCATAGCCCGCTTCCACGAAGCAGGCGATCGCCGCCTCGAGCACGCGCCGCTGGGTCGCAGCGCTCTTCTGCGCCTGCCAGCCCATGGACGCGGACTGGGTGCTGTCCAGGCTCACCTTTACTGGTCGGCGATGCATCCGTCTCGACACAGCCACCGGCACCTCCTTTCAAACAATTCCGACAGGAATGTCTAAAAAAGACAATCCAACGAGAATGTAGCTTTTTTGCCCCGCCGTCGCCAGCGTCGATTTGCGGAGCATCTGCATGCCTGCCTTGTGGATTCGCTGAATCCGCGGCGTGTTGCCCCGAAACGAGGCGCGGCACAAAACGCTTTGATATCAAAAGCAGAGGTTCTAGTTTTCACTCGGAACGGGCACCCTGCCTATACACATCTGCGTTGGAAGAGGGGTTTTTCCATGGATATCAGCGGTGAATATAGGATTCCCGCGCCCCGGCCGCAGGTCTGGGAGGCGCTCAACGATCCCGATGTCCTCGGACAGTGCATTCCCGGCTGCGAGTCCATCGAGAAGACCTCGGATACTGAAATGAACGCCGTCGTGCAGGCGAAGGTCGGCCCGGTCAGCGCCAAGTTCTCCGGGGCGGTGACGCTCGAGGACATGGACCCGCCCAACGGCTATACCATCCGCGGCGAGGGCAAGGGCGGAGTCGCCGGCTTCGCCAAGGGCACCGCCCGGGTGGACCTGGCCGACGAGGGCGACGCCACGCTGCTCACCTACAAGGTCGACGCGACCGTCGGCGGCAAGCTCGCCCAGGTCGGCGCCCGGCTGGTCGGCAGCACGGTGCGCAAGATGGCCGACGAATTCTTCGGCCGGTTCTCGGAGATCGTCGGCGGCGCGGGCGAGGCGAGCGCGCCCGCGGCGGAACCCGCGGCCGCCCCCGAGGCGCCGCCATCCTCGCGCGCAGACGAGCCGGCGGCCCCGGCGAGGCCCGATTCCGGGGAAATCCGCCAGGCCGCCGCCTCGAGCAAGGTCGAGAAAAGCTGGGGCTCGCCCTTCACCATCGGCTTCCTCGTGATCGCCGCGATCCTGGTGATATACTTCCTGGTAACGTAGCGGATTCGAAGACTTTCTCAGGGACACGGGGAACAGAATGACGGTCAAGGTGACGACGACGGTAAACGGCGGCCAGGTGTCGGGCGACGTGGAGCCCAACACGCTGCTGGTGCACTTCATCCGTGAGACCCTGGGGCTCACCGGCACCCATGTGGGCTGCGACACCAGCCAGTGCGGCGCCTGCACGGTGCATTTCGACGGCGTGCCGATCAAGTCGTGCACCCTCCTGGCGCTCCAGGCCGAAGGCCACGATGTCACCACCATCGAGGGCATCGGCGAGCCGGGGCACCTGCATCCCATGCAGGCCGCCTTCCAGGAGAACCACGGCCTGCAGTGCGGCTTCTGTACGCCGGGCATGATCATGGCCGGCATCGGCATCGTCGAGCGCAACAAGGGCGGCCTGACGGAAGAGACCATCCGGCACGAGCTGGAAGGCAACATCTGCCGCTGCACCGGCTACCACAACATCGTGAAATCCATCGCGGCCGCCGCGCGGGACATGTAGCCCCGAGCGGCCGACCGGACGGCGAACCGGGCGACCTTCGCCGGACAGACGAACGGGGAGCGGGCGATGACGGCGGAAACCGGAATTGGCGCGCGCGTCACACGCAAGGAGGACGTGCGCTTCATCACCGGGCGGGGACGCTACACGGACGACATCAATGGTCACGGGCAGCTCCACGCGGTGTTCGCGCGCTCGCCCTACGCCCATGCGCGCATCAGGTCGCTGAACCTGGCGGCGGCGCGGCAAGCGCCGGGCGTCGCTGCGGTGCTGACGGGCGAAGACCTGGCGGCCGGTGGCGTGGGCGCGCTGCCCTGTGGCTGGATGATCCATTCCCGCGACGGCTCGCCCATGAAGCAGCCGGCCCATCCGGCGCTCGCCCAGGGCACTGTCCGCTATGTGGGCGAGCCCTACGCCGTGGTGATCGCCGCCAGCCGCGAGCAGGCGCAGGCGGCGGCCGAGCTGATCGACGGGGATTTCGAGGAACTGCCGGCCAACGTGGACACCGGCTCGGCCCAGTCGTTCCAGCCGATCCACGCCGACATCCCGAACAACCTCTGCTACGACTGGACGCTGGGCGACGAGGCGGCGACGGACGCGGCGTTCGCCGGCGCGGCCCATGTGGTCGAGCTGGACATCGTCAACAACCGGCTGATCCCCAACGCCATCGAGCCGCGCGCGGCGCTGGGCGACTACGATCCCGGCACCGACGTCCTGACCCTGTTCACCACCAGCCAGAACCCGCACCTCGCCCGGCTCGTCCTGTCGGCGTTCGTCGGCCTGGCGCCCGAGCACAAGCTGCGGGTCGTCTCGCCCGACGTGGGCGGCGGCTTCGGCTCGAAGATCTTCATCTATTCCGAGGAAACCGTCTGCGGCTGGGCCTCGAAGAAGCTGCGCCGGCCGGTGAAGTGGACCGCCGATCGCTCGGAGGCCTTCCTCAACGACGCCCATGGCCGCGACCACGTCACCAGGGCGCGCCTGGCGCTCGACGCGGACGGCAGGTTCCTGGGCCTCAAGGTCTCGACCATCGCCAATCTGGGCGCCTACATGTCGACCTTCTCGTCGTCGATCCCCACCTACCTCTACGGCACGCTGCTCGCCGGCCAGTACACCACGCCGGCCATCTTCGTCGAGGTGAAGGCGGTGTTCACCAACACCACGCCGGTCGACGCCTACCGCGGCGCCGGGCGGCCCGAGGCCACCTTCCTGCTGGAGCGCATCGTCGAGACCGCGGCCCGCGACCTGGGCATGGACCCGGCCGCCCTGCGACGGAAGAATATGGTGCCGAGGGACGCCTTCCCCTACGCTACCCCGGTCGCCCTGGTCTACGACACGGGCGACTACCAGGCCTGCCTGGACAAGGCGCTCGCCATGGCCGACTACGATGGCTTCCCGGCGCGGCGCGAGGCCGCCAGGGCGCGGGGCAGGCTGCGCGGTATCGGCCTGTCCTGCTACATCGAGGCCTGCGGGCTGGCGCCGTCGCGCCTCGCCGGCCAGCTCGGCGCGGGCGTCGGCCTTTACGAATCCGCCGAGATCCGCGTCAATCCCACCGGCAACGTGACCGTCTTCACCGGCACCCACAGCCACGGCCAGGGCCACGAGACCACCTTCGCACAGGTGGTGTCCGACCGCTTCGGCATTCCCCTCGACCAGGTGGAGGTGGTGCATGGCGACACCGCCCAGGGCCAGTTCGGCCTCGGCACCTACGGCTCGCGCTCGCTGGCGGTGGGCGGCTCGGCGCTGATGAAGGCGAGCGACAAGGTGATCGCCAAGGGCACCCGCATCGCCGCCTACCTGTTGGAGACCACGCCTGACGACATCGACTTCGAGGGCGGCGTCTTCCGTGCGCGCGGCACCAACAAGACCAAGACGTTCGGCGAGATCGCCTTCGCCGCCTACGTGCCGCACAACTATCCGCTGGAGGAGCTGGAGCCGGGCCTGCAGGAGACAGCGTTCTACGACCCGCAGAACTTCACCTATCCCGCCGGCACCTATGTGTGCGAAGTGGAGGTGGACCCGGAGACCGGCGGGACGGAGATCGTCAAGTTCACCGCCGTCGACGATTTCGGCCAGGTGATCAACCCGATGATCGTCGAGGGCCAGGTGCATGGCGGCATCGCCCAGGGCATCGGCCAGGCGCTGCTGGAGGCCTGCCGCTACGACCGGGAGAGCGGCCAGCTCCTCAGCGGCTCGCTGATGGACTACGCCATGCCGCGGGCCGACGACCTGGTGAACTTCGACCTGGACGTGGTGCGCACCGACTGCACCCACAACCCGCTGGGCGTCAAGGGCTGCGGCGAGGCGGGCGCCATCGGCTCGCCGCCGGCGGTGATCAACGCCATTACCGACGCCATCGGCGTGCGGACCCTCGACATGCCCGCCACGCCGCTTAAAGTATGGACCGCAATGCAGGCCGGGAACGCGGCCGCCACAGGGAGCTGAGGATGTACAATTTCACCTATCACCGTGCCGGAAGCGTCGACGCCGCGGCCGCCAAGCTGGCCGAGGGCGACGATCCGAAGCTGCTCGCCGGCGGCATGACCCTACTGCCCACCATGAAGCAGCGCCTCGCCATGCCCTCGGACCTGGTGGACCTCAACGAGATCGGCGAGCTGAAGGGCATCACCGTCTCGGGCGGTACCGTCACCATCGGCGCCATGACCCGCCATGCGGAGGTGGCCGCCTCCGCCGAGGTCAGGCAGGCGATCCCGGCGCTGGCCAAGCTGGCCGGCCTGATCGGCGATCCGTCGGTGCGCAACCGCGGCACCATCGGCGGCTCCATCGCCAACAACGATCCGTCGGCCGACTATCCGGCGGCGGTGGTCGGCCTGGGCGCCACGGTCGTCACCAACAAGCGCGAGATCGCCGGCGACGACTTCTTCACCGGCATGTTCGAGACGGCGCTGGAGGACGGCGAGATCGTCACGGCCGTGCGCTTCCCGGTGCCGGAGAAGGCCGCCTACTGCAAGTTCCCCAACCCGGCGTCCCGCTATGCCGTGGTGGGCGTGATGGTGGCGAAGACCGCCGGCGGCGTGCGCGTCGCGGTGACCGGCGCCGGCCCCTGCGTGTTCCGCCAGGCGGACATGGAAAAGGCGCTGTCGAGCAATTTCAGCGCCGACGCGCTCTCCGGCATCACCCAGCCGGCCGACGACCTCAATGACGACATCCACGCCTCCGCCGCCTACCGCGCCAGCCTGGTCGCCGTCGGCGCCAAGCGGGCCGTCGCCGAGATCGCGTAACTCCCGGCAGCCAGCCCTTCGACCGCTCGCATCGAGCGCGGCCCGCAGGGCCGCGTATCGAGATGCGCCACGCGCCTGATCCGGGGGCTCGATACAATCCGGCGCGGCGCGGCGGATCGCTCGACCGGCGCGGATAGAAGGCGTCCTTGCGAGCGAAGCGAAGCAACCCAGGAGCCGCTTCGGCCCTGGATTGCCGCGTCGCCTTCGGCTCCTCGCAAGGACGGCAGCACTTTCAGGCTGTCATCCCCGAATGAATCGGGGATGACAAGGGAAGGCGAGACTCCCTTGCCCTATCCGAACGCCTCCGGCGTGTCGAAGTCCCGCAGGATGCCAGCGTCGTCCATGGGCACCTCGCATAGGGTCTCGGCGTAGGTGTGCAGCAGGCCGCGGGCGCCCTTGTCGCCGGTGATCGCCCGCATCTCGGCGAAGTAGCGGCGCGACCACAGCACCGGGTTGCCCCACTTGCCGTCATGGGTCGGCACGCAGATGGTGCGGCCCTCGTCCTCGTCGAAGGCGGCGATCAGCCGGTCGATGTGATGGGCGCTCACCAGCGGCATGTCGCCCAGCGCCACCACCACGCCGTCCGCGTCCTGGGGCAGGGCCTCTATGCCGGTCTTCAGGCTGCCCGCCATGCCGTCCGCGAAGGCCGGGTTGTGGGCGAAGCGCACGTCGAGGCCGTCGAGCGCGGCCCGCACGGCGTCGGCATCCCGGCCGGTCACCACCACCACTGGCGCGGCGGCGCTGGCCGCCACGGCCTCGGCGGTGCGGCGGATCATCGGCAGGCCGTCCATGTCCTGCAGCAGCTTGTTGCGGCCGCCCATGCGGCTCGACGTGCCGGCGGCCAGCACGATGGCGGCGATCCGCGGCGCCCGGGCGGGGGCGGGGGCCGCGCCGGTCGCCTGGGCGCGGGGCAGCGGCCGCGTGCCGATCTCCTTCAGCAGGCCGCCGGCGCCCATGCGCATGACGTCCTCGCGGGTGACCGCCAGCCCCGCCGCCAGCCGGTGGAGCACGAAGTCGAAGCCGTTGACCTTGGGCGAGCGGGCGCAGCCGGGCAGGCCGACCACCGGCACCTCCCCGACGCGGGCCAGCAACAGCAGGTTGCCGGGATCGACGGGCATGCCGAAATGGTCGATGGCGCCCCCGGCCGCGACGATGCCGGCCGGCACCACGTCGCGCCGGTCGGTGGTGGCGCTGGCGCCGGCGATCAGCACCAGGTCGCATCCCGCTTCGAGCTGCGCGGCCAATGCTGCCGCCACCTCGCCGGCCTCGTGGCCGCACTGGGCGGTCTGCGCCAGCGCTGCGCCCACCGAGGCGAGCCGGTCGCGGGTGACGCGGACCAGCTTGTCCGACGGCTTGTTGCGGCCGCCGGGAATCACCGTTTCCACCAGCCCGACCTTCAGTCCCCGGTAGGGCGCCACCGACAGCAGCTTGCCGCCGACCAGGAAGCCGGCGCCACGCTCCAGCGGCGCCCGGCCGACGGCGAACGGGATGATCTTCACGGTGGCGATCATCTGCCCCTCGCGCACCGGCTCGTAGGGTGGCAGCGCGGCGATGGTGATGGCTTCGTCCATCAGGTTGAGGGCGTCCAGCCGCTCCCGGTCGTAGGCCAGCACGCCGTCCGCCGCGGCGAACAGATTGCAGCGGCCGGTGAAGGCGGCGCTGCGCGTGGTTTGCGGCCCGGCCGCCGCTCCGGCGATCCGGTCCGCGGCCTCATCCTCGCCCACGTCGTCCGGCTCCAGGCGGAACCCGGCGATTCTGAAGACGCCCGCGTCGCGCAGGGCCGCGATGTCGCCGTGGGATACCCTGTGGCCCTTCGGCAGCTTGCGCTGTCCGGCGAACACGCCGTGCGCCAGGATGGCACCCTCGGCCTCGTCCACGGGCATGTCGGCGTAGATCATGGGTCGATCTTAGCGGTGGCCGTGCTTCGCGACGCCGCTTTCGCGGCTCCTCAGCACGAACGGCATTGGCTGGGGATGCACATCCAGCAATCCGCTCGCCCTGAGGAGCGCGCAGCGCGTCGCGAAGGGCCGGATGGCGCGAAGGCCGCTCATGCCGCCGCGCCGCGCTGGACGGCGATGATCTGGGCGAGGATGGAGACGGCGATCTCGGCGGGGGACTGGGCACGGATGTCGAGGCCGACCGGCCCGTGGATGCGGCCGATCTGGGCGTCGGTGAAGCCGGCCTCCTTCAGCCGGGAGACCCGTTTGGCCTGGGTCCGGCTGGAGCCGAGGGCGCCCACATAGAACGCGTCCGACGCCAGCGCCACGTCGAGCGCCGGGTCGTCCAGCTTGGGGTCGTGGGTGAGGGTGACGACGGCGGTGCGCGGGTCGATCTCCAGGGTTCTGAGCGCCGCGTCCGGCCATTCGGTGGAGAGGGTGACGCCCGGGAAGCGCTCCGGGCTGGCGAACGCTTGGCGCGGATCGATGACGGTGACGTCGAAGCCCGCCTGGCGCGCCATGGGCACCAGCTCCTGGGCGATGTGCACCGCGCCCACCACCGCCAGCCGGCGCGGCGTGTTGAACACCCGCACGAAGCCGTGCTCGCCCAGCGGCCGGCTCCGGTCGTCGCGCATGGCGTCGCGCACCTCGCCGGGTGCGCCGTCGGCCTCGTAGAGGGCGTGGACGCCGGTCTCCAGGTCGGTGGTCAGCGCCACCGAGCGCTTGGCGGCGCCGGCGTCCAGCACCGCGTCGATCTCGGCCGGCGCCGGCTCGACGAACACCCGGATGGTGCCGCCGCAGGCGAGGCCCACCTCCCACGCCTGGTCGTCGGAGACGGAGAACTCCAGGTTGCGGATCCTGCCGTCCTTGATGGACTTGCGGGCCTCGCCGATCACCGCCCCCTCGATGCAGCCGCCCGACACCGAGCCGACGAAGTTGCCCTCGTCGTCGGCGGCGAGCTGGCTGCCCACGGGGAACGGCGCCGAGCCCCACGTGCTCGACACCGTGGCGATGGCGACGCCGCGCCCTGCCTCGCGCCAGTCCCGTGCGGTCTTGAGGACCTCGATGGACATGGCGCTCCCGCTATTCCGCCGCCTGCCGCGGCGCGTTCTGGACGGCGTTCCAGATCTTCAGCGGCGTGGCCGGCATATCCATGGCGGTGATGCCGTAGGGCTGCAGGGCGTCGACGATGGCGTTCATCAGCGACGGGCAGGCGCCGATGGTGCCGGCCTCGCCGCAGCCCTTGATCCCGTAGGGATTGGTCTTGCAGGGAATCTCGTTGTAGGTGAAGTCGATGTCGCAGATGTCGTCGGCCCGCGGCATGCCGTAGTCCATGAACGAGCCGGTGATGAGCTGGCCGGACTCGCTGTCGTAGAGCACGTCCTCGGTGAGCGCCTGGCCGATGCCCTGCACCACGCCGCCATGCACCTGGCCGGCGACCAGCAGCGGGTTCACCAGCCGGCCGAAATCGTCGACCACCGTGTAGGCGAGGATGTCCACCTTGCCGGTCTCCGGATCGACCTCGACCTCGCAGATGTGGCAGCCATTGGGGAAGGTGGAGTTGTTGTACTTGTACTTGGCGGCGCTGTTCAGGCCGTTGACGAACATCTCCTTGGTCTCGGCGGGCAGGTCCAGCTCGTTGGCCCGGCGGGCCTTGGCCGCCACCTCCATGATCCCCACCGACTTGTTGGTGCCCGGCACCCTGAACAGGCCTTCCTCGAAGTCGATCTTGTCCTTGTCCTCGTCGAGCATCAGCGAGGCGATGATCTTGCCCTTGTCGACCACCACCTTGGAGGTCTCCTGGAAAGCGCCGGCCGCCATGTAGAGCGAGTGGGAGCCGCCGGTGCCCTGGCCCGACTTCACCCGGTCGGTGTCGCCCTGGACCAGCCGGATCTTCTCGAACGGCACGCCGAGCTGCTCGGAGACCACCTGCGCCCAGGCGGTCTCGTGGCCCTGACCGTTGGACATGGTGCCGGTGACGATCTCGACGGAATCGTCGTCGAGGAACAGGATTTCGGCCGCCTCGGTGGGCATGCCCAGGGTGGTCTCGATGTAGTAGGCCATGCCGATGCCGCGCAGCTTGCCGCGGCCGTTGGCCGCGGCCTTGCGCTCGCCGATGGCGGCCCATCTGGCGTTGCGCTTGGCGTCTTCCATGTTGCGCTCGAACTCGCCGCTGTCGAACACGAAGCCGAACGGATGCTGGTAGGGCATCTGCTCCGGCTTGACGAAGTTGATGCGGCGGAACTCGTCGGGCGCCAGCCCCAGTTCACGGGCCGCCTGGTCCATCGCCCGTTCGATGATGTAGGCGGCCTCGGGGCGGCCGGCGCCGCGGTAGGCGTCGACGGGCACCGAGTTGGACATGTAGCCCAGCACGTTCACGTAGACGCTGGGGATGTTGTAGACGCCGCCCAGGATGCGGGCATGGGCGATGGTCGGGATGAAGGGGCCGTTCATGGACATGTAGCCGCCCATGTTGGCCTGGTTGACCACCCGGAAGGCGGTGACCCGGTTGTTCTCGTCGATGGCGAGCTCGGCATGGGTGAGCATGTCGCGGCCGCCGGTGTCGCTGGTGAAGGACTCGATGCGCTCGCCGTTCCACTTCACCGGCCGGCCGAGCGCCTTGGCGGCGAACAGCACCAGCACGTGCTCGGGATAGATGAAGGTCTTCATGCCGAAGCCGCCGCCCACGTCGGGCGTGACCACCCGCAGCTTGGACGGATCGATGCCGAACACGCCGCCGGCGATGCCGGCCTGCATGCCGTTGGCGCCCTGGGTGCAGGTGCGCAGCACGTAGCGGTCCTCGGCGGTGCTGAACTCGCCGATGGCGGCGCGCGGCTCCATGGCGTTGGTGGCGATCCGGTTGTGCACCAGGTCGATGCGGGAGACGTGTTTCGCTGCGGCGAAGGCCTGGCCGGTGCTGTCGGCGTCGCCCATCTCCCAGTCGAACGCCAGGTTGCCCGGCGCGCCGTCGTAGAGGGTGGGCGCGCCTTCGGCCACCGCGTCCTTCAAATTGGCGGCGGCGGGCAGGTCTTCCACGTCCACCTCGATCAGCTCGGCGGCGTCCTTCGCCTGGTTCACCGTCTCGGCGACCACGAAGGCGATGCCGTCGCCCACATACATCAGCCGGTCGCGGGCCAGCGAGGGCCGGCCGGGCGCGAAGATGCCGCTGCCGTCCTTGTTCTTGATGAAGCCGCCGGCGAAGCACGGGATGTCCTTGATGCCGGCCGCGTCGAGGTCGGCGCAGGTATAGACCGCGATGACGCCGGGCGCCTGCTTGGCCGCCTCGGTGTCGATCGACTTGACGCGCGCGTGGGCGTAGGGCGAGCGCAGGACGTAGCCGTGGGCCTGCCCCGGAAGGTTCAGGTCGTCGGTGTAGGCGCCCCTGCCGGTGACGAACCGGACGTCCTCGGTGCGGCGGACCGGCTGGCCGATGCCGAACTTCTGCATGTTCCCTGCTCCCTGGAATGTCTTAAGGCTTGTGCCGTTGGCGCGTAGTCTGCCCCGGCCAAGGCCGGATTGCCAAGCCCCCGTGTGAACGGGTGGCGCCCGAATTCAGGCCGCCGCGCCGCCGGCCGGGACGCCCGGCGCAGCGCGGGCGGTCAGCCCCGATCCGAGCGCATGCTGCGGATGCGGTAGACGATGGCGTGGATCGAGGCGAACACGGTTATCACCAGCGTGAAGCTCAGGCCGGCCACCACCATGGCGGTCAGCGGCGCGCCGATCACCCGCAGCAGGTTGTTGACCAGCCCCTCCACCAGCAGCAGGCCGAAGGTCACCGACGCGAACAGCGAGGCAAGCCGCGTGTGGTCGGCCAGGGTCGTGGGCGACTGGGGCGATTCGGCTTCCGCCGGAATGTCCATGGAGCGCTCCACCAGCATCCGCGAGGCCAGGGCGAAGAACAGGCACAGCACGAACACCATCATCAGGATCTGGATCATGTTGAACAGCCAGCTGCCGGATCCCAGCGTCGCGGTGACCAGCGTCACCGGAATCATGGCGAGGCTCGACGCCAGGCAGATGCCGAGGAACAGCCCGACATTCCACAGCACCCGGACGGGCCAGCGCGCCGGGTTGTCCACCAGGGCGAGGCGCGGCCCGAGCAGCGTCACCCGCACCCAGAAGGTGAACAGGATGGCGCAGAGCGGCAGCGCGACGGCATAGGCGACGCTGAGTTCGCCGACCGCCTTGGCGACCGTCTCGGGGTCCGACGTGCCGGAGAGCGTCTGCAGGCCGGCGAGGGCGGGCGCCAGCATCAGCACGATCGGCGTCGCGAAGACCGCCGCCGCCGCGAACAGCACCAGGATGTGCCGCCAGTGCAGCCGCGCGGTTTCCTGCAGGATCGACAGCACCGGCAACGGGGCGCCGCCCGGAATCGGATGCATCATGGGCAGGCCCGTTGCGGCTGGACCGGCTTCGAGAACGTCATCAGCACTTCCCCCCTTCGGCAGCGTGCTCCTTTTCGCGCTAGGATAGGGGCTGTCGACGCCGAAGGGGAGAGAAAGACGCGCCGCCGGCCAACCACAATGGGTTAGCCCCGGACATGGCGATGGAGGCGCGCGTCATCATGGCGCGCGGCCTCCGCGCCGATTGAGGCAGAGCCTCAGAGGGTCGTGCCGCCGTCCAGCATCAGCTCGGTGCCGTTGGCGTACTTCGATTCGTCGGACACCAGGAACAGCACCCCGGCCGCGATGTCCTCGGCGGCGCCCAGCACGCCGAACGGGCTGGCTTGGCCGGGCTTGAACTGCTCGTGGGCGCCGGCGCCCATGGCGCCGTCCAGCACGTTGTTGGTCATCGGCGTCAGGATCGGGCCGGGGAACACGCCGTTCACCCGCACGCCGTTCGCCTGCTCCTTGCAGTACTTGGCCTGGGACTTGTAGAGCGAGCGCACCGCCGCCTTGGAGGCGCAGTAGCCGATCAGGCCGGACGCCGCCGAATAGGAGGCGATGGAGCAGAACTGGATGATCTGCCCGCCGCCCTGCGCGGCCAGCACCGGGATCGCGTGCTTGCCGCACAGGAAGCTGCCGTCGACGTTGACGGTGAACACCCGCCGCCATTGCTCCAGGGTCATTTCCACCGGGTTGCCCGGCACCACGATGCCGGCGCAGTTGACCACCACGTCGAGCTTGCCGAAATGGCTGCGCGCCGCCTCCAGGTTGGCCGGCCAGTCGGCTTCGTTGGTCACGTCGTGCCTGAGGCAGATGGCCTTGTCGCCATACGGCTCGGCGACGGCCTTGACCGCCGCCTCGTTGATGTCGGCCAGCGCCACCCGGGCGCCCTCGCGCACCAGCCAGGCGGCGGATTCCTTGCCGATGCCCGACGCCCCGCCGGTGATGTAGACGACCTTGCCTTCGCAGCGACCCATGTGCTCCTCCCCAATTTTGGACCGGGTTTCAGAAATACAGCCTGACAGGCGGCAGGAAAAGGAATTTGACGGACACGGCCGAAACTCCCGCCTAGAAGCTCACCCCTACGCCGCCGAACAGGGTGCGCGGCAGGCCCGGCTTCAGTTCGACGCCGTTGAAGGCGGTATAGCGTCCGTTGGTGGCATAGCGCTGGTTGAGCACGTTGTGCAGCCGCACGAACACCTCGACGCCCTTGGCCACGAACATGTTGGCGCTGAGGTGCAGCAGGTCGTGGCCGCCATAGGTGTGGGTGTTGTCGTCGTCCAGGTAGTACGAGCCCAGGTGTTCCCAGGAAACCTCGAATCGGCCGCCGTTGAGGAAGCCGGGCCGCCAGTCCAGGCGGGCGCTGCCCACGTCCTTGGGCGATCGGTTGATCTTGTTGCCGGACAGGTCGACGCCGCTCACCGGTGTCCAGTCGATGAAGTGGTTGTCGGTCCGGGCATAGGACGCCGACAGGCTGAGCGTGGGCGTCACGTCGACGGTCACGCCCAGCTCGACGCCCTTGTGACGGGTGTCGCCGGCGTTCTGGATGTCGCGCACGCCGGTGGCGTTGTCGGTGAACACCAGGATGTCGTTCTTGATCTCCATAGTGTAGAGCGACAGGTCGAAGCTCACCCGCTGCCAGCGGCCGCGCAGCCCCACCTCGAAGCTCTCCGCCTTCACCGGCTTGAGGTCGGTGGAGCTTGACGAGGTGCCGGGCCGGAAGAGCTGGGCGGTGGTCGGCACCCGGAACGCCTGGCGATAGGAGAAGAAGGCATTCAGCCGGTCGGTGATGTCGTAGGTGAAGCCGGCCTTCGGAGTGAAGTTGCCGAAATGCAGCGTCTGGCTGGGCGGCCGGTTATGGGCCGCGGTCGGGTCGACCACGGTGCTCAAATTGTTGGTGTAGTCGTAGTGGGTGTAGTCGTAGCGCAGGCCCGCCGTCAGCCGCAGCCGCGGCGTGATCTGCCATTCGCCGTGCAGGTAGGGCGACAGAGTCAGCGCCTTGACGTTGAAGTCGTAGATGGTGCCCGCGTCGCTGAAGCTCACATAGAACTTGCCGTTCTTCACCGGGACGATCCGGGTGTCGACCCGGCCGCCTGACGTGTGGTCGATGTCGAAGCCGGCGATCAGCCGGAACGAGTCGGAGAAGTCGTGGCGGAACTTGATCAATGCGCCCAGCGAGGTGGCGCTCTCGTCGAAATACGCCGGGTCGAAGGACAGCTGGAAGAACGGCAGCAGCTTGGTGCGGCCCCAGCGCACATAGGGATCGACGCTCAGCAGGCTGTCGCCGGCGGCATAGTCGATCAGGCTGTAGAAGCGCACGGATTCCACCAGCCGGAAGTCGATGGGCGACAGGTTGATGCGCGGATTGTTTCGGTAGTCGGCGAAGCTGAGGTTGGAGCCCGGCGAATCCTGGTTGACCCGCGCCAGCACCAGCACGTTGCGCACCGTCAGTGGCCCGCCATTGTCGATGGTCCAGGTGAGGGTGCCGAGCTGGTGATCGGCCTCGGTGGCGTCGCGCCAGCCGCTGTCCTGCATCAGGTTGATGTCGGCGCGGATGCCGTGCACGCCGACGGTGCCGCCCAGCGAGACCAGCGCCTGCTTGTAGCCGCGGGTGCTGCCCTGGAGCTGGATGCTGCCTTCGAAGTCCTTGGGCGGGCTGGGGGTGACGATGTTGATGACGCCGGCCACGGCGTCGGAGCCGTAGAGCGCGGTGCCCGGCCCCTTGGTGATCTCCATCCGCTCGATCTGCGACACGTTCATGTCGAACATGGCGTTGGTCTCGAAGAAGCCGGGCGCCTGCTTGGGCACGCCGTTCTCCAGGTAGAGGTAGAGCGGGTTGAAGTTGATCGGCTGGCGGATGGCGGTGACGTGGTGGTCGCCGCTCAGCCATCCCTGATAGACCCCGGGGATGCGGCCCATGATCTCCGACGGGTGGGTGACGTGGGCCTCGGCCAGTTCCTGCGCGTCCAGTACGCCGATGCTTTCCGGCAGGTCGAACAGCGGCGTACCCTCGCGCGTCGCCGTCACCACCACCTGGCCCGGCTCGGCCGCCGCCGCGGCGGACAGGCCGACGGCGGTGATCGCTGCCAGAGAGGCTGCAAGAATTGGCTTGATGGTCCGCTCCCCCTTCAGATGCGGCGGTGAGTTAAGGGCTGCGGTAACGGGGTGTCAAGCAGCGCGGTCGGACGCGCCGGTAACAAACAGTACAGATATCCCGTAACCGGACGCCGGTCTGGCAAGCCGGCCGCCTTGCTGCTATGGTGCGCCTCGACCCGGCGTCCTGCGCCGGCTGAACGCTCATGGGAGACGGGACGATGAACAAGCCGAACCTGCAACAGCTCAAGGCTCTGGACGGCGGCAGCAGCGCCAACCTGCGCGGCGACGCCATCACCGGCGACCGCTATTACTCGAAGGAGTTCATGGAGCGGGAGTGGGACCGCATGTGGACCCGCGTCTGGCACGTCGGCGCCCGCGTCGCCCAGCTCGCCCAGCCCGGCGACTACGCGGTTCACAATTTCCGCCACGAGTCGGTGCTGCTGGTGCGCGACGGCGAGGGCCAGTTCCGCGCCTTCTACAATGTCTGCAAGCATCGCGGGAACCGGCTGGTGTGGACCGACGAGGGCACCGCGCCTGCGTTCTCCTGCGCCTATCACGGCTGGACCTACGGTCTCGACGGCGCGCTGCAGCACGTGCAGGACCCTGACAATTTCGCCGGCGGCAACCCGTGCGACGACGTGAGGCTGGAGGAACTGCCCTGCGACAGCTGGGGCGGCCTGGTCTGGTACAGCATGGACCCGGACGCCAAGCCGCTGCTGGAGTTCCTGCACCCCATCCCCGACCTGCTGCGCAACCGCAACATGGACGAGATGGTGCGGGTGGTCTGGCGCAAGGTCGACGTGCAGACCAACTGGAAGTTCGCCTCGGACAATTTCAACGAGTCGTACCATCTGCCGACGGTCCATCCCCAGATGAAGGCGAACATCGAGGAGGACTGGGCCAACACCGACTTCGAGATGTATCCCAGCGGCCACAACCGGATGATCGAGAAGGGCCAGCCGTCGCGGCGCAGCGACCTGTTCGTGCCCGACGCCGTGTGGTCCGACTTCCTCGCCGCCTGGGACATGGACGCGGGCGACTGGCTGGGCCGGCCGGCGGAGGCGCGCATCGAGCTCCAGCGCCGCAAGCGCGAGGTGGGGCCGGCGCGCGGCCACCATTACATCGACCGGCTCAACGACGAGGAGCTGACCGACTATTTCCACCACACCATCTTCCCCAACCTCACCGTCACCGGCACGCCCATCGACGGCGGCATGCACGTGTTCCGCACCGAGCCCCATCCCACGGACCCGGAGCGCTGCACCTTCGAGTACTGGGCGCTGACGCCGGTCATCGAGGGCGCGGAGGCGGTGCCGACGGTGGCGGGCATGATGCCGCTCGCCGAGGCGGAGCTGGAGGAACTGACCTACGGCGTCGATCCGGTGGGCGATTTCGTCGACCAGGACCTCAGCGTCGCCGTGATGCAGCAGAAGGGGCTGCACTCCCGCGGCTACCGCGACGCCCGGCTCAGCGAGCAGGAGACGCGGGTGCGGCGGTTCCACGAGGTGCTCAACGACTACCTGGAGGGGCGGCGCTGATGACCGGCGTCGTCCGCTCGCGGGAGCGGCGGCTCGACGACCTGCTGGCGAAGGACGCCATCTACGACCTGCTCTGCCGCTACTGCCACGGCATCGACCGCTGCGACGCCGAGGTGCTGAAGTCGGCCTACTGGCCGGACGCCACCGAGACCCACGGCACCTTCGACGGCAATGCCTGGGCGTTCGCCGAGTTCATGACCGACAACATGCGGCGCACCATGCTGCGCAGCATGCAGAAGATCGGCAACGCCTGGATCACCATCGACGAGGACGGCGTCCACGGCCGCGGCGAGATCTACGTGACCGGCTACATGGACGTGCCCGGCGAAGCTGGCGGCGTGACCGAGATGACCGTCGGCGGCCGCTACCTGGACCGCTACGAGAAGCGCGGCGGGGAGTGGCGCATCATCGACCGGCTCTACGTCATGGACTGGAACCGCAACGGCCCGTCCACTGCCGAGTGGGAACAGGGCCTCTACGACATGCTGCGCACCCGCGGCGCCCGCCATCCCGAGGACCCGTGGGACCGCGGCCTGCCGGCCCGGCGGACGGGCGCGCCATGAGCGACGAGGCCGAGGACCTGCTGCGCCGGCTGATGCCGGACGCCTTCACGCCGGCGGACGCCACCCTGCAGGAGCGGCGCAGCGCGTCGACCCGGCTGACCATCCTCGACGCGGCGATCCGCTGCCTCGCCGAGCACGGCTATGCCGGCATGACCACGGCGCGGGTGGTCGAGATGGCGCGGGCCTCGCGCGGCGCGGTGCTGCACCACTACCCGAGCAAGCAGGCGCTGCTCGAGGCGACCATCGACTACGCCTTTTACAAGCGGATGAGCCGCTACATCGCCGACGTGGCGCGCATGACCGAGGCGGAGCGGGTCGACGCCAACCTGGGCGTGCAGGCCCATTGGGAAGGCTACCTGACGCCCGAATACCAGGCCTATCTGGAGCTGCACGTCGCGGCCCGCACCGACGAGGAGCTGCGCCGCATCTTCATTCCGCGCGCCCGCCAGTTCGACGCGGTCTGGCGCGACGAGGTGGCCAAGGTTTTCCCCGAATGGTCCGCCTCCCGCTGGCGGTTCGACTTCGGCACCTATTTCGCCCGCGCCGTGCACGAGGGCATGGCGCTCAACCGCGAGATCTGGAACAGCCCCGAACTGGAGCGGATCATGCTGGAGTTCGTCAGTGCCGCCGAGATCATGATCCGCGAAGGACGCCTCGACATCCGGCAGCCCGGCGAGGGCGAGGAGCCGGAGAAGCAGGCGGCGGCGAGATAGGCTCGGCCGTCAATCGGCCAGCCGGTAGCCGATGCCCGGCTCGTTGCGGATCAGCCTCGGCTGGGAAGGGTCCGCCTCCAGCTTGAGCCGCAGGGCACGGATCACCACCCTCAGATATTCGACGTCGTTCAGGTGGGCCCGGCCCCATACCTGCTCCAGCAGGGCGGCGTGCGTCAGGACCCGGCCGCCGGCTTCCACCAGCGCCTCCAGCACCGCGAACTCCCGCGGCGTCAGGGCGATCTCGCGGCCCTCCGATGTGACGCGGTGACGGCTGCGGTCGACGGCGATTCCGCCATGGCCCAGAATCGCCTCTCCAGCGGTCCGGGCCGCGGTGCGTCGCAGCGCCGCGCGCAGCCGTGCCAGGAGCTCGTCGCCGTCGAACGGCTTGGTCACGTAGTCATCGGCGCCCAGGTCGAGGGCGGCGATCTTCTCGGCTGTGGCGTCGCGGGCGCTCAGCACCAGGATGGGAACGGTCGAGCGCGACCGCAGCGCGGCGATCAGTTCGAGGCCGTCCCGGTCGGGCAGGCCGAGATCGACGATGGCCGCGTCCGGCGCTGCCCGCTCAAACTCGGCGAGCGCCGCTCGGCCGGTGGCAGCCGCCACGGCGGCATGGCCGCCTC
This sequence comes from Alphaproteobacteria bacterium, assembly GCA_016124315.1. Classification (GTDB taxonomy): domain Bacteria; phylum Pseudomonadota; class Alphaproteobacteria; order SMXS01; family SMXS01; genus RI-34. The sequence goes on from WGNW01000087.1 coordinate 43,659, forward strand.
GCGCCAGCACCGCCGACACCAGGCGCTGGATTGCGGCTTCGTCGTCGACAACCAGGATCCGGCTCATGACCGGATTCCGAAGACGGGCATCGTCAGCGTGAAGCGGGCGCCGCCGGCCGGACCGTTGCCGGCGCGCACCTCAATTCCCATCGCGTCGCAGAACCCCTTGACGATGGCGAGGCCGAGTCCGCTGCCGCCGGTGCGGTCGCCGCCGGCCAGCCGTACGAACCGGTCGAAGATGGCTGCTTCCTCGCCCGCCGGAATGCCCGGTCCATCGTCGGACACCGTCAGGGTCACGCCCGCGCCGGCCTCGGCGGCCGAAATCTCGATGGTGGAGGCCGCGTGGTGCATGGCGTTGTCCAGCAGGTTGGTCATCACGTGGCGCAACAGTACCGGATCGGCGTGCACAAGGGGCAGGTCGGCGGCGACGTCGCGGATCAGGCGGAAGCCAGCGAGCGCCGGTCCGGCTGCTTCGGCGGCGCCGGCGACGATATCCACGAGGTCGACGGGCTCGGGCGCCGGCAGCAGCGCGCCGCCCTCGATCCGGGCGATTCCCAGCAGATCGTCCATCATCCGGTCGAGCCGGTTCGCTTGCGCCAGCATCCGCTCGACGGCAGGGCCGGGCGATTCCTGCGCGAGGGATTCGAGATCGCCGTGCAGAACCGTCAGGGGCGTGCGGAAATCGTGTGCCAGGGAGGCCAGCAGGGTTCGCCGCAGCGCGTCCCTCTCCTCCAGTTGCTGGCGCGCGCGCCGTTCCTCCAGGAGGCCCAGCCGGTCGCGGGCCTCGCCCAGCACCGCGGCCTGCGCCCGCAGCCGGGCCAGCGACTGCGGCGAGCGGGGCGTGCCGTCGGCGGGACGGACCGCGGCGAGCACGTCCACGTCGCCGCCGCCTCGGCGGCCGAGGGGCAGGAATGTCCAATCCGCGCCGCCGACGATGCCCGTGCCGTGGCCGGCGGGATCGCCGTTGTGCACCGCCCATGCGGCGGCCGAGAGGTCGAGCGCGCCGAAGTCGTCCCGGTTCTCCAAGGGCTCGTCGTGCCGCAGCACGCGCGCGGCGCCGTGGCGGGCCTCGACGAAGCTGTGGCCGACCTTGACGGCCGAGGCCAGATCCTCGCGGCCGGCGAGCAGCGCCGCGAGCTGGGCGGCCTCGGCGCTGGCGTGGGCCTCCGCCTCGGCTTCCCGCTGCCGCGCCTTGAGCGCGGTGGCGAGGCGGCTGGTGACGAGGGCGACGGCCAGCAGGACCACAAAGCTGACCACGTTGTCGAAGCCGTGCACGCGCAAGGTATAGCGGGGCGGCAGCAGGAAGAAGTTGTAGGCGAGCGCACCGGTCGCCGCAGCGAACAGGCCGGGGCCGACGCCGCGCGCCGATACCAGCAGCACGGGCAGCAGGAACAGCAGCGCCGAGGAGGCCAGGCCGAGCGTGCCGATCCAGCGTCCGGTGACGACCGTCACCAGCGCGACCGAGGCGGCCGCCAGCAGGTAGGGCTGCGCCTGGCGATGGCCGTCCACGGCGCTAGATCTCCACCAGCGAGCCGAGCTCGACCACCCGGTTCGCGGGAATGCCGAAGAACGCGGTGGGGTCCGCCGCATTGCGGTGCAGGAAGGTGTAGAGCGTCGTCATCCATGCCGGCAGCAGCGGGCGGGCCGAACGGCGGATGGCGTTGCGCCCCACATAGAAGGAGGTGCCGCCCGGCGCCGACAGCAGCGACGGACCGCGCGCCAGGTCGCTGGGCAGGTCGACCTCGTCCATGTAGCCGTAGTGCAGGGTGGCGCGCACGAAATGCTCGTCGACGCCGCGCACTTCCAGCCGCTCCCGCACCGGCACGTGCGGGTCTTCCTCGGTCACCACCCAGAGCAGAATATTCTTCCGGTGCAGCGCCTTGTTGTGCTTGAGGTTGTGCAACAGCGCCGAGGGCGCGCTGGCCGGATCCTGGGTCAGGAACACGGCGACGCCGTCGACGATGGCCGGCGGTCGGTTGGCCAGCACCCGGGCCAGTTCGTCGATGGGAACGCTCTGTTCGCCGCCCCGGCGCAATACGGTCCGGCGGCCCCGCATCCATGTGAGGATGACGAGGCCGACGACGGCGGCCACCAGCAGCGGCACCCAGCCGCCTTCGCTCACCCGCAGGAAGTTGGCGCCGAAGAACACCAGGTCGAGGACGAGGAAGGGCGCGATGAACAGTGCCGATCCCCAGACCGGCCAGCCCCATGCGCGCCAGACGATCACGAAGGCGAGACAGGTGGTGACCACCATGGTGCCGGTGACGGCGATGCCGTAGGCGGCCGCCATCGCCGAGCTGCTGCGGAAGGCGAAGACCAGCAGCATGACGCCCGCCAGCAGCAGCCAGTTCACCACCGGCATGTAGATCTGGCCGATCTTGTCGGCGGAGGTGCGGCGGATGGTGAGCCGGGGCAGCAGGCCGAGGGCGATCGCCTGCTGGGAGAGCGAGTAGGCGCCGGTGATCACCGCCTGGCTGGCGATGATGGTCGCGAGCGTGGCCAGGATCACCAGCGGAGCGCGCAAGGCGTCGGGCGCCATCAGGAAAAACCAGTCGGCGTTGGCGAACGGCCGGCCCGCGGCCTGGGCGGCGTGGAGCGCAGACAGGGCGAAGGCGCCCTGGCCCAGGTAGTTCAGGGTGAGCGCCGGCCAGACGAAGCCGAGCCAGCCGAGCTGGATCGGCAGCCTTCCGAAATGCCCCAGGTCGGCGATCAGCGCCTCCGCGCCGGTGACCGTCAGGAACACGGCTCCCAGCACGAACAGGCCGGCGACGCCGTGGCCGGCGAGGAACGTCACGGCGTACCCCGGATCGAACGCCAGCAGGATCTGCGGCGCGTCGGCAATGTGCCAGATCCCGAGTCCGGCGATGGCGAGAAACCAGACGGCGCAGACCGGTCCGAACAGGCGCGCGACCCTGGCCGTGCCCCGCGACTGGATGGAGAACAGGCCCAGCAGGATGCCGGCGGTCAGGCCGAGGGTCAGCGGCTCGCTCATGACGTCGTTCAGGCCCGGCACCGTGCCGAGCCCCTCGACGGCCGACAGCACGGACAGGGCGGGTGTGATGATCGCGTCGCCGAAGAACAGGGCGGCGCCGGCGGCTCCGAGCAGGAGGACCAGGGGCCATGCGCCGCGCGTCGCCCGGTTGGCCAGCGCCATCAGCGACAAGACGCCACCCTCGCCGCGATTGTCGGCACGGGTGAGGAAGAGGACATATTTCACCGTCACGACGATGATCAGCGCCCACAGAGCGAGCGAGAGTACACCCAGAATCTCGCTGCGGACAATGCCGCCGCCGGCGGCCTGTGCCAACGCCTCGCGGAATGCGTAGAGCGGGCTTGTGCCGATGGCGCCGTAGACGACGCCGATGGCGCCGAGCGTCAGGCCGGCGACATCGGCGCGGGGCTGGGCCGGATTGGCGGGCATGGGGCGGTCCTCCGTGATGAGCGCCCCGTCGTGCCGCAAGACCGCGTTACGGCGCCATCGGGAACCGGGCCACCAGGCGTAAAATCCGCGTAAAGGCGCTGGCTGACGATGGGTGCGTCGCGCTGTCGCAGACCAGGTGAGGCACTAGCACCAGCCGTCATACAGGCGCAGGCCGGTATCCAAGCTCGTGGGTATGGTCGTCTCGACAGTGACTGGATGCCGGCCTGCGCCGGCATGACGGCTTTGTGGATGTGCCAAAGCAGACGTCTTGTCTTCAGATACCGGCCATTACCGAACCGATCGGCCTGCCTTCGACGTGCTCGGGTATGTCCACTCCCATCCTGTCCAGCAGGGTGGCGGTCACATCCGCCGTCTTGACCGGCGGCAGGCGGGTGCCGGGGGCGAAGCCGTCGCCGCGGGCCAGCACGAAGCCCTGGGTGGCGTGGCCGCCGCTTCGGAAGTAGGGGACGGGACCGATGCGCCCGAGCGTGGGATGCTCGACGCAGTCGGCGGAAAGATCGTCGCGCCACAGCACCATCAGGTCGGCGGGAGAGCTGCCGGGGTCCTGCTCCGGCGTGGCGCGGACGCGGATGATCTCGCGGGCCAGCGGCGCGCCCGTCCGCGCGTCGGCGAGTCCCTGCACGACGGCCGTCACCTCGTCGCAGACTCGGCCGAAATCCGCCGGGTCGACGCCGCCGGTTCCGTCGCGGCCCGCCACGTTCAGCCGGATCAGGCCTTCCGAATAGCCGGGCAGGGTGAAGGCGCGCATGGAAGGCCACAGCGGCCGGAACCAGTTGCCGGGATCCCAGTCCAGCGGGTCGCGCCGCGCTTCCTGCGCGGCGGGCGAGTCCAGCACCGTGTCGCCGTGTTCGGTCCGCAGGTCCCAGACCTCCTCGCTCCAGTGGCGCCGGTAGTCGACGCGTGGCGGCGGGACCGGCCCGGCCGCCGCGCGGCCGGCGAATGCTGCCTCGCCGCTGCTCCAGCGGTAGAGCAGCTCGGGCAGGAACAGCATGGAGCTGAGGTCGATGGAATTGGCCTGCATGCCGTGAGGCGAGAAGACGAACAGCCTGGCATCGGCCGGCAGCTCCTCGCTCAGCACGCCGAGGCCCGAGTCGATCGCCTGGAGGATGTCGAGCACGTAGTCGCTGCCAGCCTGCGCACGCAGAGCCTCCTGCAGCAGATGCGGCTGGCTGAGATGCCAGAACAGGTGGCCGGCGGTATGGATTTCGGCGTACACGCCGATCAACAGGTCCCAGCGTTCCCGGCGCATCAGGTCGCGGATGATGGCGGTGCGCTGGTGCGTCGACGCGATCAGCTTGTCGCGGACGCCGCGCTGCACCTCCACGTCGTAGAGGCACGGGATGCGGTAGGACAGCGTCTCCGTGCCGTCGTCCGCGTTGGTGATGGTATCGTAGAGCGGATGGCGCCCGTGGCGCGCGATGACTTGCGCCATCAGGTCCGGCGGCGAGGACTGCCGCAGGATCTGGTTCACTTCCGTTCCCCAGCCCAGGAGCTGTACGCCGTCGACGTCATCGACGAGGCCTGTCAGCGGCACGTCGAAGACGGCGACGCGGCGCCGGTCGCCCAGGGCGTAGAACGGCTGGAAGTGCTTGAAGCCGTACGCGGCACGCTCCCGCAGTTCGTAGCTGCTGGCGGTGTAGTCCTGGTGTCCCCACTCATGGCTGGTTTCGGCGGAGCAGCCGTGCAGCAGCGTCAGCCAGCTGTTCTCGGTGCGGTAGAGGCTGAAATTGTCCTGTCGGGCATAGAGCCCGTCGTCGAACAGCCGAGCCAGATTGGGCAGCAGTCCCTGCCCGACCCAGTCCTCGAGCATGTCAGGCGCCAGCGCGTCGAGGCCGATGGCAATCACGGGAGCGGGCATTAACGGGCCTCCGTCAGCATCTCAATAGGGAAAGGCATAAGGGCGGACGGCGTCAAGCCGGCCGCTGGCGGCGTCGCAAGCCGCCTGTTCGAGCCAGCCGCCGAGCCGGAAGTTCACCCTGACCTCGAAGTCGTCCGCCACCTGGCGATGGTATCGCCGCGCGCCCTCCAGCACCGCCTCGGCTTCCGGCCGCCGGCCGCGGGCGGCTTCGATGCCGGCAAGGACCATGGACGCGTTGAGGGATTCGACGGGAAACCGCGCCGGCCGTCGCTCGTGAACCGGGCGCAGTATCGCCTCCGCCTCGTCGACTCGGTGGTTGCGATAGGCCATGTAGCCGCTGAACCAGTCGTACCGGAGCCAGTCCGGCTGGCGGCGCCGGGCGCAGAGTAGCCGCCATGAATAGCGGATTTCCTTTTCCTGGAGGCGCGACGGGTCGGGGACGTGCCGGATGCGCAGGCCAGGCGACCAGCACGCGGTCTCGCCGCTGTCGCGCAGGCTGGGCTGCACCGTGTCGTGGATCAGTCCCTGGTGCCTGTGGTTGCTGCGGAACATGTTGAGCTTGTAGTCCTCGATGACGCAGCCATCGCCATAGTCGGTGTCCCAGGCGGAGAAAAGCCCTGCCGGCAGATCCCGGTCGTCGAGGGCGATCACCGCCTCGAGCTGTGACCGCTCGATGCGCTCGTCGGCGTCGAGGGTCATCAGCCAGGGCGTCGACAGGCGCTCGAACCCCGAATTGCGCAGCGTCGACAGCGAGAAGCAATTCGTGGGGGCGAGCTCGGCGACGATCGGCTCGATGCCGAACCGGTCGCGCAGCAGGTCGCAGGTGCGGTCGCGCGAGCCGGTATCGATGATCACGATCTGCGCAAACAGGTCGGCGATCGGCGACAGGCAGGCGACGATGTTCGCCTCCTCGTCCTTCACGGTCATGCACAGGCCGATGTCGCGCATGGCGGCTTCGCAGTTCCCCTCTCTGCCGGTCGCCCGTAATGGAGCGCCGCAGCCTATACACGCGATCTGGGTGGGAAGTGCAAGCCCCGTAACGAGCCGGCCATGGTGGGGGCTATTCCGGGACCAGAACGTCGGTGTGCGGCGCCGCCATCGCCAGGATCGTTTCGAGGTCCTCGACCGGGCCAACCACGCGGATGCTCTCGAACCGGTCGGTCGGCAGGCCCGCTTGAACGATCTCCCCCGCTGCGATGACGCATAGGGCGGTCTTCGCCGCCGTTTCTTCCAGCATGATGCGCGCCGCGTGGAAACTGCCCTGGGGCCGGGCGGCAACCTTCCTGCCGTCGATCCAAACGCCGGCCGGCGTCGCCAGTGCATTGCATCCCAGACGGTCGAGCAGTTGCCGGACGTCGGCCGCCGGGATGCCGGAGGCGCCGACGATCACCAGGTGCACCGGAATGCGATGGCCGCCGCGCATGAGCGACGCGAGAATCTCCCGGTAGATGTCCGGCGTCGTATTGACGCCGACCTGCGGCTGGGCGTTGACCTCGCAGATCAGCGCCCCGCTCTCGAGCCAGGACGTCGCGATATCGTCGATGATCAGGTCCACGCCGGCGAAATCGAGCCGCAGCAGCGCCGCGGCGCGCACGGCGAGATCCCGGTTGTCGGGATGGACACGCTCCGGGGGCACCAGAATCTGCATGCCGCCGGTCGAGATGTTGTTCTTGCGCCGGAGCGTTACATACGCGCCCGCGTCGGGAACGCTGTCGGCCGTCATGCCCGCCTCGCCGAGCATGCCGAGCGCCTCGGCGTCGAGGCTCAGCGGAAAGCGTCCGCTGGTCCTCATGACCTTGCGGAACCGCGGCGTCTGCTGGAGCACGTCCACGAGTTGCCCGACCGTGGAGACGCCGTCGCCGGTCACGCCGCCGGCGACCCGGTTCTCGACCTTGACGACCCGGCCGTCGACGACGGTCAGACGGTAGTCGCGGCCGTGAAAGTGCTTCTCGACCAGAATCTCCCTGGAGAAGGTGAGGGCGGTGGCGAAGGCCTCCCGCACGGCGTCCGGTTCGGCCAGCCCTGCGGCGACGCCGCGTCCCTGCTCCTGATCGAGGGGCTTGACGACCACCGGATAGCCGAGCGTCTCCGCCGCGCCGACGGCTTCGGCCTCCGTCGTCACCCGCAGGTGGGAAGGTCCGGGCAGACCGCCGCGCAGCAGGACTTGCGCCGTCGCCAGCTTGCTGTGCGCCAGGTTGACGCCGATCTGCCCCGTCCTGTCGGTGAAGGAACTGTTCAGCCACCGGGTGTGCCGGCCGGTGCCGAAGGTGTAGACCGCGCCGAACAGTCTTGTTGTGGGAATGTCCAGATGGTCGGCGGCCCTCAGGAAGTGGAAGGCGTTGATCCCCTGCACCTTCCACTGGCGCAGGCGCACGCGCAGGGCCTCCAGCCGCTCGCGCAGGATTTCGGTTCCCGCGTCGGGACGGTTTGCGATCAGGTCGTCGAGCACGCGGCCGACCCAGTCCAGCATCGCGTGGGAGGCGTCCTTGGTGAAGCAGGGCATCGCCACGGGAACGGCGGTGGCGCCGTCATCGAGGAGGATCGCGGGGCCGGCCCGGAACCGGTCGGAAACCGGAATGTTGCACTCCTGCTGGAGGAGCGCCATCCACTGGGCGGCGCGGCAGGCGACCGCCGTCGCGGCGTCGGGCGCGTCCATCGGTCGCGGCAGCGGATCTTCCGCCATGGCGGCAATGGCCGCGTCGAGGACGGCCAGGTCGAAATCGTCGGGGAGCCTGATCCTGAACCGCCCCAGCAGGGTGGACTGCCTGAGTCCATAGCCCATGCCGCCCAGCAGCTTCCAGGAGGATTCCGGTTTGAAGTGGGGCGCGGCGGCTGGCGGGCTCATGGCGTCACGGGGACAACAGGGTGTGAAAAGCGATCCAAACGGGCGCCACAACCGTGCGCCGCTGGCGGCGGGAAGGCGACGATCGTTCCAGGGAAAGGCCCGCCCCTGAGACTTCGCAGGCTAGCCGATGGAGTGTCCGGCGCCTGATATCCCCCTCAGCGCCGGACATTCCATCGGACACCGGTCTCGCGTCGCCTGTCTTGGGCGCCGCCCGGCGATTCAACGGTCTTGGGCATCGTGGAGGGCCGTTGCCCAAAAGCCGTGAAGGACGCGGAGCTTAGCACGAAATCTCGGGCGCGGCCAGCATTGGTGCCGCCAGGCCGGATGCCGGATGGCCGGTAATATTGCCGGTTGCCCGCCTCGGCTTCTACACGATAAATTGAATCGTAGACCGAAGTGCAATAATCGCGGCCCTGCAGCGGCGGGCGCACGGGAAAGGGAGTGGATCGATCCCATCATGGCATCCTCACCGGCAATGACGAATTCGCGTCGAAGGCGAGTAAGGAGCCTCGCCACTCGGCAGGAGATCATCGAGGCGACGCTGTCGTGCTTCGTGGACATCGGCTACTTCCGGACCACTACCACCGAGATCGCGCGCAAGGCGGGCGTGACGCGGGGGGCGGTGCAGCATTACTTTCCGACCACCCAGCACGTCATCGAGGCGTCCATCGATTTCCTGCGGGAGAAGTGGCTCGAGGCCTATTTCGAGGCGGCGCACCGGACGCCGGTGGGCAAGGACTACATCGACCAGGCCGTCGACAACATGTGGGAACTGGCGAACAGCCGGCTGTCCACTGTCTGGATGGAACTGATCTCCGCTTCCCGCACCGACGCGGAGTTGCGTGCGATCCTGGAGCCGGCCGCGGCGGAATATGAGAAGGCGCGGCTGGAGGCGGGGCGCCGCGCCTATCCCGATTTCGCGCTGGCGCAGCGGCAGGTGTTCGACCGCTACCGCGACATGCTGGAGTTCCTCGCGGAAGGCATGATGCGCTCGGTCATCATTCACGACCGGGAAGCCCGTATCAAGAATCAGCTCGACTGGCTCAAGCAGGAGCTTCACAAGGTCTGGGAAACCCAGGCCGACAAGGTCCGCATCCGCTAGCTTGGCGGCGGCGGCGCTGGGTGCTCAGGCTTCCCAGTCCTCCGCGTGGCGCAGCGCCGCCCGGTAATGCTTCAGGCCGAACGCCAGGCAGATCGCGGCCGTGGGATAGGTGAACGCGGCCATGGTCGACAGCGAGAAACCGATGGACGCGTCGCCCAGGAACACGTGGTCGTTGAGCAGGGCCACCACCAGCGGCGCAAACAGGTAGGACAGGAAGTTCACGGTGATCAGGTAGAACGCCATCACCTGGCCGCGCAGCTCGTTGGGGGCGATCACCTGCAGCGAGGCGTTGCCCAGGCCCGGCGGCATGCTCATGAAGAAGGTGATGGGCACCAGCAGCACGACGGCGAGCCAGGGCGAGGGCACCAGCGTCATGGCGACGGCCAGCGGCGCCACGAACACGGCGCTCCACATCACCAGCCGCAGGGTGGCGTCGGGCGTGCCGCGGCGGATCATACTCCCCGCGTAGAGGCCGCTCGCCATGCTGCCGGCGAGGCCGACGACCAGGGCGATGCCGCCGTAGAGCAGCCCGATCTCGCCCCGGCCCATGCCGTGCACCCGGACGAAGAACGAGATGATCCACGCGAACAGCGCGAAGCCCTGGGTCGACAGGCACAGGAAGGCGGCGAAGTGCAGGGCGAAATATTTCCAGCGCGACCCGATGAACCGCACGATCTCGATCATCGGCACGGTCCTCGGCGCTCCCGTCGGGTCTTCGGCGACGGCGAGACGGCCGCGCCGTTGCGGCTCCTTCAGCAGCAGCACCAGCACCGACAGCAGGATGCCGGGGACGCCCACCGCCAGGAAGGTGAGCTGCCACGAGAACACCTGTCCCACTACCGGCAGGTCGATGGGCGGCACCGCGTGGAGATACTCGGTAAGCGGCCCGCCCAGCATGAAGGCGAGGCCGACGCCGATGAACGGCGACGCCGAGAACAGCGAGATGGCCGCCGGCAGCTTCTCGCGGGAGAAATAGTCGGTGAGCATGGAATAGGCGGCGGGCGCCAGCAGCGCCTCGCCTACGCCGACGCCCATGCGGGCGAGGAACAGGTGCGGATAGGTGTGCGCGACGCCGCTGAAGGCGGTCATCAGGCTCCACAGGAAGACGCCGACGCCCATCACCAGCCGGCGCGAGAACCGGTCGGCCAGCCAGCCGGCCGGGATGCTGAGGGCGGTGTAGAAGCTGACGAAGGCGAGGCCGAGCAGCAGCGCCACCTGGGTGTCGGTGATGTGCAGGTCCTGCTTCACCGGCTCGATCATCACCGCGAGCACCTGCCGGTCGATGAACGACAGAGTGGCGGCGACGGTCAGTACGACGGTGGCGTACCAGATGTAGCTCGTGCTGTAGCGCGGCGTCCCCGCGCCCGGAACCTGCTTGTGCACCCTCCGGCGTCTCCCCGCTGTCTTCCCGGCTGAAGGCGGCTAGCCTAACCGGCCGGCCCCGCCGGTCAACGGGAATCGGCCACCTCCCGGAATCGCCGTCGGCACTCTTCCCCGGAGGGAAACTAACCGGCCACGTCGAGCACAGCCGCGCCCTCGAAGCGGCCGGCGCGCAGGTCGTCCAGCGCGTCGTTGGCCCGCTCCAGCGGATAGAGATGGGTCGTGGTGCGCACCGGTACCTGGGGCGCGATGCGCAGGAATTCCTCGCCGTCCCGGCGGGTCAGGTTGGCGACGGAGAGCAGGGTCCGCTCGCGCCACAGCAGGTCATAGGGAAACGACGGGATGTCGCTCATGTGGATGCCGGCGCACACCACCGTGCCGCCCGGCGCGACGGCCCTGAGCGCCGCCGGCACCAGGGCGCCCACCGGCGCGAACAGGATGGCGGCGTCGAGCGGCTCGGGCGGCGCGTCGTCCGAGCCGCCCGCCCAAACGCAGCCCAGCGAGCGGGCGAAGTCCTGCGCGGCCGCGTCGCCCGGCTTGGTGAAGCCGTAGAGTTCGCGGCCCTGCCACGCCGCCACCTGGGCGATGATATGCGCCGCCGCGCCGAAGCCGTAGAGGCCGAGGCGCCGCGCGTCGCCCGCCTTCACCAGCGAGCGGTAGCCGATCAGCCCGGCGCACATCAGCGGCGCCGCCTCGGCGTCCGAGTAGAAGTCCGGGATGGCGAAGCAGAAATGCGGGTCGGCCACCATCCAGTCGGCGAAGCCGCCGTCCAGGGTGTAGCCGGTGAAGCGCGCCTCCGGGCACAGGTTCTCCCGGCCCGACAGGCAGTAGGCGCATTCGCCGCAGGTCATGCCCAGCCACGGAACGCCGACCCGGTCGTCGACCGCGAACCGGTCGACGCCGGCGCCCAGCGCGGCGACCGTGCCGATCACCTCGTGGCCGGGCACCACGTCGGGCTTCGGCGCGGTCAGCTCGCCGTCGACCACGTGCAGGTCGGTGCGGCAGACCGCGCACTTGTGCACCCGGATCAGCACCTGGCCCGGCCCGGGCGCTGGCCGCGCCACGCGCCGCAGGCTCACCCGGCCGCTGCCCGGCCGCTCCAGCACCATCGCGCGCATGTCCTCGCCCATGACGTCCTTTCCGGTGGACCCGATTCCGCTTTGTCCAGTATATGCGCCCGGAAGCAGGATTCGGAGGAAGCGGATGGTCAAGGCGGTGATCTGGGATTTCGGCGGGGTGCTGACGACGAGCCCGTTCGAGGCGTTCAACCGGTACGAGGCGGAGCGCGGCCTGCCCAAGGACCTGATCCGCGGCATCAACGCCACCAACCCGGACACCAACGCCTGGGCGCTGTTCGAGCGCAGCGAGGTGTCGCTGGACGAGTTCGACCGGCTGTTCGCCCTGGAGGCCGAGGCGCTGGGTCACACGGTGCCGGGCAAGGACGTGGTGGCGTTGCTGTCGGGCGACCTGCGGCCGAAGATGGTCGAGGCGCTGCGCCGGATCAGCGAGCGCCTGGTCACCGGCTGCATCACCAACAACGTCCGCCACGGCTCGGGCGCCGGCATGGCCCGCACCGAGGAACGCGCCGCCGAGGTGCTGGAGGTCATGGGCCTGTTCAAGGTGGTGATCGAAAGCTCCAAGGTCGGCGTGCGCAAGCCCAGCCCGGAGATCTACCGGATGGCCTGCGACGCGCTGGACGTGGCGCCGGCCGACGCCGTCTACCTGGACGATTTGGGCATCAACCTGAAGCCGGCCCGGGCGCTGGGCATGCACACCATCAAGGTGGTCGACCCGGACGCGGCGCTGGCCGAGCTGGAGGAGATCGTCGGCTTCCCGCTGGCGTAGCCCCGGATCGTCATCCCCGGCTTGTCCGGGGAGCCATCTATCCGCCTGCAAGACTGAGAATTCGTTTGGAGGAGCGTCCGGGCTTTACGGCCTCTTCCGCTGCTGCCCCAGGCACGGATCCCCGAACAGGTCGGGGATGACGGGAGGGACGCTTCATCTTCGTCGGCTGCGCTCCTCGCAAAGACTGCGCGGGACAGGGCATATCCTCCGTCGTTGCGAGCCTCCGAAGGAGGCGCGGCAATCCAGGGGCGGTCGCGCTACCGGACCTGGGCGCCGCGAAGCCGGCGGCCTGAACGGCCGGCTTCCGCCGCAGCGGCGGCGATAGTACCCTCCCGGCCATGGACAGCCCGTTCAAGCCCATGCACTTCGCCCGCGTCGACGAGACGCCCGATACGGTCTTCTACCGGCCGCCGCGCATCGTCTCCCACATCGACGAGCCGGCCCAGGCGGCGCTGGCAGCGTTCTACCGGGAGCGGCTGCCGGCGGGGGGCCGGATCCTCGACCTGATGTCGTCCTGCGTGTCGCACCTGCCGGCGGGCGTGAGCTTCGACCGGGTGATCGGCCACGGCATGAACGTGACCGAGCTGAAGGCGAATCCCCAGCTCACGGGCGGCTTCGTGCAGGACCTCAACCGCAGCCCGCCGCTGCCCTTCGCCGACGCCACCTTCGACGCCTGCGTGCTCGCCGTCTCGGTCCAGTACCTGACGCGGCCGCTGGAGGTGTTCGCCGAGGTCGCGCGGGTGCTGAAGCCGGGTGCGCCGTTCGTCATTTCCTTCTCCAACCGCATGTTCCCCACCAAGGCGGTCGCCCTCTGGCGGGCGCTGGACGACCACCGGCACGGCAGTCTCGTCGACATGTATTTCCGCCACGCGGGCGGCTTCGGCGCGTCCGACTTCCTCGACATCTCGCCGCTGCCCGGCCGGTCGGACCCGCTCTACGTCGTCGTCGCGAACCGCGCATAGGCCGGCGGACGGAGCCGGAACGCCAAAGGGCCCCAGGGCGTTGAACCGTCACGCGCGGCTGGTAGGCTGCAGGGACCGGCGACGAACAGGGAGCGAGCGGATGTGGAGCGAACAGGAACTGGATGACTTCTACGACGAGTTCGACGCCCTGCTGCTCGCCCACAACATCCTGGTGCGCAACCTGATCCGCAAGGAGCTGGTGGACCGGGATGCCTGGTCCGCCGACATCCGCGTCGCCGCCGACGACGAGCGGCTCCGCCCCGAGGTGCGCGCCACCATGGGCCGCATCCTCGCCAGCGTCACCAAGGCTGCCCGCGGCCGGGCGGAGGGGGCGGAGTAGCGCTGGCGCTGCTCAGCCCCGTTCCCAGTCGCGGAACCGGACGGGCATGGCGTCGTAGAACGGGAAATACTGGAGGAAGGGCTGGGCCTCGGCCAGCGCGCGGCGGTAGGACGGGCGCGCCAGCAGCCGCTCGAAATAGGCCGCCAAGTGGGCATGGGCGTCGAACGGCTCGATGACGCCGGCGAATAACAGGCCGGGCGCCGCAGCGCAGTCGGCGATGCTGAAGCCGTCGCCCGCCGCCCAGGTCCGGCCCGCCATGTGGGCGTCGATCATGGTGTAGGCGGACTTCAGGCCGGCGCGCGCGTCGGCGACGCCGCGCGGGTCATGCTCGCCCACCGGGCGCAGCCGGTCGGAGACGATCTTCTGCATGGGTACTTCCACATAGAGGTCGAACAGCCGGTCCCACAACCGCGCCTCGAGCCGCGCCTCCGGGTCGGCGGGCAGCAGAGGGTGTCGGCCGGGGTAACGCCGGTCCAGGTACTCGATCTGCACCGAGGTCTCGACGATGGCGCGCTCGCCGTCCTGCAGGATGGGAATCTTGCCCATGGGCGAGAGCTTCAGATATTCGGCCCGCGCCGCCGGGTCCATCAGGTCGACGATGCGGGCTTCGAAGGGCGCGCCGTTCTCGTAGAGCGCCGTCGCCACCTTCTGGGAGAACGACGACAGCGGGTGGTAGTGCAGGACAAGCGACATAGGAGCGTCTCCTCGACCGTCGCGCCGACTATGCACCGGGTCGCATGGCTTGGCGAGCGGCGGCGCGCGGAAGGTCATGTCCGCTGCTCATCTCGCCGCTCGGGTCGAGTGATTTGGCGCTGTGTGCCAAATCGTATCGAGACCCGGACAGGCGCTTGCGCGGCATCTCGATGCGCCGCTGCGCGGCACTCGATGCGAGCGGGAACGATGCACGTGGCGTTCGGCCGATTCCCAACGCGCGGTTGGCGAGGGCCGTCATTCCCGCTAGGTGTGGGGGTCCGAGCAACAGAGCGGCAGCAACCCGTCCATGAGCCTTCCCGCCATCCGCCTCAATCCGCGCATGCACCTGCGCGTGCAGCACGGGCATCCGTGGATCTACTCCAACGAGATCGCCATGGACGCCGCCGCCAAGGCGCTGCCCCGCGGCGCACTGGTGCGCTTCCAGACCGGCGAGGGCCGGGCGCTGGGCACGGGCATGTTCAACCCGCACACGCTGATCGCCGGGCGCATCCTCTGCCGCGATCCCGCCGAGGCGGTCGACACCGACTTCTTCCGCCGGCGCATCGGCGCCGCGCTGCGGCTGCGCGAGCGGCTGTTCGACCGGCCGTTCTACCGGCTGATCCATGCCGAGGCGGACGGCCTGCCCGGCCTGGTGATCGACCGGTTCGGCGACGTGGCGGTGGTGCAGGCGAACACGGCGGGCATGGACGCGCTCGCCGAGCGCATCGTC
>WGNW01000043.1 GCA_016124315.1 Alphaproteobacteria bacterium
CAGCGCGCCGACCTTTCCCTGGTGAGCGAACTCGAGGGCCTATACGCCGCCGCCGACGAGAAGCACGATCCGGCCAACTGCCCGGTCGAGCCCGGCCGGCTGCGCCAGCGCAAGGGCATCGAGGTCGGCCACATCTTCTATTTCGGCACCAAGTACTCCGCCCCCATGGGCGCCTCGGTCGCCTCGCCCTCGGGCGAGATGGTGCCCGTCGACATGGGCTCCTACGGCATCGGCGTCTCCCGGCTGGTGGGCGCCATCATCGAGGCCAGCCACGACGACAACGGCATCGTCTGGCCGGCCAGCGTCGCGCCCTACCAGGTGGCGCTCATCAACCTGCGGGCGGCCGACGCCGAATGCACCGCCGCCGCCGACGGCCTCTACGAGCGGTTCATGAACGCCGGCGTCGAGACGCTCTACGACGACAGGGACGAGCGGCCCGGCGTGAAGTTCGCCGACGCCGACCTGATCGGCCTGCCCTGGCAGGTGGTGATCGGGCCGCGCGGCGTGAAGGCAGGCGTGGTGGAGTTCAAGGACAGGGCGACCGGCCAGACCGAGGAGCTTTCGGCAGACGCGGCCCTCAACCGGCTGGCGGGAGCCTGATGTTCTCGTCGTTCGAGTGGATGCTGGCGGCCCGCTACCTGCGGGCCCGGCGCAAGGACGGCTTCATCTCGCTGACCGCGCTGCTGTCGGTGGTCGGCATCGTGCTGGGCGTCGCCACCCTGATCATCGTCATGTCGGTGATGAACGGCTTCCAGAATACGCTGATCAACCAGCTGCTCGGCCTGCGCGGCCACATCCTGGTGCAGACCTATTACGGCGAGCCCATCAGGGACTACGACAAGCTGGTGCAGGAACTGCGCGACACGCCCGGCGTGAAGGACGCGAGGCCCATCGTCGAGGGCCAGGCGCTGGCGGTAGGGCCGGCCGAGTCGGCCGGCGTCATGGTGCACGGCATCCGGCCCCAGGACATGATGCGCCACGACATCGTCAAGAAGGATTCCAAAGGCCGCAACGAGATCGTCGCCGGCGACATCAAGGACTTCAAGCCGGGCGACGCGGTGGTGCTCGGCTCGCGGCTCGCCGAGAGCCTGGGCGTGGTGCCCGGCGACCTGGTCACCCTGGTCTCGCCGCAGACCACGGCGACGCCGTTCGGTTCGGCGCCGCGCATGCGCGACTACATGGTGGTGGCGGTCTTCACCGTCGGCAACGTGCTGTTCGACAGCACCTACGTCTTCATGCCGCTGTCCGACGCGCAGACCTATTTCCGCCAGAAGGGCAACGCCACCGAACTGGAGGTCGTGCTCGACAATCCCCGGGCGATCGACGCCGCCGAGGACGCCATCAAGAAGTCCATCGGGCCGGGCTACCGGCTGGTGAGCTGGGAGAGCCTGAACCAGGGGCTGGTCAGCGCGCTCAAGGTGGAGCGCAACGTGATGTTCGTCATCCTGGTGCTGATCATCCTGGTGGCCGCGTTCAACATCATGTCGAGCCTGATCATGCTGGTGAAGGACAAGGGCAGGGACATCGCCGTGCTGCGCACCATCGGCGCGTCGCGGCGCTCGGTGATGAAAGTGTTCATCCTGTGCGGCGGCCTGCTCGGCATCAGCGGCACGGTGATCGGCTTCGTGATCGGCGTCGTGCTGCTCCACTACCGCAACCAGATCCTGGACTGGATGGGCCACCTGCTGCACACCACCTTCTTCCCGCCAGAGGTCTACGGCATCGACGGCCTGCCGGCCAGCGTCGAGCCCATGGAGGTGGCGCTGGTGGTGGGCATCGCCATGGTGCTCAGCCTGGTGATGACCATTTATCCGGCGTGGCGGGCGGCGCGGCTCGATCCGGTGGAGGCGCTGCGCTATGAGTGAGGCGGCGCTGCATCTGAACCAGGTGCGTAAGAGTTTTCCGGTCGCCCGCGGCCGTCTGGAAGTGCTGCGGGGCGCCTCCGTCGAGGTGGGCCGCGGCGAGGTGGTGGCGCTGCTCGGGCCGTCCGGCGCCGGCAAGTCGACCCTGCTGCACATCGCCGGCCTGCTGGAGACGCCCGACAGCGGCGACGTGGTGATCGGCGGCAAGGATTGCGCCAAGCTTTCCGACCGCGACCGTACCGCCATCCGCCGCGAGACCGTCGGTTTCGTCTACCAGTTCCACAATCTGCTGCCCGAGTTCAGCGCTCTCGACAACGTCGCCATGCCGCAGATGGTCGCCGGCAAGCCGGCACGGGCGGCGCGGGAGCGGGCCGCCGACCTGCTCACCCGGCTCGGCCTCGCCGAGCGGCTTGAGCACTATCCGACGCAGCTTTCCGGCGGCGAGCAGCAGCGCGTCGCCATCGCCCGGGCGATGGCCAACCAGCCCAAGGTGCTGTTCGCCGACGAGCCCACGGGCAACCTGGACGAGACCACCGCCGACGCGGTGTTCGCCGAGCTGCTGCGGGTGATCCGCGAGGACGGCGTCGGCGCGCTCATCGCCACCCACAACGGCGCCCTGGCCGACCGCATGGATCGCCGCATCCTGCTGCACAACGGGACGGTGGAGCAGCGTTAGGCGGTGCGGCCGCCGGGTCGAAGGCCTCGCCTTCGCTATCAAGGTTCAATGGGACGTGCACCGCGGGGTCGTCCTCCAGAACGCCGGGGAAGTCCTCGGCGGGCGTCGGCATGATTCCGGTGTCGTCGCTCAGTTGAAAGACCACGCGAAACTGGTGAATGGCCGCGACGGGCGCGCCGTTCCTGGTGGCAGGCAGAAACCGCCACTTGGCAGCCTCCGCGACGGCTGCGTCATCGAGAACCGGGTATCCGCTGCTCTCTTCGACCCCGATCGAACTCGGTTCCACCTGGCCGTCCGGTCTGACGACAAAGTCCAGAATGACGGCTCCTTCGCTCCCGTCACGGCGCGCCTCGACGGGATATTCCGGCTGGGTCACGGGATGCATGGGATCCTGCCTGGGCTTGGCGTCGGCAGCGCCAGTCACAGCCTCGCCGGCGACGGCAATCGTCGCTATCCCGGCAAAGAGCAGAATGACGACGGCTAACGTGATTGACCGCATAATGGCGTCCGCTAATAAAGTCGACGCCAAGCATACGCCGGTGCGGAGACGCGGGCCACTGGCCGGTCCGCCGGCCGACCTTCGGCGTCCATGCGCTTTTCCGGCCGCTTCAATTGTCCCCGCTGTGCCGACGCAGTATCTTGTGTCTGGCGGCCGTCGCGGCCCCTGATTCTGTTCCCTGACCGCAGAGCATCCCTTGGCAGACTTCATCCATCTCCGCGTCCATTCCGCCTACTCGCTGTCCGAAGGCGCCATCCACCTGAAGGCGCTGGTGAAGCTGTGCGCGGCGAACCGGATGCCGGCGGTGGCGGTGACCGACACCGCCAACCTGTTCGGCGCGCTGGAGCAGTCGGAGCTGCTGTCGGCGGCCGGCATCCAGCCGATCGTCGGCTGCATCCTCAAGGTGCGCTACCAGGAGGCGGCCATTGGCAAGCCGGCGCCCGATCCGGCGCCGGTGGTGGTGCTGGTGCAGAACGAGGCGGGCTACCGCAACCTGATCCGGCTGGTCAGCCGCTCCTACATGGACACCGAAGGCCTGAGCGAGCCGCAGGTGGCGCTGGCCGACCTGCTGGCCTCGGGCGAGGGGCTGCTGCTGCTGACCGGCGGGCCGGACGGGCCGCTGGGGCGCCTCATCCTGCAGAACCAGCCGGCCGAGGCCGAGGCGCTGGCGGCGCGCATGGCCGAGGCGTTGCCGGGACGGGTCTATGTGGAGATCCAGCGCCACAACCAGCAGGATGAGCAGCGCACCGAGGGCGCGTTCATCGACATCGCCTACCGGCTCGACCTGCCGCTGGTTGCCACCAACGACGTGTTCTTCGCCACCCAGAAGATGTACGAGGCCCATGACGCGCTGCTGTGCATCGCCGGCGGCGCCTATGTCGGGCAGACCGACCGCCGCCGGGTGACCCGCGAGCACTACTTCAAGTCGGCGGAGGAGATGAAGGTGCTGTTCGCCGACCTGCCCGAGGCGGTGGACAACACGGTGGTGATCGCCCGGCGCTGCGCCTTCAAGGTGAAGACCCACAAGCCCATCCTGCCCAAATATTCCCATGACGCCGACGAGGCGGAGGAACTGCGCCGGCAGGCGGAGGAGGGGCTGGAGCGCCGGCTCGAGGCCCATGTGTTCACGCCGGACATGGACGCGGCGGCGCGGGAGGCGGCGGCGACGCCCTACCGGGAGCGGCTGCGCCACGAGCTCGGCATCATCATCAAGATGCAGTTCCCGGGCTATTTCCTGATCGTGTCCGACTTCATCAGGTGGGCGAAGGAAAACGGCGTGCCGGTGGGACCGGGCCGCGGCTCCGGCGCCGGTTCGGTGGTGGCGTGGGCGCTGCAGATCACCGACCTGGACCCGCTGCGCTTCGGCCTGCTGTTCGAGCGCTTCCTCAATCCGGAACGCGTGTCCATGCCCGACTTCGACATCGACTTCTGCCAGGAGAAGCGGGACCGGGTGATCCATTACGTGCAGGAGAAGTACGGCTTCAACCAGGTCGCCCAGATCATCACCTTCGGCAAGCTGCAGGCCCGCGCGGCGCTGCGCGACGTGGGCCGCGTGCTGGAGATGCCCTACGGCCAGGTGGACCGGCTGTGCCGGCTGGTGCCCAACAACCCGGCCAAGCCGACGCCGCTCGGCCAAGCCATCGAGGAGGAGCCGCGCCTCCAGGCCGAACGGGACGCCGACGAGTCCGTCGCCAACCTGCTCAACACGGCGCTGCAGCTCGAGGGCCTCTACCGCCATGCCTCGACCCACGCGGCCGGCGTGGTGATCGGCGACCGTCCGCTGGACGAGCTGATCCCGCTCTACCGCGACCCGCGCTCGCCCATGCCGGTGACCCAGTTCAACATGAAGTGGGTGGAGCCGGCCGGACTGGTGAAGTTCGACTTCCTGGGGCTGAAGACCCTCACCGTGATCGACCGGACCGTCGGCCTGCTTGCCCAGCGCGGCATCGCGGTGGACCCGGCGCGGCTGCCGCTCGACGATCCCGGCACTTTCCAGATGCTGTCGAAGGGCGACACGGTCGGCATCTTCCAGCTGGAAAGCTCAGGGATGCGCGACGTGCTCAAGAACCTGCGGCCGGACAGCTTCGAGGACATCATCGCCCTGGTGGCGCTCTATCGCCCCGGCCCAATGGACAACATCCCCACCTACATCAAGCGCAAGCACGGCGAGGAGACGCCCAGCTACATGCACGAGTGGCTGAAGCCGGTGCTGGAGGAGACCTACGGCGTCATCATCTACCAGGAGCAGGTGATGCAGATCGCCCAGATCCTGGCCGGCTACAGCCTGGGCGAGGCCGACCTGCTGCGCCGCGCCATGGGCAAGAAGAAGCAGGAGGAGATGGACGCCCAGCGCGCCCGCTTCGTCGAGGGCGCCTCGGCCAAGGGCGTCGATCCGGAGCAGGCGACCTTCATCTTCGACCTGGTGGACAAGTTCGCCGGCTACGGCTTCAACAAGAGCCACGCGGCGGCCTACGCCCTCGTCGCCTACCAGACGGCCTGGCTCAAGGCCAACCATCCGGTGGAGTTCCTCGCCGCCTCCATGTCGCTGGACGCCGGCAACACCGACAAGCTCAACATGTTCCGCCGCGAGCTGGACCGGCTGTCGATCCCGCTGCTGCCGCCCGACATCAACCGTTCGGCCGTGGAGTTCGCTGTTGAGGAGGCCGAGGCAGGGCGGCTCGGCGTGCGCTACGCCCTGGCGGCGGTGAAGAATGTCGGCGCCCACGCCATGGAAAGCGTCGTCGCCGAGCGCCGGACCGGCGGCGTCTACCGCGACCTGGGCGACCTGGCGCGCCGGCTCGACCCGCGGCAGGTCAACAAGCGGCAGCTCGAGAACCTGGTGCGTTCGGGGGCGCTGGACGGCCTCAACGCCAACCGGGGCCAGAGCTTCGAGGCGATCGAGACCCTGCTGCGCCACGCGGCGGCGGCGGCGAGCGAGCGGGAGTCGAGCCAGGTCGGGCTGTTCGGCGGCGGCGGCGACCCTGCGCCGGTGAAGCTGCCGGCGGTGCGCGACTGGACGACGCTGGAGAAGCTGTCCCAGGAGTTCGATTCCGTCGGCTTCTTCCTCACCGCCCATCCGCTCGACGCCTACAGGCGGGCGCTCACCCAGCAGAACGTGCTGCCCTGGTCGGAGGCGCTGGCGCGGATGCAGCGGGGGATGACCGGCTTCCGCCTGGCCGGCGTGATCTCCCGCGTGCAGGAGCGCAAGTCGCAGAAGGGCAAGCCCTACGCCTTCGTCGAGCTCTCCGATCCGAGCGGCGCGTTCGAGGTGACGTTCTTCTCCCAGCTGCTGGTGGCGTCGCGCGACCTGCTGCAGGTCAACAAGGCCATCGTGCTCACCGTCGAGGCGCGCATGGAGGGCGAGACGCCGAAGATGGTGGCGCAGACCGTCCAGAGCGTCGACGAGGTGGCGGCGAGCGCGGGTACCGGCCTGCGCATCGTGCTGGGCGGCGACGAACCGCTCGATGTCGTCCGGGAGATCCTGGACGCCGGCGGCCAGGGCAGGGGCTATGTCCACGTCACCCTCAACCTGCCCGAGACCAGTCGGCAGGTTGAGTTGACCCTCGCCCGGCGCTACAAGGTTTCCCCCCAGTTGCGGGACAGCCTCGAGGTCGTCCCCGGCATCCTCGAAGTGCAGGAAATCTGATGACAGACAAGATCCCGTTGGCCGCCACCGTCATGCTGCTGCGCGATCGGCCGGGCGAGATGGAAGTCCTGATGGTGCAGCGCCACCGGGACATGAAGTTCATGGGCGGCGCGCTGGTCTTTCCGGGCGGCAAGCACGACTCCGCGGACATGGGCGCGGCGCAGTATGCCACCTGCACCTCGGACGACGTGGCGCTGCGCATCACCGGCATCCGCGAGGTCTTCGAGGAATCGGGTATCCTGCTGGCGCGGGAGCGGGACGGCAGTGGCTTCGTCGGGGAAGCGCACAGGCAGCGGATCGCCGAGCGCCATCGCAAGCGGCTGGAGAAGGGCGAGACCAACATGGTCGAGGTCGCCGAGGCCGAGAACATCGAGTTCATGACCGACCTGCTGGTGCCCTTCGCCCACTGGATCACCCCGACGGGCGCGCCCCGGCGCTACGACACCTGGTTCTACATGGTGCGCGTGCCCGAGGATCATCTGCACGAGCACGACGGCGGGGAATCCGTGGACTCGGTGTGGATCAGCGCCTCCCAGGCGCTGGCCGACGAGGCCGCCGGGAAGCGCGAGATCACATTTCCGACGCGCATGCAGCTTGCCAAGCTGGGCCGCAACAAGCGGGTCGACGATGCGCTGGAGGCGGCGCGCCGGTCGACCATCGTCACGGTGCTGCCGGAAATCGTCGACGGCAAGCTGAACATTCCGCCCGAAGCCGACTACGACCTCACCTCGGAAACACTGGACCGCGCGCTGCACAAGTAGCGTTCAGGCTTCCTTACGGCCGGAATGGCCATCCGGACGCTGTGATCACGGTTCCCCCGCCGTCGTCGGGAAGTTCTCGTAGCAGACGGCGCCCTTGGCGCAGTCGAGGACGAGGTGCGGCGTGGACCGCTTGGCGCGGGCGAACTCCTCGAACGCGAACCAGGCCTTGCAGCTATCGTCGCCGGACCCGAGGATCTCGTTACAACCGGGGCAATAGGCGCGTCCCCGCCCAAACTCCTTGCATCCTGCGGGACGACGGGCTAAATGACCGCCCATCACGCACGCAGGGTGGCGGTCGGATGTGTTGTCCGATCGATCCGGTGCCGGCCTGGCCGGCTCTTTCCCCTGCGGAGGTTGAACCGGTAAAGGAGAGTTGCAGATATGTCTCTGCCCCAGGTTTCCATGCGCCAGCTTCTCGAGGCCGGCGTTCACTTTGGCCACCAGACCCATCGGTGGAATCCCAAGATGGGCCCGTACATCTTCGGCGCCCGCAACAAGATCCACGTCATCGACCTGTCCGAGACGGTGCCGCTGCTCAACCGGGCGCTGGTCGCCGTCCGCGACATCACTGCCGGCGGCGGGCGCGTCCTGTTCGTGGGCACCAAGCGCCAGGCGGCCGACGTGATCGCCGCCGCCGCGCGCAAGTCCGGCCAGTACTACGTCAACCACCGCTGGCTCGGCGGCATGCTGACCAACTGGCAGACCATCTCCCAGTCGATCCGCCGCCTGAAGCAGCTCGAGGAGGAGATGAACTCCGGCGAGAGCGGCGGCCTGACCAAGAAGGAGCGCCTGCGCCAGCACCGCGAGTACGAGAAGCTGGAGCGCTCGCTGGGCGGCATCAAGGACATGGGCGGCCTGCCTGACCTGATCTTCGTCATCGACACCAACAAGGAGTCGATCGCGATCCAGGAAGCCAACACCCTGGGCATTCCGGTAGCGGCGGTGCTCGACACCAACTGCGACCCGGACGGCATCGACTTCCCGATCCCGGGCAACGACGACGCCAGCCGCGCCATCCACCTCTACTGCGACCTCGTCGCCTCGGCGGTGCTGGAAGGCATCCAGCGGGAGCTGGTTGCCGGCGGCGTGGACATCGGCGAGTCCGAGGAGCCCGGCGTCGAGGACCTTCCCGAGGGCGAGGCCCAGCCCGAGACCGCCGAAGCGGCTCCCAAGGAGCAGGCCCCGGCCGCTAACGGCTGAGTCCGACGTTCATTCAGTCGTAACGGGGGCCGCTTAAAACGGCCCCCATTTGTCACCGAGTACCCGTCCCGAGGAAGGAAGAATCATGGCTGAGATCACCGCTGCGCTTGTGAAGGAGCTTCGCGAGAAGACCGGCGCCGGCATGATGGACTGCAAGAAGGCGCTGACCGAGAATTCGGGCGACCTGGAGGCTTCCGTCGACTGGCTGCGCCAGAAGGGCCTGGCCGCGGCGGCGAAGAAGTCGGGCCGGGTGGCGGCGGAGGGCCTGGTGGGCGTCAGCGTCGGCGGCAAGGCCGGCGCCATGGCCGAGGTCAACTCCGAGACCGACTTCGTGGCCCGCAACGAGACCTTCCAGTCCTTCGTGCAGACCGTGGCCGACCTCGCCCTGGCCAATGGCGGCGACCAGGACGTGGTGCTGGGAACGGGCTATCCGGACGAGGCGCGCACGGTTGCCGAGCAGCTCACTCACCTGATCGCGACCATCGGCGAGAACATGGCGATCCGGCGGATGGTGAGCCTGGCCGTCGACCAGGGCGTCGTCGTCAGCTACGTGCACAATCCGGTCACGGGCGGCCTGGGCAAGATCGGCGTGCTGGTCGCCCTGGAGTCCGCCGGCGACACGGCGAAGCTGGAGGCCTTCGGCAGGCAGCTGGCCATGCACATCGCGGCCGCCGCGCCTCAGTCGGTCTCCCCCGACGATCTCGATCAGGACGTCGTCGAGCGTGAGCGTCAGGTGCTTGTGCAGCAGGCGCGGGAATCGGGCCGGCCCGAGGACATCATCCAGAAGATGGTCGACGGCCGCATGCGCAAGTTCTACGAGGACGTGGTGCTGCTGTCCCAGACCTGGGTGATCGACGGCGAGAGCAAGGTCGAGAAGGTGGTCGCCGGCCTGGCCAAGGAACTGGGCACCGACGTGAAGGTGACGGGTTTCGCCCGTTTCGTCCTCGGCGAAGGCATCGAGAAGGAGTCCGGCGACTTCGCTTCCGAGGTCGCCAACCTGGCGGGCTGACCGGAAACTGGCCGCGCCCGGCCTCGGGCGCGGCGTTTTCGACATAAACCTGCAATACGGGCTAATCAGCCCGCCGCAGATGTTGTAATGTGCGCCGCCGGCCTCGGGCCGCGTTTCGGTCTGTCCCACGACGCGAGAAGGGAATCCATTGGCCACGCCCTCGCAATATCGCCGAGTCCTGCTGAAGGTGTCGGGCGAGGCCCTGATGGGCGACAGATCCTATGGCATCGACCTGTCCACGGTCGACCGCATCGCCGAGGACGTCAGGGACGTGGTCGAAGCCGGGACGGAAGTCTGCCTGGTGATCGGCGGCGGCAACATCTTCCGGGGACTGTCGGGCGCAGCGCAGGGCATGGACCGGGCGAGCGCCGACCAGATCGGCATGCTGGCGACCGTCATGAACGCGCTCGCCATGCAGAACATCATGGAAAACAAGGGAGTAGCGACTCGGGTGTTGTCGGCCATCCCGATGTCGAGCGTCTGCGAGCCCTATATCAGGCGGCGCGCCATCCGCCACATGGAGAAGCGGCGCGTGGTGATCTTCGCGGCAGGGACCGGCAACCCGTTCTTCACCACCGATACCGCCGCGGCGCTGCGGGCGGCCGAGATGCGCTGCGACGCCCTGCTCAAGGGCACTCAGGTGGACGGCGTCTATTCCGACGATCCGAAGAAGAATCCCGATGCGGTGTACCATTCCAGGCTCAACTATCTGGAGGTGCTGTCCAACGACCTGAAGGTGATGGATGCATCGGCGGTGTCGCTCGCCCGCGAGAACGACATCCCCATCCTGGTCTTCTCGATCCAGGAGCCGGGCGCGCTCGCCAGGGTGCTGTCCGGGCAGGGCACGTTTACGATGATAGGCAAGTAGGGGACCGACCATGGCAGACGATGAAGAGGACATCGACCTGGACGACATCGAACGGCGCATGCAGGGCGCCGTGGACGTGCTGGCGACCGAATTCGGGGGGCTGCGGACCGGCCGGGCATCGGCGTCGCTGCTCGATCCGATCACCGTGGAGGTGTACGGCTCGCACATGCCGCTCAACCAGGTCGGCACCGTCAGCGTGCCCGACTCCCGGATGCTGAGCGTGCAGGTGTGGGATCGCAGCAATGTGTCGGCGGTGGAGAAGGCCATCCGCAACTCGGGGCTGGGGCTCAATCCGGCGGCCGACGGGACCCTGGTGCGCATTCCCCTTCCCGAGCTGAACCAGGAGCGCCGCGCCGAGCTGACCAAGGTGGCCGGCAAGTACGCCGAGCAGGCCAAGGTCGCGGTGCGGAACGTGCGGCGCGACGGCATGGACGTGCTGAAGCGGCTCGAAAAGGCGAGCGAGATCAGTCAGGATGATCACAAGCTCTACGCGGATGAAATCCAGGCGCTGACCGACCGCATGGTCGGCCGCATTGACGAAATGCTGAGCGCCAAGGAAAAGGACATCATGCAGGTTTGACGATGCTCGACGCCTCGGCAAAACAGCGCTTCGGCGCATTGCCCGCCCACATCGCCATCATCATGGATGGCAACGGGCGGTGGGCGCAGTCGCGCGGCCTGCCGAGGATCGCGGGCCACCGCGAGGGAGCCGAGGCCGTACGGCGCGCCGTGGAAGGCTGCCGTGAAATGGGCGTCTCATACCTTACCCTGTTCGCGTTCTCGTCGGAGAACTGGAAGCGGCCGGCCTCGGAGGTGGACGACCTCATGGGCCTGCTGCGCCTCTATCTCCGCCGCGAGATCAACGAGTTGGCCCGGAACGGGGTGCGCCTCAAGATCATCGGCGACCGGTCGCGGCTGTCGAACGACATCACCGACCTCATCAACCAGGGCGAGGAGCGCACGAGGCACAACAGCGGCCTCACCCTGACCATCGCCATCAGTTACGGCGCGCAGGCCGAGATCGTGCAGGCGGTGCGGCGCATCGCCGCCGCCCACAAGCGCGGCGAGATCGAGCTCGAGGAGATCGACGAGCGGCTGTTCTCCGGATATCTCTACACCAGCGAGCTGCCCGACCCCGACCTGCTGATCCGCACCAGCGGCGAGCAGCGCCTGAGCAACTTCATGCTCTGGCAGGCGGCCTATGCGGAACTGCTGTTCATGGACGTCTTCTGGCCCGATTTCGACAAGAACTGCCTGCAATGGGCCATCGACCAGTTCGGCGCCCGCGAGCGCCGCTACGGCGCGACGACCAGCGCCTGAGACCGCCGGGGCTGGGAATCGATTTGCTTCAGCGTCTTCTCGTCCGGACCGTATCGACCCTTGTCATGGTGCCGATCGCCTTGGGCATCCTTTGGCTCGGCGGCTGGTGGTTCGCCGCCGCGGCGACCGCAGTGGCGATCTACGCGACCGTGGAGTGGAACCGGGTGACGGCGTCGGCGCGGCCGGCCCTCACCGTCGTCAACGCGACGACCCTGGTGCTGGCGGCGGCGGCGCTGCTGGAGGTGAACGGCTGGACGGCGCTGGTCTTCCTCGGCGTCGGCGCGGTGCTCGTGCTCGGCGTCGCCGCGGTCCGCCGCGCGGTGCCGTTCTGGCCGGTCTTCGGGCTCGCCTATCTGGGCGTCGCGCTGCTTTCGCTGGTATGGCTGCGCCAGGCGGGCGGCTTCTTCGCGGTGCTCTGGGTGCTGCTGATCATCTGGGGCTCTGACATCGGCGCCTACCTGACAGGCTCGCTCCTCGGCGGTCCCAAGCTCGCGCCCCGGCTCAGCCCCAACAAGACGTGGGCGGGCCTGCTGGGCGGGGCGGTGCTTGCCGGCGCGGTTTCGACCGGCGTTGTGCTGCTGGCGCCGCCCGGTCTCGCCGCTTTGAGTTCTCCCGCGCCCATGTTCTTGGTAGGCTTTGTGCTCGCAGTCTGGTCTCAGGCGGGAGATATCTTGGAATCGACCATCAAGCGGCGCTTCAACGTCAAGGACAGCGGCACTCTCATCCCGGGCCATGGTGGCGTGCTCGATCGGATCGACAGTCTGATCTTCACCGTCCCGGTGGTCGCCCTTGCATTCTTCCTCCAGAACTAAGACGGTGCCCGCACCATGGCCGAACCGCTGAACAAACCCGACCTGCTGCCGCGCACGCTGACCCTGCTGGGGTCCACCGGATCCATCGGATGCAGCACCCTGGACCTGGTGGCCCGCAATCCCGGCGCATACGAGGTGATCGCGCTGACGGCGATGTCCAATGTCGCCTTGCTGGCCGAGCAGGCGCGCCGGTTCCGCCCCCGCATGGTGGCGATCGGCGACGCCGCGCGGTACCAGGAGCTGAAGGACGCGCTGGCCGGCACCAACGTCGCGGTCCTCGCCGGGCCGCAGGGCGTCGTCGAGGCGGCGACGCATCCGTCCGACTGGGTGATGGCCGGCATCGTCGGTTCCGCCGGCCTCTGGCCGACCCTGGCGGCCGTGCGGCGAGGGGCGACCGTGGCCCTCGCCAACAAGGAGTGCCTGGTCTGCGCCGGCGAACTGTTCGTCCGCGAGGTGGGCAAGTTCGGCGCCACCCTGCTGCCGGTCGATTCGGAGCACAACGCCATCTTCCAGGTGTTCGATTTCGATCATCCGGAGCGGGTGGAGAAGATCATCCTGACCGCCTCGGGCGGGCCGTTCCGCAGCCTGAGCCGCGAGGAGATGGCGCGGGTTACGCCGGCCCAGGCGGTCAAGCATCCCAACTGGTCCATGGGCGCCAAGATCTCCATCGATTCGGCCACCCTGATGAACAAGGGCCTGGAGGCGATCGAGGCATTCCACCTGTTCCCGGTCGAGGCCGGGCAGATCGACGTGCTGGTCCATCCCCAGTCGGTGATCCACAGCATGGTGTCCTATGTGGACGGCTCCGTCCTCGCCCAGCTCGGCTCGCCCGACATGCGCACGCCCATCGCCCACACCCTGGCCTGGCCCGACCGGATGGAGACGCCGGTCAATCGACTCAACCTCTCCGAGGTATCCCGGCTCGACTTCGAACAGCCCGATCTGGAGCGCTTTCCGGCCCTTCGCCTGGCGCGCGAAGCCTTGCAAACCGGGGGGTGCGCTCCTACTATCCTGAACGCAGCCAATGAAGTCGCCGTGGAGGGTTTTTTGCAGTCGCGAATAGCCTTCCTGAAAATCCCGCAAATTGTCCAGACTGTGCTCGAACGCATGGGTACGCGCCCGTTGCGCGGATGGGATGATCTGGAGCAAATCGACGCGGAAGCCAGGTCGCACGCGACCGCATTGCTGGGCTAGCCGTTAGGGGCGGAAGGATATCGATGGGAATCTACTCCATAGTCATCTCGGCGGTCGCCTTCCTCGGCGTGTTCTCGGTGCTGGTGTTCTTCCACGAGCTCGGTCACTTCTGGGTCGCGCGCCGGTTCGGCATCCGGGTGGACATCTTCTCCATCGGGTTCGGACCGCCCATCTGGAGCCGGATAGACCGTAACGGCATCGAATGGCGCGTCTCCGCCGTACCGCTGGGCGGCTTCGTCAAGTTCTTCGGCGATGCGACGGGCGCCAGCAACCAGTCGGCGGCCCTTGACCAGATGAGCGAGGAAGACCGGCGCGACTGCTTCCACTTCCGTCCGGTGCACCAGCGGGCGGCGGTGGTCGCCGCCGGCCCGATCGCCAACTTCGTGCTGGCCTTCGTCCTGTTCGCCGGCTTGTTCATGACCGTCGGGCAGTCGTTCACCGCGCCGGTGATCGACGGCGTGGTCAAGGATTCGCCCGCCGCAACGGCCGGGTTCCATACCCAGGACCGCATCCTGTCGGTGGGTGGTATCGACGTGCAGTCCTTCGAAGAGGTCCGCAACATCGTCGCGATGAATCCCGGCAAGACGCTATCGGTCGCCGTCCGGCGGGACGGCCGGGTCAGCACGCTGCGGGTGACGCCCACCACGGTGACCCATGGCTCCATGAAATACGGCCAGATGGGGATCGAAAGCCACCACCGCGAGGTGGTCAGGCGCGGCCCGCTGGAATCGTTCTACTACTCCGGCAAGGAGATCCGCGACAACGTGGTTCTCATCGTCAGGGTCGTCGCCGAGATGGTCCAGGGCGAGCGGTCGGTCAAGGACCTTGGCGGTCCGCTCAAGATCGCGGAGGTGTCCGGACAGGTCGCGCAGGTGAGCCTGATCGGGCTGGTGATGATGGGCGCGGCCCTGTCGGTCAATCTCGGCCTGATCAACCTGTTTCCGATTCCCATGCTGGACGGCGGGCATCTTCTCTATTATGCCTGTGAAGCCGTTCGCGGCCGCCCCCTGGGCGAGAAGGTCCAGGAATACGGCTTCCGCCTGGGAATGGCCCTGGTTCTCCTGCTGATGGTCGTGGTGACATGGAACGACCTGATCGGCATCGTGTCCCGAGTCTAATCAAGAGCATTACAGTGATGGTCGAGTAACGAGATGCGGCAGTATTCGTGGAGATCGTGGCTGCTTGCCGCAGTCATGATGATAATCCCCGGACTGGCGCAGCCCGCGTACGCGCAGTCGGCTGTTATCTCGGCCATCCGGGTCGAAGGCAACCAGCGCATCGAACCGGATACGGTCCGATCCTACCTGCTCGTGGCGCCGGGCGACCGGTACGATCCGGAGATCGTCGACCAGTCGCTGAAGCGGCTGTTCGCCACCGGCCTGTTCGCCGACGTGAAGATCGAGCTTCGCGGCAACACCCTGGTGGTGTCGGTGGTCGAGAATCCGATCGTCAACCGCATCGCCTTCGAGGGGAACAAGAAGCTCGACGACGACAAGCTCCGGCAGGAACTCCAGATCAAGCCGCGCACGGTCTACACGCGGGCGAAGGTCCAGGCCGACCTGCAGCGCCTGATCGAGCTCTACCGCCGGTCGGGGCGATTCGCCGCTACCGTCGAGCCCAAGATCATCGAGCTGCCCCAGAACCGCGTGAACCTGGTCTACGAGATCAGCGAGGGCGAGAAGACCACGGTCCGCCGCATCAACATCCTGGGCAACCAGAAGTTCTCCGACGGCGATCTGCGCGGCGAGATCGCCACCAAGGAAGCCCGCTGGTGGCGCTTCCTGACCTCAAACGACACCTACGACCCGGACCGTCTGCTGTATGACCGCGAGCTGCTGCGCCAGTACTACCTGCAGCGCGGCTTTGCAGATTTCCGCACCATCTCGGCGGTGGCCGAACTGAGCCGAAACCGCAAGGACTTCTACATCACCATCACCCTCGAAGAGGGGCCGATCTACAAGGTCGGCAAGGTCGCGGTGGAGAGCGAGATCAAGGATCTGAAGCCCGAGCAGCTGGAGCCGCTGGTTCAGACCGAGGAGGGCGAGACCTACAACGCCAAGGAGATCGAGAACACCGTCGAGGCGATCACCGAGGCGGCGGGCAAGATCGGCTACGCCTTCGTCAACGTCCGGCCCAAGATCACCCGCGACAAGGAAAACAAGATCATCAACATCACCTACCGGGTGCTCGACGCGCCGCGGGTCTACGTGGAGCGCATCGACATCGTCGGCAACGTGCGCACCTTGGACAAGGTGATTCGCCGCGAGTTCCGGCTGGTGGAGGGCGACGCGTTCAACACCGCCAAGCTGCGCCGTTCGAAGACCCGTATCCGGGCGCTCGGCTACTTTGAGGAGAAGGACGGCGTCGAGATCGACCAGGCGCAGGGCAGTTCGCCCGACCGCGTGGTGCTCACCGCCACCGTGCAGGAACAGTCCACCGGCGAGCTCAGCGTCGGCGCGGGCGTGTCGTCGAGCGAAAGCCTGATCGGCGAGATCAGCATCCGCGAGCGCAACCTGCTCGGCCGCGGCCAGGACCTGCAGGTGTCGCTGGCCGCATCGGGCCGGCGCCAGCAGGTCGACCTGGGCTTCACCGAGCCGTACTTCATGAACCGTAACCTGGCGGCCGGCTTCGACCTGTTCCACCGCCGCGTCGACTACAAGGAAAGCTCGTTCACCCAGGGATCGAGCGGCTTCAATCTTCGGGCCGTCTTCCCGATCACCGAATACCTGTCGATGGGGCTGCGCTACCAGTTCCGCTACGACACGGTGACGGACTCGAACAACCTGGTGAATTCGGTCTATATCGACGAGGGCTCGTTCTTCACCGTTCTGGGTGAGCTCGAGTTCAACGACGTCGGCGACGTGACGCTGCC